>JAZDKM010000279.1:0-2226 GCA_043803085.1 Planctomycetota bacterium
CCGCCGGGAAAGGGCAAATCGTGCCGGCGCTCAGAACTCTCACGGTTTGCTCAGCGTACTCGGGTGCGGGAACAGGGTTTCCAGCCCAGCCCGTGCTCGGTTGAAGTGGCGGCGTGCGGGTCAGGTCCACTCGTCCTCGTCGTCGGTGAGGGTGGTAAGTTCGCGCAGGGCCAGCCGAGCGGCCTTCTGCTCGGCCTCCTTCTTACTGGTACCCCAGGCGCTGGGAAAGCGGCGCCCGTTGATCGAGACGCACACTTCGAAGCATTTGCTATGATCGGGGCCTTGTTCGTCGAGGGCCTCATATTGCGGCGTGGCGGCCAGCACCTGCTGGGCATACTGCTGCAGCGAGGATTTGTAGTTCTGTTGTGTGTCGGATTCCGCGGCGGCGTCGATATGGGGCGACATGTGTTTGAGAATAAAGCGCCGCGCCTCTTCCAGCCCGCCGTCCAGGTAGATGGCGGCAACGACCGCCTCGGTGACCGCAGCGCGGAGGGACATGGGTAGGTCGGCCCGGTCGCTCATACCCTTTCCCAGAAAGAGCAAGCTATCGAGCCCCGATTCTTCCGCAATCCCCGCACACACCCGCCGCGAGACCACGACCGATTTGATCTTGGTGAGGTCCCCTTCCAGCGATTCGGGAAAACGACGGTACAACTCTTCGCAGACGACCATGCCGAGGATCGCGTCGCCGAAGAACTCCATGCGTTCGTTGCTGTTCACCCGCCCCGAGGCCGCCGAAGCGTGCACCAAGGCCGTCTCGAGCAGGGACATGTCTTGGAAACGGTAGTCCAGGGCTTCCTGCGCACGCGCAAGGGCTTCGGACTTGTTCACAGCGTTGACCTCGGGCGGGCTGGTGGCGAAAGCCGCAGTGGGCCTACACGCCCAGGCGAGTTTCGCCAACAGCCAGCAATGGCTTAGCGCCGCACGCAGCTGAAAACAGTGACCGTGCTCCCGGGCCGGTTCACGTTCGACCAACTACCTATATTGTAATATCGGCTATCTCAGGCGTCAAATTGAGCAGGGCTGGGACCGGTGGGATCGGTCGGCGGACGGGGTTGGGTGGTCCACGTTCTTCAGCGGGGAAAAGAAGCAGAGGAAAGATGCTGGGGCATCTTCCCTCCGCCTGGAGAATGACACCCTGTTTCCGGTTAGGTCACGGGGTGCCGGGCGTTGCCGTCATACGCCGTCCTGGGGTTTGTTCCCGCGGCAATGCCCTTTGGTCTTGGACCCGCCGATCCAATCACCATCCACTCCCTCGTGCTCGCCCCGACAGCCGAAACGGCCGGGTCGGCTGCTGAAGAAGGCCCGTACTTCCTCCTCGTTCAACGTTCCGTCGCCATTTCTGTCGGCTTCGGGATGACGCTCCAAGATCAGCGCCCGGCGGGCTTCCATCCACCGGGTCTGGAAGGGTTCGAATTCACCGTCGGACAGCGCACCGTCGCCGTCTAGGTCGGCCTCCGGATGGCGTTGCAGGATCGTCGCGCGGCGCTCTGCGAGCCATTGGGTCCGGAAGGCCTCCAACTCAGTCTCGGACAAGGTGCTGTCGCCGTTGGTGTCGGCCTCGGGATGGCGCTCAAGGAACAGCGCACGTTGGTCCTCCGTCAGCGCGCCGAAATCCAACCCTCCCATCATTCCCGCGTGGAGCCATCCTTCGACGCCGTGCCCAGGGCAGTTCTCGATGTCGCAGCGCCCCTTGCATTTCGCCGGATCACAGAACCCTTTGCATTTCCCGGGGTCACAAGGTCCCTTGCAGGTTGCCGGGTCGCAGGGCCCCTTACATTTCGCCGCGTCACAGGGTCCTTTGCAGTTCGCGGGGTTACAGGGCCCCGCTCCGGGGCCTACCCCGTCCCCGCCGGGCGGGCAGGCGAGCACTGATCCCCCGACCCCGAGCGCCAGCGCAACGGTCACCCCCAGAAGTACGCTCACAGGTTTCCTCATCCTTCGTTCTCCTTTCGCTTGTAGACAAACCGTTAAAACATTCCGATCGTCAGCTCTTTGTTCTCAATGGCGGCGTGCGTCGACCTGCCGTCCGTCATCCGGGCGAACGCAATCTGCCCGCGCACTAATGCCCACCCCTTCCGCCGCACCCCCGCTCCGCCGTATGCACCGCTTCGCCGCGGAATTCACACCCGCCGGGAACGCTTTCAGGCCCACGCCCTCCGTACGGGCATACGCGACGGCGGATGATCTCATTGAAAGCCTCCCGTTGGTCCGGGCCCAATAACT
>JAZDKM010000280.1:0-9924 GCA_043803085.1 Planctomycetota bacterium
GTCCCACAGGTCCATTCTGTTAGAAGCTCTAAGTAGCGGCCTGCGTCCCCGTCCCGGCGCGCCGGGATCGGCCGGCGCGAGGACGCCGGTCTGCCGACAGGCCGGCCGCTACTCATTCCTGCCCAACTCCGGACGGCGCGAGAAGGTTTGCGAGGGCCACGGTCTGTTCGATGCGGTTCAACCAGGTGCGCCGGTTCCGGGCGGCGAGTTGCTCGAGCGCGTCAACCACCCGGGGGTCGAACTGCGTCCCGGCGCAGCGGCGGAGTTCGGCCAAGGCGGCCTCGATGGAAGATCGCTTCCGGTAAACCCGGTCCGTGATCATGGCGTCGAAGGCATCGGCCACCAGGAGGATGCGCGACCCGACCGGGATTTGCTCGTCCTTGAGCCCCGCGGGATAACCGCTGCCGTCGAAGTACTCCCGCTGATGCCTGATGATGTACAACTCCGTCTCCAGGATGTGCAGGTGGTTGACGATCCGGATGCTGATCAGCGGCACCTGCTGCATGACGGTGTGCTCCAGGTCCGTAAGTTGCAGCGGCTTCATGAGGATGCAGTCGGGGATGCCCACCTTGCCGATGTCGTGGAGTAACCCCGCGTTCCGTACCGAGACGACCAATGCTTCCCTGCACTCCATCTGCCGGGCGATCTGTTCGGCATAGTACGAGGTGTTTGCGGAATGCCTGGCCGTATAGGGGTCCTTCTCCTCTAACGCCTGCATCAACGCCGCGATGCTCTGCACGTAAACTTTCTTGGCCTGCACGCCCAGGGTGGCCACGCGGGCGCGCAGCGCTTCCACTTCCTCGTTCTGGATCAGGGCCGACACGTCTCCCTCTCCGTCCGCGACGTCCAGGGCGGTGGACACCTGGTTGCGGCCGCGTCGTTTGGAGACGTACAAGGCCCGGTCGGCCAACTCCACCAACTCCCCGGCACTGTGCACCCGCGGATCGTCTGCGGCAACCACCCCCAGTGAGGCCGTCACGATATGGTCGCGGAGGGATTCGACGTTCGAGAGCTCGCAGACACTCAAGCGAATGCGTTCGGCCAGTGCCGCGGCGTCCTCCAACCGGGCCTCGGGGGCGACAATGGCGAACTCGTCGCCTCCGAACCGGCTCAGCGCGTCCACCTCGCGCGCCGTGGACCGCAGCAGGTGGGCGATCTGTTCCAGGACTTCGTTGCCCACCAAGTGCCCGTAGGTGTCGTTGATGGCCTTGAAATAGTCGATGTCCATCATGATAAAGGACATGGACGCCCCGTAGCGCCGCGAGCGCTTCCATTCACGTTCGAGAATGTGGTTCAGGTGGTCGTGGTTGTACAGCCCGGTGAGCCCGTCGGTGATCGCCGCCCGCCGCAGACGGTGCTGCATTTTCCACACGCGCAGGCCGACGCGCACGCGCGCCACCAATTCCCGGTGGTCCACCGGTTTGGTCAGGTAATCGTCGGCCCCGGCTTCCAGCGCTTCGTACTTGCGCGTCGGCGTGTCGTGGGCCGTGATCATGATGAAGTACGTCGCGGCGATGCCCGGGTCCTCCCGCACCTGTTGGAGCAGTGCCGCCCCGTCCATGATCGGCATGCACCAATCGCACAGCACCACCTTGGGGTGATGCCGCAAGATGAGTTCTAACGCCGACTTGCCCTCGGTCGCTTCGGTCACGGTGAGGCCCAACCGCTCGAGGCTGAACCGCATCAGCCGGCGCTGGTCCGCGTCGTCATCGATAATGCACAGATCGTACGCCGGGACCATACCCAAACCTCGTGACCAGGCGCGCACTCCTCCCTCCGCAAGGGATGCGCTCGCTGGGGGATATCATCGGTGGGAGACCCGGCGGGCTTGGCCTGAAAACCGACCGCGCTACTTCAACTCCACGTCCCAGTACGCGATGTCCAGGAACTGCTTCCAGGAATGGTACTTGGAACTGGACAGGGCCAGGTGCAGGACCGGGCTGTAGCGGGGTTTGACCGGCTTCTTGATGAGGCTCACGCCCGCTTCCCAGGGCGTCCGTCCGCCCTTGCGGACGTTGCACTTGAGGCAGGCGCAGACGACGTTTTCCCAGGTGGTAGGACCGCCACGGGACCGCGGAATGACGTGGTCCAGGCTCAACTCCGACGAGCTGAATCTCCTGCCGCAGTACTGGCAACGGCTCTGGTCGCGGGCATAAATGTTCCGCCGGTTGAACTTGACGTCGTTCTGAGGCAGCCGGTTGAAGCGTAGCACGCGAATGATGCGCGGCACGGCAATGTCAAACCTGATGGTGCGGACCCAGTCGTGCTCGGCTGGCGCAAACACCTTCTTGAACTCGCTGAGTTCGCACCAATCCTCGAAATTATAGGAGACGTAGCGGCCGTCTTCGACGTTCACCACTTCCGCGACGGGGCGATCGCCGTGATCGCGCTTGAAAAGCAGCGAGAACGCGCGGCGCGCGTCAATCACGCGCAGCGCAACATAGTGCGCGTTCAGCATCAGAACGTGACAATCAAGCCCTGTACCAGGTCGGGCGTTGAGATTGAGCGCCGCTTCGAGTGCGAAGACTACACCTCCTGCTCGTGCCTGGGACCTTCCCAGACAAAAGATTGTAGACTTTTACGCGTCTCAACTCAAGACTTTTCCGGGAGGTTTCTATTCAATGCCTTGTTCCGCCAGCCAGCGCTCCGCGTCGATGGCCGCCTTACAGCCCATGCCCGCCGCCGTGACCGCCTGCCGATAGACCGAGTCCACCACGTCACCGGCGGCGAACACCCCCTCGACGCTCGTGGTGGAACGGTACGGGTCCTTGAGCTTAATATAACCCTTCCTATCGAGTTTGAGCTGGCCGTCCAGGAACCGCGTGTTGGGGGTGTGTCCGATCGCCAGAAAAAGCCCACGGATTTCCAGAGTGGAGGTCGTACCGGTCTTGAAGTTCCGCACGCGAATGCCGGTGACCCCGTCGGTATCGTTGCCCAGGACCTCCTCCGGCACCGAATTCCAGACCATCTTGACCTTGGGATGGTGGAGTACGCGTTCTTGCATGATCTTGCTGGCGCGCAACCGGTCGCGGCGGTGGATGACGTACACCGGGTTGGAAAACTTGGTCAGGTACGTCGCCTCTTCCATCGCCGAGTCCCCGCCGCCCACCACCGCTACCGGCACGCCGCGGTAGCGCGGGAACGCCCCGTCGCAGGTCGCACAGGCTGTTACCCCCAGCCCGGCTTTGCGGAAATACTCCTCGCTCGGCAGCCCCAGCCAATTCGCCGAGGCCCCGGTGGCGATGATGACCGCCTGGGCCTGCAGGGGTTCGCCGTCGCTGTCGATGAGCGTGAAAGGGCGCCCGGAAAAATCGACCTTCTCAGCATTGACACCCTTGACCCGTACCTCGAAGCGCCGCGCCTGCTCCCGGAAGGCTTTCATCATTTCCGATCCGTCGATCCCGTTCGGAAACCCCGGGTAGTTCTCCACCTCGGTCGTGAACATGAGTTGCCCGCCCGGAATCATCTCGCTGCCCGACGAGACGGCCCCTTCCAACACCAGCGGGTTGAGGTTGGCCCGGGCCGCGTAGATGGCTGCCGTCCAACCGGCCGGACCCGAGCCCACGATCACGACCCTCTCCGTGGCTGCGCTACCTGACATCGTTGCTGATCTCCGCAACTATCGTTTCCGTACCCGCGGAGGATATGCGAGACGACCGCCCAAGTGCAAGGACCGCTACAAACCCGTGCACGCCGCCACGAGTCCGTACCCCAGCCCCAGCGGCCACGAGACCGGGACCAGGAGATAATCAAAGCCGTTGGTCCAGAGCAGGAGGAGGAAAACCAGGAACCCATACGGTCTGATCAAGGCGTAGAACCGCCCGAGCGTCCGAGGAAACAGGTGCTCGAGCACCCACGACCCGTCGAGCGGGGGAACGGGCACCAGATTGAAACACGCCAGCAGCACGTTGATCATGAAGGTCAGTTTCAGGACCAGCGCGCCCGCCGCCAAAACCTGCCCGCCGGGAATGCCCGTGATGACCACCGGTGAAGCCCAGGAGGAGAAGCCGTCGATTTCGGCGTTCGGTGCCCACCGGGCCAAGAGACATCCCAGCGCCAGGTATAACGCTAATGCGGTCGCACCCAGCAGCAGGTTGGCGCCCGGGCCCGCCAACGAAATCAGAATGTGTGCCCGCCGATAACGGCGGATGCCTCCCAACCGGACCGGAACCGGCTTGGCATAGCCGAAGACCGGGGCCCGCGCCAGGGCCAACAGCAACGGCAGCACTACCGTTCCGAACAGATCCATGTGGGCAAAGGGGTTGAGGGTCACGCGGCCCAGGGACCGGGCATAATCGTCCCCGCACCACCACGCACTGATCGCGTGGCCGCACTCGTGAATGGACAGGGATAGAACCACGACCAGGATCGCTGCGGCTATGGCCCCGTAGCTGTAGCGCATCCTTTCCGCAAGCATGCGCTCGCTCAAAGTGTCGAGGTTCTCGGAAGCGGTCTGCGTGAAGGAATACGCAGCCAACAGGGAAACAGCCATTCCGCCCAGGGCCAGAACCAGCGCGGCGTTGCCCATGGTCCGCGCGTGCGCCAGCGCCGGCGTCTTCCGCGACCGGAGGCGAAACACGACGATCAGGATGATGGCAACCAGCCCGAACAGCAGCCCAATCAACGGAAGGAAGGCCAAGGCCGAACAAATCAGCGCCCAGACTGTGCTGTGCGTCATCTTCGGCCATATCGGGCCCTCAACCTGTGGGGCGAACCTGGGCGCTGCGGTGACGGCTGTTCCTTCCGGCAAGGCTAGGCCGATCCGTGAGAGAAACTCACCGACCTGTTCCGCTCCAAGAAGAAAGCCTGCCTCTTGATCCTGCCCGTAGAACCGCACGACCACGTTCTGTTCCACGGGATAGATTTGCACGTCCCTTTCCCAAGCGGCCCGGTCGAGGTGCAGCATGGCTTCACCGGACCGAAGCGTGATCGCTTCGGGCCCGGCGTCAATCTGCCACGCGCGTCCGTATCCGTCGGTCCAGATCATGGCATCTTCCGGGCAGTATAGGCTGGGGTCGAGTGCGTGCCTAGCTTCCCGCCGATACAGCCGCCGTGCCGTGATCCCTGTTGCCCCACGCCGGGCTCGTGCGATACGCTCTGCCGTCGTGGCTTGTAAGGCTGCCGCGCACCATGCCCAAGCGAGTGAAGAAATCGCGACCGTCGAACCCGGCTACCTCCAGCGGCTGGCCCGCCACTCCCTCACCGGCTGCCGTCGGCACCAACCCCTCGAAATCGGTATCCGTCAGCCACGTTTGTATCGCAGCCCTCGGTATCTTCGTGCTGGCTATGGTGCTGCGCCTGATTCACCTGCGCCAGATCGAAAGTATCGGCTTTTTCAACCACCCACTCTCCGACGGCTGGGTTTATGCCCAGCGGGCCCGTGGCATCGCTGCGGGAGACTGGTTGGGGCCGGCCGATTTTGTGCACGCGCCGCTCTATGCGTACCTGCTGGGTCTCATCCAAATCGTCGCCGGGCACGATTGGTGGACGGTGCATGTCGTCCAGATCGTGATGGGCAGCCTGGCATGTGTAATGGTGATGCTTGCCTGCCGAAAGTTCTTCGGCTGGGGAACGGCGGTACTGGCGGGCGCACTGCTGGCGCTTTATCCCCCCGCGATCTTCTTCGATGGTCTCATTCAAAAAACCGGATTAGAGCTCTTCCTGGCGACCTTGCTGCTATGGCTGCTTGCCTGCTGCCAGGAGAAACCATCCAGGACGCGATGGTTAGGAGCCGGCCTGGTGTTAGGGCTGCTGGCTTTGACCCGTCAGAACGCGCTCATGCTGGTTCCACTGCTGTTCGCGTGGTTATGGCTGGACCAGCGCCGCGCGGCATGGAAGCTCCGCCTGGGCTCGAGCACGGCCGCCGCCGTCGGACTGACCGCGGCGCTCCTCCCTTGGGCACTACGCAATCTGCACGTCACCGGCGCACTCGTGTTGACCACGCCAAACCTCGGCCAGAACTTCGCCATGGGTAACCACCCGGCGGCCACGGGCACCTATCTGCCTTTCAAGCGCGGCCGGTCCACCGCGGAGTTCGAACAGCAAGAGTGGACGAAGGCCGCCGAGGCAGCACTGGGTCGCCGGCTTTCCGCGGTCGAGGTGTCCGACTACTACTTCGACGCTGCCCTGGCCTACATCCGTGCTCATCCGGCAGCATGGTTACGTCTGATGCTCAAGAAATGGCTCATGGTGTGGGGGGCTTACGAATGTCCGGACACCGAGGACTACTATCTCTACCAGGAGTGGTCACCTCTCTTGGCCGCATTGGACCACGTCTTGCACTTCGGCGTACTGTGTCCGCTCGCGGCGGCCGGCATCGTCCTGACTTGGTCGAGGCGGCGGGAGCTTTGGGTACTCTACACTTGGTTATTGATTATGGCCGCGGGCGTGGCGCTCTTCGTGGTCTTCGCACGCTACCGGATGGGCCTGATTCCAGTCCTGAGCATGTTCGCCGCCGCCGGCGTGATGGCGGCGGCCCGCCGGATCCGGGCCCGCCAACTCGGACAGCTTCTGCCAGGCGCTGTGGGATTGACGCTCGTTGCGCTGCTCGTCAATTGGCCTGTTCATCACCCCCGGCGCGCCACCGCCCTGTCTTACGCCAATCACGGGGCCGCCTTGGCGGCCCAAGGGCGCTATGCCGAGGACGTCGCTGCGTTGAACAAGGCCCTCACCCTCGCACCGGATGACGTGGATGCCCACTTGGCGATGGGCAACACGCTCGTGCAACTCCAACGCTTCGAGGAGGCCCTCGTGCATTACGAGCGCGCTCATCAAGGGGATCCCGACTACGGCGGCGTCTACCGTGGCCTGGGTAACGCACTGACGGGCCTGGCACGCTTGGCCGAGGCGGAGGAGGAATACCGCCGCGCACTCGCCATCAACCTCCAAGATCACATCGCCCTTAACGGACTGGCGACTGCCGCCGCCCGGCAGCAACATTACTCCCAAGCGCTCGAGTTGTTCGAGCAGGTTCTCCGTCTTGACCCCACGTATGTGGATGCCCTCATGAATCTGGGCAACACGCTCCTGGCGATGGGTCGCACCGATGACGCCGTGGCCGCCTACGAGCGGGGCCTGAGCCTCGACCCCGATAACGCGGACCTGCTCTATAACCTCGGCGTTGCCCACTCGCTGAGCGGCCGTATGGAGCAGGCCGCCGGCTGCTTCCGAAAGGCGATCGCGGTGCAACCCGAACGGCGGGATTTCCAGGCCGCCCTGGACCAAGTGCTCGGGGTACTTGAACAGCAAGCCGCGCACTAACCAGCCCACTATAACTGGCCTCTGGTTGCGTATTATCAGACACACTTCAACTGCCGCTGGCGTTTGAGAAGCGGTACCGAAACCGGCAGGCGGGCAAACCCCGGCCCGATACTCTGACCGTAACAATCTCAAGACATTCCTTACTGAGTCCGCGATTTTGTGTTAAAGTTTGTGACCGGGATTTGATTTGGCGATTCTGCAATCGTATAGTCAGATGGAAGCTGTCGTGTCCCCTTTCAACGGCCTCGCACACTCTCCCCGAGAGGTGCGAGGCTCGTTATTTGTTCCCTCCCCTGAAGTGACAGATCGCCCCCGAACCAATGCGGATTTCCGCTCAGCCCAAGCTCTGACACGGGGGAGAGCGACACCATCAAAGCGTAGTTCATGTTCCCGTTTTCAGTGTTTAATATAAAATTACGGTAACGCTTTACTGGAATGCTCCATGCCCCACCCCAGGCAACCTCGCCGCGCCTCCCAGCGGAGGAGGTCAAGGGTCGGCGGATCGACCCCAGGGTCGATACGTTACATCCGATGTGGAGAATACCAACGCCATGTACAGAATCCGCGAAGCCAGGTGGCTGGCCCCACAAGTTCGATGGATGGTCGTTGAGGTGCCGCGGGTAGCGGCCCGGCATCGCCCGGGGCACTTTGTCATTGTCCGCGTACGTGACGAGGGCGAGCGCATCCCGCTGACCATCGCCGATTCCGACGCCAAAGCCGGGACCATCACGCTCGTCGTCCAAGTCGTCGGCGCGACCACCGAACGTCTCTGTGCCCTCTGCGCCGGTGAGGCGATCCTCGACGTGGTGGGGCCGCTCGGCAAACCCACCGAGATCAAGAAGTTCGGTCACGTGGTGTTGGTCGGCGGCGGCGTGGGTACGGCCGTGATCTACCCGCAAGCGGGCGCCCTGAAAGCCGCAGGTAACAAAGTGTCGGCCGTCATCGGCGGGCGCAGCAAGCCTTATGTCATCATGGAGCGGGAGCTGGCTGCCATCTGCGACGCCGTTCATCCGTGTACCGATGACGGCAGTTACGGGTACCACGGCTTCGTCACGGGCAAACTACAGGAACTGGTCGACCAGGCCTCGCACCCCGTCCATGCGGTGCTGACCGCCGGCCCCGTACCCATGATGAAGAACGTCGCCAAAGTGACCCTGGAGAAGAAGATTCACACCATTGCCTCGCTCAACCCCATCATGGTGGACGGGACCGGGATGTGCGGCGGGTGTCGCGTCACCGTGGGCGGCCGGCAACTGTTCGCATGTGTGGATGGGCCGGAATTCGACGCCCATGAAGTCGATTTCGCGGCCCTCACCGATCGGCTCGTCGCGTACCGCGCACACGAGAAGGTCGCCTGGGACCGGTTGCACGAGAACTCGGGGCATCTGTGCCGCCTGAAGGCCGCGGAACAAGAGAAGTGCGGTTAGGGTAAGGTGGGCATGGCCCACCAAAGAATGGACGTGGTGGGCAGTGCCCACCCTACCGCAGAGAGTTGATGATGAAACCCGCTGAACGCATGAAGATCCCCCGGCAGCACATGCCGGAACAGAACGCAGAGGCCCGCGCCCACAACTTTAAGGAAGTGAACCTCGGCATGGCCGTCGAAGCCGCCCGGCTCGAGGGCCAGCGCTGTCTGCGCTGCAAAGAGGCCAAGTGCGTGCAGGGGTGCCCCGTCGGCGTGGACATCGCGGGCTTCGTGGAGGCCGTCGCCGAGGGCGACTTGTCCAGAGCCGCCGACATCCTTTACGACGCCAACGTCCTGCCCGGCATCACCGGACGGGTCTGCCCGCAAGAGACGCAGTGCGAAGAAGTCTGCGTTCGGGCCAAGCAGGGCTCGCCGGTCGCCGTGGGCTATCTGGAGCGGTTCGTGGCGGACTGGGCCCGCGAAAACCGTACCCAGGTGATGACCCCGGCCGCCCTGACCGGAAAACGGGCGGCGATCGTGGGCTCCGGCCCCGCCGGCCTGACCTGTGCCGGCGAACTGGCCAAGAAGGGTCACGACGTGATCATCTTTGAGGCCCTGCACAAACCCGGCGGCGTCCTGGTCTACGGCATTCCGGAGTTCCGCCTGCCCAAGAGAATCATCGAAGTGGAGGTGGACGCGCTCCGCAAACTGGGCGTGAAGATCGAGTGCAACGTGGTCATCGGTCAGACCTACACCATCACGGACCTGCTGGAGAAGGAAGGCTTCGACACCGTCTTCATCGCCAACGGTGCCGGGCTGCCGGTTTTCCAGGGCATACCGGGCGAGCAGCTCAAGGGCGTATACTCGGCCAACGAATACCTCACCCGCGTCAACCTGATGGGGGCCTTCAAGGGCGACAAGGCGGACACGCCGGTGATCCGCTCCACTTCAGTAGTGGTGGTCGGCGGCGGCAATACCGCGATGGATTCGGTGCGCACCGCCCGCCGTCTGGGGGCCGACCCGGCGATCCTGGTGTACCGCCGCTCGCGGAACGAGATGCCGGCCCGGATCGAGGAGATCAAGCACGCCGAAGAGGAGGGCGTCAAGCTCGATCTGCTGGTCAACCCTACCGAGATTCTCGGTGACCAGGACGGCTGGGTGCGCGGCGTGCGTTGCATCCGCATGGAACTGGGCGAGCCGGACGAGTCCGGCCGCCGGCGTCCGGTGCCCGTCCCGGGCAGCGAGTTCGAGTATCCCTG
>JAZDKM010000281.1:0-41934 GCA_043803085.1 Planctomycetota bacterium
GGGCCAGCTCCCGCGAGGCCCATTGAAGAACCGCTCCCGCGATTCGCACGAGACGCTCGTAATCCCTTTTTCGGACCGGGCCGGCCAACCCCGGATACCGGGACTCGACTGCAAACCGGGTCAGGGCCTCGGCCTTCTGGACGGACGCGGGTATCTTGCAGCCCGCCTCTTCGAGCAGGGACAGGAGCCGCGCCAGATCGTGAACATAGGGGAAGTCAATGCCTCGATGGATGAAGACGGCCTTGACGGCCTTTTCGGCGGCCTGCTGGGCGTCAAAGCAGAGGTCTTCCAAATAGGCGCCCGGAAACACGTGCTCAGCCCGCGCCAGGTTGCTCCGGGCGCGGTTCAGCCACTCGCGGGGATCGTCGGCCGCAAAACGCTTACGCCGCATAGACGACCTTGCCTTCCGCCAAGGCCGGGGCGATCACCAGGCAACGCGCGTGACGATAGCGTTCCACCTCGTCAGGCGTGACGATGATGACGTCGACGGCCGCTCCCACCCCGTGCAGATTCGTATAGATGGCCTCCGAGACGCGCCCGCGGTCGAAGCGCCCGCGCTTGATCACAAGCAGATCGATATCGCTGTTCGGGCCCATCCGCCCCTTGGCGGCCGATCCGAACAGGATAATCCGCTCCGGACGGGCCACTTCGACGACGCGCCGAATCACCTCGTCGAGGATTCCCGCGGGAACCCTCTTCCGTCTTTTTCGTGTCGTCGGTGACACTGACTCTGCAACCATGCATACGTCTCCATCCCTGGTATTGTAGCCGCGTGTTCCGTGGGGAGGATTGTAACCTGGCCCCCTCTTCACGGGTATACTCGCATGCACGATGAGAATCCCAGGCGCGCCACATCGTTGGACCCTGACGCCCCGGCGAGCCATCGCGATACAGACCAGGCTGGCCGGCAGCGTACTGCAGACTACCCCCGTCCGACCGATCCGGCTCGTAGTGGGGGCGGACGTGGCTTTCTCCGATGACGGGGGCCGCTGCATCGCCGCGGTAGTCTTGTGGGACATCAACGCGCAGGCCGTGGTCGAGGAACGCCTGGCGGTCCGCGCGGCGTCTTTTCCTTACGTGCCCGGCCTGCTCTCGTTTCGCGAAGCACCGGCGGTGCTGGCGGCTCTGCGCAAGCTGAGGCACGCGCCCGACGCGTTGATGTGCGACGGGCAAGGTCTGGCCCATCCGCGGCGGTTCGGCCTCGCTTGTCATGTCGGGGTGATCGTGGGTTGGCCGACGATCGGATGTGCCAAGAGCCGGTTGGTGGGCGAGCACGCGGAGCCGGCGGCCGAACGCGGGGCGCACACAGCGCTGGTCCATCAGGGACAGGTTGTTGGCACCGTGCTGCGGACCCGTAGCGGGGTCAAGCCGGTTTTCGTCAGCGTCGGCCACCGGATCGACCTGCCCACTGCCGAACAGGTTGTTCTGGATTGCGCCGTGCATTACCGGTTGCCGGAACCGACCCGCCTGGCGGACCACCTGGCGGCCGAAGGCAAGCGCCGCCTGCTGTAGGACCGCGGGGATCACTAGTTGGCTGCGGCGCTCGGTCCCGGCGCGGTGGCGATCTACCACGTCGGGAGTACCGCGATACCCGACATGCCAGCCAAACCCGTGATCGACATTCTCGTTGAGATCATTGCCCAGGGGCCACTGATGCTCTAGGGTCGCCCGCTTCTGGTGCCGCTACGGGCGGGCAGTCTCCGCGTCCGCCGGAGCGTACGCGCTTCCCGGCAACACGTCGGACAGGATCATGGGGACGAGCTTGAATTCGTCCGGGTCGGGCAGCTTGAGCTTGTCGGGGTTGTCGTCGGCCAGATTCTGGTTGCGCTTATACCCCTGGCCGACAATGCGCTGGTCCGCAAGCTCCTCGCCACGTTCATTAATCACCGCGATGATCCCTCCGATGCGAGGGTTCACGGCCAGACTGAACGCGACAGAGCGCCCTGTGTCGTTGGGTGGGAAAGGCGCTTCGAGCGTGAACCATCGCATCAGGTCGGGCTCGTTGTCCGGCCGCAGACGGAGGTACCAGACGGGATCCAGGCGCTCGTCGCCGGGCTTGCAGGACAGGTAATCAAGATAGCGATCCGCGATGAAACCAAGTTCCGGCCGAAGGGCAAAGACGACGAAATCGTGCGTCTTCGTTCCCAAGAGATTGCCATCGCGGTCCCAGTATGGCCAATGGCAATTGCCTGCGAACACGAGCAGCCCGGCGTCCGACATCCAGAAACAGGAATACGCGGTGCCGTCGTGCCAGACCTGATAGATCAGTTCGCCGCGTAGATCGTAGATGCGAATAGCGCTCTGGGAGTAGTACCAGCGGCTGAACCATACGACTATTTCATTGCCGGGGTGCTTTGGGAAGACATCGAAAACCCAGCCACCGCAAAAGGTGAACTGCTCTCCGGTTGCCCCACGGAACGAACGAAGCTCGGGAAGGACATCCTCCGTCTCGACAGAACGTCTCCAGGCCGGTCTGACCAGATCACCAGCGGCGTCGAGTGCGCTCAGCGATCCCGGAAAAAGACTGGTGCGGGCGTTGGTGCATCCCAGCAGCACCAATTGTCCGCCGCCGAGTTCGTTCGGCCGATTGACAAGCTGAGCAAACCTGAGCCCTGCTTTCGGAGCCCACGTTTTGAGAAGCGTGCCATTGCCGGTCAGCAGGCGAGCCTCGGGGCCATAATCGCCGTGGGGCCCGTAGGCCGCGAACGGATCGATCGGGAAATCGAGCTGAGCGGGCCGGGTATCGACGGGCAGGGCGGAGTAGTACCTCGCCGCGATAACGACGCCGGCTGTGACGATGACGCCGATGCCGAGGCAGGCCACGGCCGTGGTGCTGACCGGATTGCGTGCCACCCAGTGGACCGCTCCCGTCCAACCCGTCGGCCGCCGGGCCATGATCGGTTCGCGGTTGAGATGCCGGTGGAGGTCCTGCGCCAGCTCCGCCGCGGACTGGTAACGCCGGTCGCGGTCCTTTTCGAGGGCCTTCAGCGTGATCGTCTCCACGTCCCCGCGGAGCCGGCGGTTGATCGAAGAGGGCCGCCGCGGCATTTGCTCTTTGATCGCGCGCGTGGCCGCGTAGATCGTGGTGCCGGACGCCTGGTAGGGCAGCTCGCCCGTGAGCAGCTCGTAGAGCACGACGCCGAGCGAGTAGACGTCGCTGCGCGTATCGAGATCCTGCGGGTCGGCGTCGCATTGCTCGGGACTCATGTACTGCACGGTGCCGACAAGCTGGCCGATGCACGTCTGCTGCGTCGTGAGCGAGAGGTCCGAATCGGTCGCCCGGGCCACGCCGAAGTCGATCACCTTCGGCTCGCCGGCGGAATCCACCAGGATGTTGGCCGGCTTGAGGTCGCGGTGAATAATGCCTTTCTGGTGCCCGTGATGGACGGCGTCGCACGCCTTGGCGAAGAGCTCCAGCCGGTCGGCCGTGTTCAGCCCCTTCTCCTTGGCGTAGCGAGTGATCGGCTTGGCGGCAGGGATGTATTCCATGGCGAAGTAGGGTACGGGCTCGGCCTGACCCTCACCCCAACCCTCTCCCTGGGAGGGAGAGGGGGTGTGCATGCCGGCCTGGTAGACCTGCGCGATGTTGGGATGCCGCAGCCGGCCGAGGATCTGCGCCTCGAACTGAAACCGCCGCAGGGCCGAGCGCGAAGCGATGTTCCGGTGCATGACCTTCAGGGCGACGGTGCGGTGTGGGTGCTCTTGGACGGCCTCGTACACCGTGCCCATCCCGCCTGAAGCGATCACTTGCTTTATGTGGAAGGAGCCGACGTGGCTGCCGATCAGGGGATCGGGCGGGCCCGTGGCGGCCTGTGAGTCGGATCCGCGGGCCGGTTCATGCGGCAGTAGGAAACCATCGGCAGTCCGGCTGTCGTGCTCCAGCAGTGATTCGACCTCCGCCCGGAGCCCGGCGTCGCTTCCGCAGGCGTCGGCCAGGAAAGCGGCACGTTCGTTAGGCGTGCGCTCGAGCACCTGCTCGAACAGCTCGTACGCCCGTTGCTCCTGCTTCTGCTCGGGCGTCATCCTCGGCGCCCCCTCCCGCCCCAGGTGCTATTGCCCTTGCTCAACTCTCGGTGCAGCCATGCCCTCGCCGCGCGCCACTTACTGTCCACCGTGCGGGCCGACACCTCCATGGCCGCAGCAGTCTCGTTGATGCTTAGACCCAGGAAGTACCGAAGTTTCACGACTTCTGCCCCCAGCGGGTCAACATGCCCCAGCTTCTCCAGCGCCTCGTCGATCGCCAGGATCATCACCGGTTCATTCTCGGGCGCAGGCACCTCGCCTTCGAGCGTCAGTAGCACTTGGCCACCGCCGCGCTTGAGCCGCCCTTCCTTCCTTGCATCGTCGATAAGGATCTGGCGGATCGCCTTCGCCACGGCGCCGAAGAAATGACGGCGGTCTTCCCACCGAGAAAGTCCATTTCCACCGAGCCGTATGTAAACCTCGTCGACCAGTTCCGTGGTCTGAAGAGAGCAGCCGGGGCCTTCTCGTGCCAGATGGGCCCCAGCGATCGCGCGCACCTCCTCGTGCGCGGCGGGCCAGAACCTCTCCACGGCTGCCGCATCGCCTTCTCGGGCAGCGTCCAGAAGCTGCGTAATTGCAGTCGCCGGCCGGCTCGCCATGTCCCGCTCCCCGGAAGAAAAGGTGCGTCGATTATACCGCTTTGACGCATGGATAGATAGAAGGGAACGCCCGGTTTCAGCGGGCCATCGCGGGCCGGCGCGGCGGAGGCGGGAAATGGGAAGCACGGCAACTTTAACGGGGTATGGGGCGGCGGTCGGATGCGGCGGCGTGGACCGCGGAGGGGGGCATGGCCTCCTCCGGGCGTTGGCACGGGGCCTCGGCCGGGCCTTCCGCCGAGCGGAGAGCCGGCGGCCGGAGCGGCCAACGCCCCAAGCCGCTGGCAGCGCCGTGGAGATCGGGCTCGTGAATGCGACGGGCGACCTGCGTGAGACCCGCGTCCTCCAGGGCTTCCAGCGGCGGTGTGAAGCGGCACTGAACCCCGGCCGGCCACGCGTCGTGGTGGACCTGGGCCGGGTCGTGACCGCGGACACGAAGCTCGTGGCGACGCTGATCATGCTTTTGCAACGCGCTCGGTCCGTGGGTGTTCCGCTCGAACTCACCGTCTCCAGCCGCGTGTACGACTGGATCACCCTCTGTCGGGTTGAGTGGCTACTGCATGCGCGGTGCGTTCAGGGTGGCCGTGACGGGCAGCGAGCCTGCGGGGAAGCCTCCCGGGTAACGGGGGCGGAAGAGAACGGACAAGGCCGGCGGATGGCCTGTTGCGCATAGGTGGCTAAGAGCGTCTAACAGAACCCCCCACCGGTTTACCCGCCCGTGGGGGGCCGTGGAGCGAGCGGTCCTCCAAAGCGGTTATGTTAGACGCTCTAAAGGCCTGAATCGGCAGCGATTGGCAAAAAAAGGAGGAGTTGGTCATGGCGCGTGTTTTGGCTCAATGCTTCGGTTTGCGGCTCTTCTTCGGCGTACTGGGGACGATGCCCGGTTGTATGGCTCAGCTACCCCTGTCTGGCGGCGCGAGCGCGACGGGCGACGAGGAACCGACGGGAAGCCCGGGCGACGGCGAGGGCAACGTCGATCTCGCCGGTACCTGGGAACGCACGGATCATAACCAAACGCTCGTCATCGCCGCAGATGGCAGGGTGCTGACGGAGACGACGCCGGAATGTGAGATACCGGTTGATGGTGCGAGACACGCATGTCGTCTCATGACAGCCGAGATTGAAATGGCGATCGATCCGTACAGACTGTTGGTTGACGCGAGCGGGTACCTTAGGATGGAGGAGCACGACATGCGGTCTTATGCACCCGGTAGTGCGGACCCTGTTTCTAGTTGCCAGATAAGGGGTGAGGGGCAGTTATCAGGTAACCGGATGACCATCGAAGCATATCCGGAATGTCTTGGCCTGTACCGGCAGTGGACCTACACCAGGGTAACCGGTCTCGCCAATGACAACAGCGCGAACGACAACGAGAGCGACAACGTTAACGACAACAGCCCAGAACCGGGCGACGTGGCCGTGGGGCAGATCATCTACATCGAGTCCTGCGCCGGTTGTCACGGGTCGCTCGGGGAAGGAGGAGGGGGGCTCGCTCTGGCCGGTACAACCGCGGAGCGCCTTCAAGAGGTGTTCATTGACGGACCCCACGCGGGCGGCGCGTTCCCGCGCTTCACCGATGCAGACTTTCGCGCGTTGGAAGCGTTCCTTGTCGCCGAAGGCGCTGACGTTGAACCCGAATGCGCGATCGACGCCGAATGCGACGACGGCGATGCATGCACCATCGACGAGTGCGTCGCCGGCGAATGCGTGTTTACTTTCATACCGTGCGGCAACCCTCCCACTGCTTTGGCGCAGGTTGTCGGTACGCGGGTGAACGAAGCGATTCCCATCACACTATCAGCCACTGATCCGGACGGGGAGGCTCTGACGTACTTGATCGTCGAGGGCCCGGCCCAGGGAGCTTTAACTGGCAACCCACCAGAGGTCACATACGCGCCGGACGAAAACTACGTTGGCTTCGACTCGTTCTCCTTCCAGACCGATGATGGCCGGTCCGGCGTTTTGAGCAATACCGCCAAGGTGCGCATCTGGGTCATTGATGAAGGAGACTTGTCGGGGCAGACGGTCCGCGGATACCTGGTACCCGGGGACACAGATGTGTGGACTTTTCCGGGGGCCGCGGGTCAAAGGGTCGCAATAAGGGTAAGCTACAACTGGCCATCGAATGCACGCTTGGCGCTTTACCCGCCGGGCGGTGGGAACATGGAAGTCTCTACGTCAGACCGGCGGATTGACTGGGGCTTACAGAATACCGGTCAGTATACCGTGGCAGTCGAGAACCCATCGTCCACCGTCTCCATCGGATATGACCTCAGCGTGCTTGTCGTGGGTGGACAACTCGCGAGTCTCTCCGATCTCGATGGAGGCCCGATCACCGCAGGCGAGTCGCTGGTCGGGCAACTGGCTTCTACCGGTGATTTGGATGCGTACACTTTCGAGGGGATTGCCGGCCAGAGGGTCCTAATCACGATTAACAAAGGTTGGCCAACCAGCGCGGACTTTGTGCTATATCCACCGGGTGGCGGCGAACGAGAGGCGTCGTCATCCAACCTGAAGATCGACCGGACGCTGGCAGCGACCGGATTGTACACCGTTGTCGTAGAAAAGTATTTGTCCGGCACCTTCCCCAGTATCGGCTATAACCTGACGTTGCAGCAGTTCTGATCGGCAATATGAGAGCAATCTGTAATGAGGGCACACAAGGGCAAGAGAGTCGAAAACAATCGGAATCGTAATCGTAACGGTGCTAGTCGGACACAAAAGGCATGGGAGGTGTTATAATGGCACGTGGACTCGCAGTATTCGTTCCGGTGTGGACGGCCCTTTTTGGCGTCACGCCCGGATTCTCGTTCGCTCAGGCGACTCGCTGGTGTATGAAGGCCGGGAGTTGCGGCGGTTTCTGATCGGCAGCGGGGTAGCCGAGGGGGCGTGCCCACACCTGGTGAAGGACCCAATGGAACGTACCGGAATGCGTTGCTGTATCCCCGGCGCGCAGGCGATGCTGGACTTGCGGGCGGTATACCTCAACGATGACTGGGACATGTTCCACAGCTATCGCATCAAAGAGGAACGTCGAAGACTGTACCCGTATATGTCTCTCGTACGCCGAAAATTCAGGGAAGTTGCATAGCGGGAGGCGAGTTACACCCAGTTCAAAGGAGGTAACAGCGTATGTCGTCCTGGGTAGTTCGAGTGAGGAATTGCTGTGCAGCCGTAGCCTTGTCATCGCTTATGGCCAGCGGACCTGGCTGTGTAGTCTACCTCGGTCCGCGGAGCATCACCGATCGAACCCATCTCCAGCAGATGAAGCCGTTGATGAAGGCCTTCAAAGACGAAGATGGCGAAATTCGCTCACTGCTTGGTGACCCCAGTGCAGTTCCCGTCGGCGTCTCGCAGATCAAGCAGTGGAAGACCACCAAAGACGAAGTTCGCTCATTGCTCGGCGACCCATTCGCCGTTGTACTCACCGACCAAACCCTCCTTGGGTTCTCCGAAGACGACGAGATATGGTATTTCTGGTACTTCAAGACGACCTATGTTCCGCCGGGGGAGTATGACATACATAGGGCAGCACTGACAGTGGTCTTTGATTCAAGCGGCGTGGTGAAGCACGTCGAGTATGGAAGGTCCAGAGGGGGTATGGGGATTCACGCCATATTCAAATGACGCCTTGTCCCACACGAAGTCGATTCAGTAATCACTCGAGAGTGATCTTGCCATCAACTGATCGCTGACATGGGGCGCCCAGCCGGTGGCGGGCCAATCGCCGGCGAGTCCGGCGGTTCCGAGTTCGAAGGAGGTAATAAGGTATGTCGTCCTGGGTAGTTCGAGCAAGCAGTTGCTGTGCGGCCGTAGTCTTGTCGTCGCTCATCGCCGGCGGCGTTGGCTGTATGTACAACGGTCCGAAGTGTATCACCGACCGGACCCTTGTCTCGCAGATTAAGGAGGGGAGGACCACCAAAGACGAAGTACGCTCGCTATTGGGCGACCCAACCGCCGTTGTACTCACCGACCCAACCCACCTTGGTTTCTCCAAAGACGACGAGATATGGAAATACCAGTACGAAAAGGGGCTGTTGGTTGGAGCGATGACGGGTGGGTGGGGCTTCCGGGTGACAAGGCTGACAGTGGTCTTTGATTCAAGCGGCGTGGTGAAGCACGTCGAACAGGGGAGCCCCAAGGAAGGTGGCGGTGGGATTGAGGACCGGAAGCGATGACGCGTTGTCCCAGCCGAAGTCGATTCACTAATCACTCGAGAATGATCTCATCATCAGATGCTCGCTGAGACGAGGCGCCCAGCCAGCCGGGTAGGGCGGGCAACCGCCCTGGGCGACCCGGCCCCTTTGACCTTAGACTCCCTGACCCCCTTTGACCCCCTCAGGTACCGCGAGCCGATACAGGCGACGCATCATTGGACTTATCTCCCCGGTTTTCTCAACGCCATCAGCTCCGCGAGCGCCGCCTGGGCCGTCGGGTGACGGGGATCGATGCGCAGCACGGTCTGGTATTCTCGAGCGGCCTCGTCGAAGCGCCCCTGGTGAGTCAGCGTGATGGCCAGGTTGCAACGCGCCTCGGTGTTGCCAGGTTCGAGGCGCACCACCTCGCGGAACTCGCGCTCGGCCTCGTCAAGCCGGTCCTGCTGGAAGAAGACCACGGCCGCGTTGGTGTGCGCCGGTATGAAGTCAGGGTTGATCCGCAGGGCCTCCTGATAATGGCTGAGGGCTTCATCGTACCGTCCCAAGGCAGCCAGAAGGGCGCCAAGGTTGTAGTGGGCCTCGAGGTAGTCCGGGTAGCAGCGGATGGCGTCGGCGTAATGGGCGAGCGCCTCGGCGGTGCGGCCTTGGGCGGCCATCGCCACACCGAGATAGAAGTGGGCTTCGGCATACTCCGGCCAGAGGCGTAACGCCTCGTAAAATTGTTCGAGGGCGGCGTCGGTCTCGCCGCGCCTGGCCAGGGCCGTGCCCAGTCCCAGGTGGGCATGGGGATTCTGCGGCATGCTTTCGAGCACCGCCCGGTATTCGTCGATGGCTTGATCGGTCCGTCCGGTCAGGCCGTAGGCCACCGCCCGGTCGTAGTGCCATTTGGCGAGGTCGCGCTCTCCGCCGGGGACCCACCCTCCCGCCAGAACATGGAAGCCGTAGAGAACTACGCCCGTACCCGTCCAGGCGGCCGCATGCCGCACCTGGCGCGCCCACAGCAGACCGGCGACGCGGCACACCCCGAAGGACGCGAAGAGCAGTAGGAACGGGATGATCGGGACCCGGTAGCGGGCGGAGACGAAAAACGGCAGCACGGAAAGGAAATAGGCTACGACCAGGGCCAGGAGCAGTACGGCCATTTCCCATCGCCTTCGCGCCGCAAGTGACACGTTCTCGTCACCTGCTTCCTTCGTCCTTCGGTCAAGAACGAGCAGCACCCCTCCCATGGCCGCCAGGGCTACTACCAGAGAGAAGTTGCCCGGGAGGTTGCGCAGCACGGCCGCCCCCGCGCGCTCGTAGCTGACCGCCTTATTATGCGTAATCTCCCGTGGCCCCCAGAACAGCAGCGCCTTCTTCAGCGTGAGCTTCAGGAAGTCGGCGGGATGCTCGCGGACGAAGCGCAGCGCTTCGTTCACGAAGTACCCGGAGACCGCAGAGGGCTTAAGCGCTCTTCCGAGCTTGCGCTCCAGGTTGCGCACCAGCGCCGGGTAATCGTGGCAGGTTTTGAAGTCTCCAAGCCCGGGGATGCGGTCGGACACCACCCCAGTGGCGGTCTCATTGTTGCCTAGATACAGATTGACGCCCGCGTTGGACGAGATCAGGACGAAGTCATGCGCCACGCGGTAATTTCGGATGGTGGCCGGCGCGACAGCCACGGCCGTGCCGGCGACCAGCCCCACGACGGCGAGCCGGACCCGACGTCGCTCGCCGTGGCGGCGCGCCACCCACCACGACCAGCCGAGGAGCACCGGCAGAAAAACCAACGCGTTGGGCAGGACTAGGGCGGCGATGCCGAGGAGCAGACCGGTGGCCAGCGCGTGGCGCAGGTCGAGGCGCTCGGCCCAGAGCCCGGCCGCGTAAACCAGCAGCCAGAGCAAGTAGATCACCAACACCGGCGCGTGGAACTCGCCCTCGAAATAAACGAAGATCCAGTAGCACGCCATGAAGAGGCCCAGGACCAGCCCGACGCGAAGCCCGAACCACTTGCGGGCGAACAGGAAAGCCAGGATCACGTTGATCAGCCCGAGCACCAGTTGCACGATCCGCGGCGCCAGATACCCGGTCCCGAACAGCGTGTAGATCAGGGAGAGAAAGTATGGATAGCCCGGCGGTCGGAGGTAGGCGGTCTGACGAATCAGCGGGTCTGGTAATCCGAACGGCGGCCGCCAGTTGCCGGTCGCCAGCCCGCGGGCCCAATAATCGTGGAATCCGGCGTCGACGGCCGGGACGGTAAAGTCGGGCTTGTCCACCAGCTCGCGAAGGTACAGAAGGCGCGAGCCCGCACCGACCAACAGGATGGCGCCTAAGCCGACCCATCCCCACAGCGTCCTGCCGGATATTACTTTCGTCACGGGCCCATATGGTACCTATGCAGGTGGTTGCTGTCGCCACATGGCAGCCCCACCGATTGCAGGTCCACGCAAGGGCAGTCAGGGCAGTCCATCGTCACCGACCCGTTCACACCCGCAGGAGAAACGATCACTCGCGACCGCGTGAACGCGGGCCGCGATCAGAAACAGCTTGCGAAGCTGGCCGGCGTCCGCGTCGAAATCTTTTGCCGAATTGAAACCGCCAAGCACACGCCGAGCGTGGCGACCATTACCCGGATTGACTGCGCGCTGGAACGCGCGGCGGCGGATTGTGCGACCTTTTTTGGGGGGAGTGGAAGGGGAGCAAAAAGCGGCGTGAGCACGTGCAGCAACTACGCGGCGGGCGTCGGCTTCCAGCCTCCGCACGGCCGTAAGCTGGTGATAGCGCGGGAAAATGAGCCGCTCCGTGCGTTTCGTCTTTCCCGCTACGGTCTTCTCCTCGACTTGCAGGTGCATGAAGCGGGCGAGGATGTCGAGCCACGAGTCCCGCTGCCAGACCTGCTCCCACAGGTACGCGGTCTTGTAGCCGCCGGGGGCAAAGTACGCCACGCGGATGAGTTTGCCGAAGCACTTGAAACCGTGGCGGATGACGGCCAGCGCCCCGGCCGTACCGTCGAGGGCCTTGGTGAGATCGTCGAGGATGACGGCCGCCGTGTTCGCGCCGTGGAGTTTCTCCAGCGCCTGCCACGTCTCGGGCTGCGTATCCTTCAGGAACGGGATGAAAACGGTGGGGTCAATCGCCCGCTCGCGGTCGAAGTTCTCCGGGTCGGCCTTGGCGTAGCCGCCGCGCGTGAGAAGGCAGTCTTCGATGGCGGCCTCGAAGGCTTGCTCGCGGTGATCTACGGGCATGCGCGCCCCCTGCTACGCGGCTTGCTGGAGCTCCTGAATGAATTGGTCCGGGGCCGACCAGCGCACCACCGTGGAGACCTCCTCGACCAGCTTGAAGTCCTCGGGTGTCCAGACATCCACGGTATCATCGAAAAGCGACACGAAACGCAACGATTCTGGTCCGACCGTGAGCTGACTGAGATCGAACCACTCGGCCAGGACATGCTCGGCTATGCTCCGGGCTGCCGAACGGCTGCCGCTCGTCAAGACGTTGACCAAAGAACTCCGCGCGGGGGCACGGACATGAAAGTCGACCGTCCACGTCCGCCCGGACCGGCCCACGAGCCGCTCACCGCGGTCGAAAGCAAGTTGCCGTTCCGTGAGGAAGTCGGCCACTTCATCCGTGACGGACTCCACGGCCCGCGTGCGGAACGTGAACCACAGGTCGGAAACCCGCAGCGCGGCCTGGGCCACCCGTGTCGCCACCGCGGCGAAATCGTCCCCCGGACGGCAACGGGCCAGCAGCATACCCTTGTAGAATTCCACACCGTGGGTCTGGCACACATCCTCGACCAGGGCCCGCTGTTTCGCTGAACGCCTCGGCGCCAGGGTCTGCATGCGCAACCAACGCGTCGTCTCACCGAGATCGCTGATCACGATTGCATCGCCCTGCGGTTTGGTGAACAGGTCGATGTTGTCGCCGTCGGGGTACAAGTAGGGCGTGCGGATGCGCTGGTACTCTCCGTGCGGTGAGCAGACGAAAAGCTTGCTCAGGGTCCGCGCCAATAGTTCACAAGGCAGCGCTTGATTCATATGAACAGCTCCCCTTGCGCCGACGGCGGGCTGGCGAGTTGCCCGTCATGGACAATCCGCGCTTCCGCCAGAAACTGCTCCCAGACCGCCACTGGATCGGTCACGGGGGCCGTGATGTCCTCTGGCACGTAGGCATCCTTGTCCTGGGTCGCTTCCTTCCAACGGTGCTTGTGTTTCTCGCCCACCTGCGCGCAGGTGGGATTATGGTGGTCCTTGCCCAAATCGAGCCGGTAGACCGGTCCCACGGTCTTGAGGATCAGGGCGTAGGTCAAGGTTGCCGCCAGCGGATTATAGCTCGCCCTGATGAACAGCGGCCAACCACCTTCGGACTGGACCTCTGCCCGGAACTCCACGGAGGGCGAGTGGTCCTCGTCCTCCGACCATGCCAGATCACCGACAATCTTTTTTGACGGGTCGTCCAGGATCGTCTCGAATTCCGTGTTGCTCAGTGCCATCGCCACCCTCTATTCTGGACACGCAACCCCCGACCGGTCCATACGCACATCAATCTTACCCGTAACCGCGGCGGAAATCAGCGCGGAGCATTACTCGCGGAGCCGATCGATCCCACGTCGGACCGCGCGTCCGTTCCAGCCTGAAAGGCTGGGCGACAGTAGCCGTGGGCGACGCCCACGGTGTCCGGTTCCCACCTGGCCCTGCCGACCCTGAAGGGGCCGTCGATCCCAACCTTCGGCGACCCCTTCAGGGTCGAAATGTCTGGGGGGCCGCTCAACCGGGGGCCGTCCGCTAGCCCGCCCCGGCGGGCAAGCCGGACTGGCCCCCGGCTACTTTCGTTCAGCCCTGCGGGCTGATACTTCGCGCGTCAGGCGGCCTCCCCCCGCACGTCGATCTTACCCGTTACAGCGGCGGAAATCAGAGCGGAGCGATACTCGCGAAGTCGTTCTATGGCGGTCACCACGCTCGATACCAAACGGTCGAACTTGGCTACCTCAGCGTCGAGGTACTCCACGATTGCCTTCTGTTCTTCCAATAGAGCCACGGAGACCGAAAAAGCGGTGAACATCGGCCGACGAAGCGAATCGACGGTTGATTTTGCGTTTCCTTCCAACGCGACTTTGTAAAACTGCTCTTTCAGGAAATAGTACAGAAACCGGCCTGTCACGCCTCGGAATCTGGTCATTACATAAACTCGCTGGTGAACGTCAAACTTGCCGCTATAGTGATGAAACACCTTTCCGACGCCAACTCCATCGCCCGCAGTCAGGACGCCCTCGCAATCAAATGTGTATGACGTAATTCGTTCGACGTTCTGGGAGCGAACGAAGAATGGATACTCTCCGTCTTCAACCGCGTCCACGGTATCCTTGTCGCCCGTCTGTATCGAGCAGAGATATCTCATCCTCTTAACCAACCAGTGCTCTGGAATCAGCCCGAGCCATTCGATGCCGGATGGCTTCATCGGGGCGTTCGGGTCAAGGCCCTTGGTAACAACGTGGCTGATGAGGGCGGTGCGCTTCTCCTGGAGCAGTTCGATGAGCCGCTGCTTCTTCGCGATGAGCGCGTCGATGCGGGCCGTCTCGCGGTCGAGAAAGGCGGCGATGCCGCGCTGCTCGTCGAGGGGCGGAATGGCGAACCGGATTTGGCGCACATCGAAAGACGAAAGGTGCTTGACCGTCGTGGAATAGGTGAGGTCATTGATGACCTGCAGAGGGAACGGCAGCAGGTAGAAGAGAAACCGCTGATGCAACGACTCGCGTGCGCGAAGACAACACACCCGCTGGTTCAGGAGCGCGTTGCCCCCGTTCCACCATGCCACATTGAAATCCCCGTCCATCCCCACGAGAATGTCGCCGTTGCCCACCGCGGCAACCGGCACGTCGGGGCCCGCCCACCGGACCTCAGTTTCTGCAGAGAGAATGTCCCTAATCCGAATCAGAGGGGTACCATCGGTCAAACTGAAGAGGGACGAATCGAAAGGGAAACCATTCACCAGGGTGGCGTGCTCCCGTACGCGATCCGGGGGCCAATGTCTCGGGACGCTGCCTTGCCAGTCGATGCGGCTGCCGCGATAGTCGGGGTACGACTGATACCGCGGCGCGGCAACGGCGCTCGCGTACGATCCAGCCCCATGGTTCATCCAACCACCTCGCGGAGCATCCGCAGGATGTCCTTTTCGAGAACGGCGATGTCGGCCTCGGACGGCTTTGGCGGTCGGGACTGGGTCATGGCCGATGATCCTCGCGCAAAGGCGCAAAGCCGCCAAGGTCATTTCTTTGCGCCTTGGCGTCTTGGCGTGAGCTCTCTTCCGGCAAGCCGTTGACAATCCGAGTGATGCCGTCCTTGATGAGCGCCGCGCCGAAGTTCACCAGCAGCCCCAGACATTTGTCGGCCAGCCGCAGATACGTGAGAAGCTGCTTCGCGTGCACGGGTGCGGTTCTCTCGACCGACTTCAATTCGACAATCACCAGGTTCTCAATCACCAAGTCGGCGCGGAACCCCTCGTCAAAACGCAGGCCCTGCCACTCGATCGGCACGGGCACCTGCCGTTCCACGCGCAATCCCCGTTGGCCGAGTTCCCGCGCGAGCACGGCCTCATAAACGGATTCCAGCAACCCGGGCCCCAGTCCGGTGTGGATTCGGTAGCAGGCGTCCACCACGATTCGGGCAATCTCATTCTCCGTCATGGCCGATACTCCTCGCGCAAAGGCGCAAAGACGCCAAGCCGATTTCTTGGAAGGAACTCTCTTCCGGGAAAGCTCAAAGTCAGGTCCCTTATTCCTTTGCGTCTTAGCGTCTTGGCGTGAGACATATTGTCTGTTGTCCACGTCATCCGACCACCTCCCGCAACATCCGGACGATGTCCTTCTCCAGCGCGGCGATGTCGGCCTCGATGGCCTCCAGCGGCCGGGGCGGCGTGTACGTGTAGAAGTGCCGCGTGAACGGAATCTCGTACCCAACCCGGCCGATCTGCCCGTCTTTCTCGTCGCGGACGGTCTCGTTGATCCAGGCGTCGGGCACGTGCGGCCGGACCTCGCGCTCGAAGTACGCGCGGATGTCCTCGGCCAGCGGCACGTTTTCGTAGTCGCGCAGCTCGGCGTCCGGTTCGGGGTTGCCGTCGGCATCGCGGCAGATGTCGGCCGTCTCGTCGCGCTCGGAGAGCGCGGCGAGAATCGCCTTCTTCACCGGCGCGGCGAGCCGCACGTCCGCGGCCTCGAAGACGGCGAGCAGGTCGGCCTCGAACGCGTCGCGGCTTTTGTAGAGCCTGGCCGCGTCGAGCATCTGGACCGTGTGAAGAATGGCCTGCTGTAGCTCGCGGCCGGCCTTGATGTCGGCGTCGGCCGCCTTCTTCCGTCTGGCGGGCGAGACGCCCGCCCTACCCTTGGCGAGGTTCTGGAACGCCTTGGCCTCGCGCAGCCGCTCGATGCGTTCGGGCGACGCCTGGAAATTCAGCCGCAGCGGGCGTTCGACCGTGATCTGGCGGTAGCCGAAGTCGGTGTTAGCGAAGGTTTTCGACCGCTCGCCTGTGGCGAACTCGCCGTAGAGCCGGGTGATTTCGCCGATGTGGTCGGGCTTCTTCTTCCGGCCGTCACCGATTTCGTTGCGCTTGTTGTTCAGGCTCTTGCGCATCTTCACGTAGAGGTCCACCGCGTTGATGAGTTGCACCCTGCCGCGGCGCTCCGGCCGCTTGCGGTTGGTGAGAATCCAGACGTACGTGAAGATGCCGGTGTGGTAGAAAAGCTGGTCGGGCAGGGCGATAATCGCGTCGAGCCAGTCGTTTTCGATGATCCAGCGACGGATTTCACTCTCGCCGGAGCCCGCGTCGCCGGTGAAGAGCGGTGAGCCGTTGAAGACGATGGCGATCCGGCTGCCACCGTCCTTGGCCGGCTTCATCTTCGAGAGCATGTGCTGGAGGAAGAGAAACGAGCCGTCGTTGATGCGCGGCAGACCGGCCCCGAAGCGGCCGTCGAAGCCCTGCGTTTCGTGCTCACGGACCACCGTATCCGCTTTCGGCTTCCACTCCCGCCCAAACGGCGGATTAGCGAGCAGGTAATCGAACTTTTGGTGGGGAAAACCATCAAATGTCTTTCCGTCTCCGAGTGAGTCGCCGTAAACGATGTGGTCGATGTCCTGGCCCTTGATGAGCATATCCGAGCCGCAGACGGCGTACGACTCGTTGTTGCAGTCCTGGCCGAAGGCTTCGAGCCCGGCATCTGGATTGAGTTCTCGGAGATACTCGTCGGAGACGGAGAGCATGCCGCCCGTGCCGCACGCGGGGTCCAGCAGCGTCCGGACGATGCCCTTCTTGGTGAGCACGTCGTTGTCCGGCTCGAAGAGCAGATTGACCATAAGCCGGATGACCTCGCGGGGCGTGAAGTGGTCGCCGGCCGTCTCGTTGGCGGCTTCGTTGAACCGCCGGATGAGTTCCTCGAAGATGTAGCCCATCTCGATGTTGGGCACGCGGTCGGGGTGGAGGTCGATTTCGGCGAACTTGGCGACGACGAGATAGAGCCGGTTGGCCTCGTCGAGCTTGGCGATTTCGGTCTCGAAGCCGAAGTAGTCGAGGATTTCGCGGGCCTTCGACGAGAAGCTCTTGAGGTAGCGGGTGAGGTTGGCGGCGATCTTGTCGGGCTCGCCCTTGAGCTTCGCAAAGTCGAGGCGGCTGGTGTTGTGGAACGCCTGTCCCGCGACGCGGTTGAGGATCGGCTCGATGTTCGCGACCTTCGAGCCCTTGAGGCTCGCGGCCTTGGCCAGCACCTTGTCCTTGGTCGGCTCCAGCACGCAATCGAGCCGGCGGAGCACGGTGAGCGGCAGGATGACGCGGCCGTATTGAGCGGGCTTGTACGGCCCGCGTAGAAGGTCCGCCACACTCCAGATAAACGCGACCTTTTCGCTGAAGTGGTTCATGCGGCAAGTTCCTGCCTGACCGAATCGCGTTGGCTCCAGAGCACCGGGTTCACGTTGTAAGTGCGATGGGCATCCGCCGTGAAGCTCCTGGTCAGATTGAGATCTGCTCGACGATGTTCCGCGTGACCTGCCGTTTCCGGCGGTCGTAAAGCCTCGTCGTTCGCGGGTCGGCGTGCCCCGCGAGATCCTGGATATCCTCTAACGGAACGCCCTGGTCAAGCAAGTTGGTAATCGTCGTGGCCCAGAACGTGTGACAGCAGATTCTTTGAGGAAGCCCCGCGGCTTCTGCCCGTCGCTTGACCGCCTTGGAATCGACGGCGGCGGAGCAGCAGAAACGAGGCTGAATAGCGGTACAGCCGGTCAGCACTACGCCGCCCAGGACTCGAACCTGGGACCCGCTGATTAAGAGTCAGCTGCTCTAGCCAACTGAGCTAGCGGCGCACTTCCATCCCATTATTGAATCAGGTCCGGCGTCGTTTGTCAACACAACTCGAGTGAACGGACGACACTTTCTCGTGGCACGGGCTTCCAGCCCGTGAAACGAGCTCTCGGGTCAGTAGTGGGTTTCGTCCCGGCAACAGGAGCCGGTAGCTCCACAGTAACAGCATCACCGCGCAGGCCCGCACCCCACAGGTCAATGCCGTTAGCAGGACCAATCCCGCGAAGCTGATGTGGATCAGCAGTCCATCACGCCAAGTTCCTCGTCGCCGACAATCGGCCGGCCGTTTTCGTGGCGCGGCGGACGCGTATAATGTGTTCATGAACGGGTTACTCGCATCGTTCGCCCTCGGCGTGGACGGGCTGCTGGAACCGTGGGAGTGGGCGGCCATACTGCGGATGATGATCAGCCTGGTGATCGGCGGCTTGATCGGGCTGGAGCGGGAGTATCGGGGCCGCCCCGCCGGCCTCCGCACCCACATCCTGGTCTGCCTCGGCTGCTGCGTCGTGATGCTCGTTTCGACGCACTTTCCGCGCTTGTATGGAACCCTCGGGCCGGAGAGTGTGGTCCGGCTCGATCCGGCCCGATTGGCCTACGGCGTCGTGGCGGGGATTGGCTTTCTGGGGGCCGGCGTGATCATGCGTCAGGGCGGCTCGGTCCACGGGCTGACCACCGCGGCTTCCCTCTGGTGCGTGGCGGCTTTGGGTCTGGGCGTGGGGGTAGGCATGTACGCGGTGGCGTCCGTGGGGACCGCACTCGCGTTGGCCTGCCTGTGGGGCTTGCGGAGGACGGAAGCCGTCGCCGGCGGACATCGCTTCAAGACCCTGCGGGTCACGCGGACGGATCACGAGGGCACCGACGCCCTCGAGACCATGCTGCAATCTCTGGGAGCGACCGTGCTGCGCACCCGTATCGATCACCGCGTCAAAGAGGGACACGTCGTCGTCACCTACGAACTCCGCTTGACCCACGAGAGGAACAATACCGAGATCCATCACCTGGTCTGCCAGGCGGGAGCGTTCGATCGCATCGAGATCGAGTGAGCGCGAAAAAGGGTCAGGAACCTCTCTCTGCACGCGGTGCGGTTCATGCGCCGGGAGATCCCTGCGGCAGAAGAAGGTTTCTGACCCCTTCTCGTGCTTTACACGAGAAATATCACCACGAACATGACCAGCCAGACGACGTCCAGAAAGTGCCAGTACATCGCGACGTACTTCACGCCGGGATAGTAGTCACGCGTGTATCGCCCTCGAAAGGCCTTGGTGGTAACTACGGTCAAAGGGACCAGCCCGCCGATGACGTGAGCGCCGTGCAGACCGGTCAGGAGATAGAACGAGAACATGTACATGCCTGTCGAGGCGGTCGCCGCGGGACCGGGGGGATCGCCCTGCAACGGCGTCAAATCCGTCTGCCATTCGCCGGAAGGTAACGCTGGACCGTCGTAACGGTGCTGCCGTTAACGACGTAGTCGGCGTAGATGTTTTCGCCGTCATAGTCGGACCATAGACCACTGCCGGGGGTCGGCTGCAGCGTTTCTGGGTCCAACTCCTGCACCAGATAGCGCTGCCGGACTTCGATGAGCTGCAGCCCCTGCGGTGGGGTACGCTGGCGGGGTTCGACCTGAGTCCGCGTGACCGGAACGAGCAATTCGGTTTCGTGTTCTCGGGCTTCGTCCGCATACCCCGCGACGGCGTGTACAGCTTCTATACGGCCAGCGACAACGGCAGCCGGCTGTACATCGGCGACGCCTTGGTCGTAGACAACGACGGACCGCACTCGATGCGCGAACGCTCCGGGGCCGTGGCCCTCAAAGCCGGGCTGCACGCCGTCCGCGTTGCGTTCTTTCAACACGTCGGCGACCACGGCTTGGAGGTCCGCTACCAGGGTCCGGACCTCAGCAAGCAGCTCATTCCGGCGGAGGCGTTGTACCGCGTGTCGACCACCGGCGCGTAACCTTGGCGCCGCCACGGCGTCGGTCACGAGTGTGGGCCGAAGTAACCTTGGCGCCGCCACGGCCGCCGCCTCGCGGTGAGCCAGCGTGACGTTCTCCCGGATGCTGCGAGCGAGCAGCATACCCTCTCGCTTACGATCCTCCGGCAGCATGGCGACCCCCGCCGCGATCGCTTCCCGAGGGTGCCGGAACGGCCCCGTGCACGGGCTCGCCCTGGACCGTACGCCGCTCGGCAGCTTTGGCTTCGGCCCTCGGCGAGCGTCGCGCGGAGTTGACCACGGAACGACGCTGGGCGGCGTGGTAAAGTGTGACTGGACAATGGGTTTGTTTGGTAATTTCCACCAGCGCGCTCCGGTGCGCCCCTGTTCGCCCCTGTTCGCCCTTTGTCCCTATACTGTCATCCGCCAGAATCTTTGCACCCCGAGAAGCTTCTTATGGCGCGCGAAGTCTCGGGAGCGCGGGATAGCCCTCACGCCGGTCCTCCACCAGCGCCGGGGTAAACCCGGCGGCTCGCTCGTTTGGGGTAAACCCGGCGGCTCGCTCGTCTGGTCAATGGGTTTGTTTGGTAATCCTGCATTCTTGGGTCTTCCAAGCCGGATTCGGGGGCCGGTGACCGTTTCTGCGGTCCGCGCGCAGGATCCCTGTGGCCGGGCGGCGGCCGGCAAGCATCCTTGAATAGAACTTGGCGCGCGCTCAGGCGTGGGGGCCGCCGGGTGAGCGCGGAAAGAGAGGAGCGCGCGGGGGGGGGGCCAACGGCGTGGCACGGCCGAAGTCGGAGGATGGACGTGCTGGACGAGGATCGCCAAACAAAGTGGCATGCCCAAGCCGCGGACGGCGTGAGCGGGGTTCACGGCACCAACGTGCCCGGTGACGAGCCAATCGAACGAGCTGCGGATCGCCGCGAACCGCTGGATGGCCCGCCCGCCGGCATTCGTGCCTCAACCTTGGGGGGCAAGGGCTGCGTGAAGAGTCTCCAGAGCCTTGGCCCACGTTTCAAGGGCGGCCCGCGTCACCGCAGGGTCGGTAAGTTCCTGCTTCGCATGGGCGATGAACGTGTTTCTGAATTCGTACACCTGATCGAGAAGTACCTTGACGCCGGTACCCTTCAGGTCGGCGAATCGGCGTCGGATGGATGCGAAGATGCCGGCGAGGGGCTCGGTGTCTTTGGACGCGTACTCCAGGCAGAAGCCCAGCAAACCGGTCGGCATGATCGGGCTTTGATGAACAAGAAGCCTCTTGAGCGAACGGGCACGTTCTTTGAGAAAGTCGACGCTGGTCCTCTTGAGGCTCACCATGTCCGGCTCAAAGTAGTCTTTTTGAGCCGCGGCCTCGGCCGGCACGTCCCCAGAAAGGCGAGAGAGAAGCAACGTTTCGGCGGCGTGGTCGATGGGACCAAGTAGCGGCTGGAACACAGGCGCAAAGGACACGGGTGTCTTGTTCTCATGGAAGTGGAAGAGGGAGACTGCGTGCTCCAGGGCTTTGCGGTAACGAAGCGGCAGACGCTCAAAGGCGTCGGTAGGGATGAAAGCCTTAACCTGCTCGGCAACGCGCACCTCGTCCGGCTTCTCGAAGTCCAAAACGAGTTGGGGCGATTCGGTCTCGCGGATCAGTTCGGCAAGGGAAGGGGCGCATGCTCTGGCAAGTTCAGCGATGGAGTTGCTGCGGACCTGCTCAAAAACGTTCTGCGGGATAAAGAGGTATTCCCAGCGCGTTTTCTTGGTGCTCGCCGCCTTGCACCATTCCACGGCGGCTTTGGCCTTTGCCGGAACGTCCTTGTCGGCGCGACCTTTCGTCTCGACCAAGAGATAAGCACCGTCCGCCATCCGGGCAAGGAAATCGGGCGTGTAAATGGCGCGACGGCCTTCGGTGGTGAGATAGTCAATGCGAAGGGCCTGCGGTCCGGCGTTCTTGGCAAACGCGGTCACGTCGTTGCCGAAGTCGGCAAAATGCGTGAACGCGACCTCAAGCTGGTTGTTGCATGGGACAAGGTTGAACGGCGTTCTCGCCGCGGTTTCGGTTGGCCGGCGCTCGGAGTGCGTCGCCTGATACGGCTTCCACGCGCAAACGGATTGGGGAGCCTCTTCACGGAGTCGCTGCTCCTTGCGTGTGATCTTATGCAGGATGATGGGTACGAACGTCCCGCGAACGTGCTCTCGCACGTCGGCGTCGGCGAGCCGGGCGATGACCCGCGTATCGTAAAGGGAAACTTCCTGGCCGAACAGCACTTCCTCAATGAAACGCTGAACGTGTGGGGCAAGCTTGGCGTGCTGCCCACGGATGTGTGCAGCCCGCTCAAGCTCCTCACGGAAGAACGAAACCGCGCCCATGCCGTCGGTCAGGAGCGTGAGCTTAATCCGCATCTGCTCGACGATCTCGTCGGTGATGAGGTGACGGCCTTCGTATTGAATCTCGTCCTTCACAGCTTTTCCAAGCGGTAGCGGCTTGAAGTGCCGTTGGAACGCGTCGCGCAACTCCTCAAACGCGAGGTCAGCAAGTTCCGGGTCGATGCGGTAGCCCTGTGCGAGCCGCGGAATAAGAAGGTCGAGGGCTTGGAGGTCCTTATTCGCGGCATTGGGGTAGATCGTTACGGTGGTCGGCGGAACGTCGTCCAGGTCCACTTCGGGCAAAGGCAAGCCTTCCTGACTGAGTTCGTCGCGGTACAGGTCGGTAAAGGCTTTGTGCTCGACTACCGTGACGACTTCGGGCAACTGGCCCTGGCTTGGCGGGATCATCCGTCGCAGCCCGCGGCCAAGTGTCTGCTCAGGAAGGATTCGAGATTCAGCCGAGAGCGGCCGAAGCGGGACGATGGTCGTGACGTTTCTTACATCCCAGCCTTCGCGGAGCATCAATACCGAGACGATGCAACGGTACGGGCTGGTGCTATCGTCGAGTTCGCGGGAGAGCTTTCGCAGCGCCTTCAAGTCGTCGTCGCTGATGGCCTTCTCGTTCTCGACGAATTCGTATTGCGCCGTTGCCCCGCGCCCGCGCTTGACCAGCCTACCCTTCAGATTCGTATGCAGGTTGATGGTCTTGCCGTTCAGCTCCTGAAAGACCGGGTCGGAGTTGAGCCGCTTGGCAATGCCGTCGGCGGCCTCCGTGCTCTCGGTCATGACGAACAGCAGCGGCTTCTTCCCGCTTCTCTCCCATTCTTCCTTGGACCTGAGCCAGCGCTTGTAGCCGAGCGTGAGGTGGTGGTCGTAGCGGTACGCCGCGTCAGGGTGGGCGCGTTCCACCAGCTCATCCCCATGCCCGATGACCGGCGTCTTGACGATTCCGGCGTCGACGGCCTCCCCAAGCGGCGTGTCGCACACGACGTGGCGAAACACGTTTCCTTTGCTGTCCTTGGGAGTCGCCGAGAAGTCGAGTTGCGCGACGATGCCGCCCCCGCGCTTTCGGGTGGTCTCGTGCAGGAACGCGATGCCCTCGTTCCACGCCGAGTCCGGGTCCCAGACGTGGTGGGCCTCGTCATTGAGGACCATCAAGCGCGGGTGCGACGTGATGCGCTCCCGAAGGGCCTGCCCGGTGTCGAGGGCCTTGGCTTTCGACACGGTCGGCCCCATGAACTCGTATGTTTCCGGCTCCCGCGAACGGCGGCTCGTCGTGTCGTAGAGGCGGTGAATGTTCGTGAGGTAAATCGTTCCGCCGGTGGCCGCGCCGCCGGCCTCGTCCTGGAGGACGACCGACATATTCCAGTCGCCCCGCCAGTGCGAGGGAATCAGCGGGTCTTGGTCGAAGATCCGTCCATTGCCGAAGTCTTCTTTGAGCCGCTCGAAAACGGTGATGCCGGGGGCGATGATGACAAAGTGCCGGGCCATGGGGGAATCGGACTCGCGCAGGGCGTGGAAGTAGCTCCACACGATGGCAAGGCTCATGATCTTCGTCTTGCCAGCTCCCGTGGCGACCTTGAATGCATAGCGCGGCCACTGGTCCTCTTCGGGGTCGATGCCCAGCGCGGCGATCTCCCGCTCCGGGCCACCGAACTCCGCCAGAAGCCCGGCCAGCGACCGGACGCCGCGAACCTCGTACAAGTAAACGAGCGTCTCGACCGCCTCGCGCTGGCAGAAGTAGTAGCTGAACGGAATCGCGTCGCCGTCCGGCGTTGTCACCTGGTGGTCACGATGGAACCAGTGGTTAAGAAGCTCGATGGTCGTGTCGGATGCTCCGCCGTACTGGGCCTCGCGCCACTCGGCCACGTCGTGGCGAAGGTTCTGCACGATGCCGATACGGCTGGGACGACGCCCCTGGAGCACCTCGGCCGGTGCGCCCTTGATCTTGCAACGGACGCGGTGATGCGTCGGGATGTCGGACGGGCCGAAGGGCGGCTCCAAGGCGGCGGGGTTGATGATCACGTCACTCATACGTCCCGCCCGTCATTCTGAGCGCAGCGAAGAACCTCCGCCTTGTCACTCTGAGCGCAGCGAAGAGTCTGGCCCCTGGGCAACTGAGATGCTTCGCCCCGCTCAGCACGACGTTCGCCTTCGCTCAAATCCGTCCACTCTGGATTGAGCGATTCGATAAGGGCGATCTTTTTCGCGCGTAGCCAGCCCTTGATCTGCTTCTCGCGCGCGATGGCATCCCGAACGGCGGCGTACTCCTCCCAATACACCAGACGGGTGATGTTGTACTTCTTGGTGAATCCCTCCACAAGCTTACTCTTATGCTCCGCGACCCGGCGCTCAAGGTTGTTCGTCACCCCGGTGTAGAGGGTGCGTGATTTGTTGGTCATGATGTACACGTAGTAGCGCTTCATCGTCGCGTCATCCTGCCTTCTTCATCGCTCCGACCAACGCACCTCGGTCATTCTGAGCGTAGCGAGGAATCTCCACCCTGTCACCCTGAGCGCGGCGAAGGGTCTCCTCCGGCGCGCACCGAGATGCTTCGCTTCGCTCAGCATGACAAGGCAGCGGCCTCAAACGACTACCTCCACCGTGATGCTCGTGTCGCAGCCGAAGATGTCCACGACCTTCACGCATGCCGTGTAGCGGGCTTTCTTCGGATACACGTACCCCTGGTCGGAGACGGTCTTGAGCGACCGGTCCTTCCGTGTGCGGTAATCCTGCCAGTGGTGGTTGAACGGACCGCCGTTCTTGAAATCGAAGTCCACGGCCCAGAAGTCGATGAAGTCGAACCCGCTCTTGACGGCCCGCTCCTGGAGGGCCTCAAGCTCCTTGGTGGGCACTTCGGCGAGCGAAGGAATGAAGCGAGTGAGCTTGATGTCCACGGCCCGTTCCCCCTCTCCCTTCGAGGGAGAGGGCCGGGGTGAGGGTCCGCCGCGTCGGTGGTACACCGGCTCCGCGGCCAGCGTGGCGACCTCCAGAAACGGCGGCGGCTCCTTGCGGTTCTTCTCCATGATCTCGCGGGGAATCTGGATGAGCTTGATCTTGATGTCGTGCTCCTTCTCCAGCCGGTTGCACTCCATCCGCAGGTCCATCTCGAATTCCCACGCCAGACAGGCAACCTCCTTCGCGCCGGCTTCCTTCGCGGCTTTGGCCACGGCCGCGACCTCGCCGCGGTTGAAGACGCTGTCGATGCCGTCCACGTGGCACAGGGCCGCGCCCTTGCGGCCGTGAATCAGAGGGGAAGGGGCGTTCGTGAGCACCTCAGCCTTGTAGAACTCCAGCACAACGCGACGGTGCTCCTCGTCGGCGCCGCGAAGCCGCTCCTTCTGCCACCACTGCCGCTCGTACCGACCAAGGTTGAACACGTCGAACGCCCGGTAGGGCTTTCCGTCAGCGTGGAGCTTTCGTTGAACCTCGATGAGCCGCTTGCGGCTCGTGTGAATCGCAAAGCGACCCAGGTCGCACATGATCCACCGGCGCCGAAGGCGTTCGGCGACGGCCCCTGTTGTGCCGGAGCCGCAGAAGAAGTCGGCCACGAGGTCGCCTTCGTCCGATGAAGCCTTGATGATGCGGTCGAGGAGAGCTTCGGGCTTCTGAGTATTGTAGCCGAGTCTTTCAGGGGACGTGTTTGCGACGCGTTCGATGTCCGTCCAAATGGACATAGGGGACTGGCCTTCCTTCTCGTCGAGATACACGATTAGGCCGTCCATCCTGGGTGTTCCATCCTTCTTTGTCGCGATGCGACCCTGGGCCCACCATTCTTCCAGTTGTTCAATGGTGTAGCCCCATCCGCGACCGGGGGTAGGCATCGTGCCACGCCATTCAAACTTCCCCGATGAGCTACCCTGTCGCTCGGCTGTGAGATCTTGCGTAGTGCAAAGGCGACCCTTCTCGTCACGTCGGTAACGCTTTAGTTGTACCTCCGAGAAACCAACGGGTTCTGGATGCCATACATAGGAATCGGTTTTCGTTGCAAAGAGAAGCGTGTCGTGGACGCGACCGTACTGACCTGCTTCATTGTGGGCATTGGTTCGCTGCCACACAATTTCGTTGCGAAAATGCTGCTGGTCGAGGATCTCGTAAAGAATCAGTTTCAGGTGGGAGTTGACCCGATAGTCGCAATGAACGTAAATACTCCCTTTGTCGCTGAGCAACTCCTTCATGACGACCAGCCGCTCGCACATCAGGCTGAGGTACGAGTCGGTACCCCGCCCCCAGGTATCGCGGTATGCAACCATTTCGAGAGTGGATTGATCCTTGAATACGGTCTCCTTCTCGTCACCTACTGGAACGGTCATCGTGAAATCGGCCCCCACGTCGAACGGCGGATCGATGTAGATGAGGTCCACCTTGCCCTTGAAGTCTTTGAGCAGCGAGGCCATGACGAGCTTGTTGTCGCCCCAGATCAGCATGTTGCGGAAGTCGTCGAGCCGTGTCTTCTGCTTCTCGAACAAGTCGAGTTGCCCAGCGGCGGCGGCCTCGCTCCGCGGCTGATCTACGGTCTCGATCTTCTGGAGCGGCATGGCCAGCCCGGCCACGTCCACCTCGCGCCGGTTGCCGTACTCGTCGTACTTGCCTTCCCAGACAAGTTCGGTCCTCAGCGCCGAGAGCGGGTGCGCATTGTTCGGCCCCCACGGCTGCCCGCCGTTTCCACGCTTCGCGTTGCGGTCGCTCTTGCTGTTCGTTGCGATGGCTGTGTCCTCCGTTGTCTAAACCAGTACCCCGAAACGCGGCAAGGCCGCAACCGCCTGAGGACGGTTTCCTCAACGCGCCCGGGAGCCAGCCCACAGTTTCGGGTACGGGACTACGACGAGGCCCTCTTCTGCGAGCAGTCGTCGGCGTTGCCGGAGAAACTCGATTAGCTCCACATCGTCTGATAGGACCATTGTCAGGTCGTATCCATCCATGACGAAGAAGCTCGGCTGCTTACCGCGGGTGATGGCCTCCTGTGCCTCGCTGGTAATGCCGTTTAAGGCGATAAACACTCCGCGCGTATAGGCGGACTTGCCCTCGATCTTGCCGCGGAACACGAGCAGCGACGATTCAGGCAGTGGACCTTTCTCCCACTTGGCTTCAACGAGATATGTCTCGTGGTCAAGGTCGAATGACCCGTCGATTTGCTCGCCGACGACCTTGAACGGTTCGCGCGGGGCAAGACCGTGAAGGGCAAAGAGACGGTTGAGGATTCTCTCCAGGGAGTAACCGGCGACATGTCGGTCCTGCTCAGCGTGGAGGACAAGGAATTCGGCTTTGAGTCCCTCAAGTTGAGAGCTGCGCTGGCTTATCTCAGTGGCCTTGAGTTGGTCCTGTTTGATTGCTTCATCGACGTGCTGTTTGGCATGTTGGCCAGTGTCGATCTCAAGTGAATTCCGAAACATGGGGTCCCATAGGCCGGGAAACCTGAAGCCCAATTCGAGGATTAGGCCATTGATCGTGTCAATCTCTTGCGCTGTGACAGGCTTTCTTTGCTTCTGCCGGTAGACGATTGCTGCACGGACGATCTCAAGAATGAGGCGCTCGAACAGGTGCCGGCGTTGTGTCAGCGTTCGTTCGAGTAAGGCTGTGATCATCGGCGTTTTGCTACCGGGCTGCCAGAAGTCGGCTACGCCGACCTTCTCGGCCATGGTTTTGAAGGATACATGACCCTTCCAGCCAGCCGAGCCGGAACCAGGTAAGAAGTCGTATAGGGCATTGGCGAGTCCGGCTACCGCGTTGGATTCTTTGAGCGTTAGCGCCATGTTTAGTACCCTACGGCGGCCGTGTGATTCTGGCGAATATCAAATGGCAATCCGCTCCACCTCGTCGAGCGAAACTTCCTCCTTCCGGCGGTCATAGAGGCCCGTTGTGCGGGCCGATTCGTGGCCGGCCATGTACTGGGCCTTCTCCAGTGTACCGCCGTTCTTGAGGTACGTCGTGATGCCCGTGGCCCGGAACGTGTGGCAGCGGATTTCTTGAGGGTGAGTTTGATCTCGGTCTTACAGTTCGGACAAACGATGATGGGTTCGGTCATGGTAAGCTTCCGATCCATTCCGCAAAGGTCAGTTGAGAATCGGCATAGCTCCCGCGGCCTTGAAAGTCAACGGGGCTGCGGCTGCTGCGGCAGCGCGGTGATGTCCTTGTGCCCTGCCGTTTAAGGCCGTCGTCGTCGGGTCCTCACAAGCGGCTGGGACCCGCGACGACGGCCTGTTGGAAGGGCGGCCCTGAGCGGGGGCTACTCCCCTGCGCTGTCCGCCGCCTGCCTGCCGCAGGCAGGGCAGGCGCGGCCCATCTGCCGGTAAGGTTCGGAGCATTTCAATCCGGCCCAATTGCGAACGTCGGGCCTGAGAACCCGACCTGCGTCCGGCCGGAGCGCCCGGTGGACGTCAGGCAGGTGACCCGCGAAAACACAGGCTGGAAGCCTGTGCCACAACTGTTGCCACGGGCTGCTCGTACTACAACGCTAGTTTTCTGAAGTCGTCTCGATCCAGACCAGTCAAGAGGCCCGTTGAAACGGGCTCACTCCTGGAAGGGGAGCTGGGCGGGCCGCTAACCGGCCGTAGAACGGCCGGCCTATTAGCCCGCCTGCGGCGTGAAAGGCCGCTGAAGCGGCCTGCCCGGAGCGCCCGGTGGACGTCAGGCAGGTGGCCCGTGAAAACACAGGCTGGAAGCCTGTGCCACAACTTTTGCCACGGGCTGCCAGGCCGGACCACTGCGTCGCGCGAGCCGGTCCCACCTCGCTCCGCTTATCCCACAGCTTTCAATCACCGACAAACATCGGCCCGGTCACTTGCGGCACCAAGCCGGCTTCATGCCCGCGCCGGAGCAACTCGTGGATGGCGCGGCGGCCTACCGCACCGTAATCCAGCGTCCACTCGTTGACGTACATGCTCACGAACCGGTCGGCCAGGTCGCGCCCCAGGTCACGAGCGTACTGGAGGGCATGTTCCAAGGCCTCAGCGCGGTGGGCCAAACCGTACGCAATGCTCGATTTCAGGATTCCCGCCACTTCCTGCATCGCCGCCTCTCCCAGATCGCGCCGGATGCCGTTACCCCCCAACGGCAGGGGCAGGCCGGTTTGGTCGTGCCACCACTCACCTAAATCCACGAGCTTGTATAGCCCGTGCTTCTGGTAGGTGAGTTGACCTTCGTGAATGAGGAGTCCCGCGTCGGCCCGACCGGCCGCCACGTGCCCGAGGATGCGGTCGAACATGACCACCTCGTGCTCGAAGGTCCCCCGGCCGAGCAGCAGTTGCAGGCCCAAAAACGCGGTGGTCATCTCGCCGGGCACGGCAATCTTTCGGCCGCACAAGTCCGACACGGAAAGCGGCTCGCGGGCCACGACGATCGGCCCGTACCGATCACCCATGCTCGCCCCGCAGGTGGTCAGGGCGTATCGGTCCGCCACATAGGGGTAGGCGTGGATGCTGAGGGCGGTGACGTGCAGCTCGGCCCGGAGCGCCCGCGCGTTGAGCGTCTGGATGTCCTGGAGCACGTGCCCGAACGTCCAGCCGTGCGTCTCCACCTTATGGGCCGCCAGCCCGTAAAACATGAACGCATCGTCCGGGTCGGGGCTATGTCCCAGGAGCAGGTGCCGATCTTTCATGTCGTGGCTTATCCAAGCTGCTTGGTTGTCCGACGGAGAAGAGTATATACTGGTATCCGTTACGGTAACACAGTTTTGGCCGGCGACCGGCGGAGAAATTCGGGCGCCGTCCTCGACGAGCGATGAGTCCATGCACCTTGTGGTGAGCAAACACGATAGTGTGGTTAAAGCCCTGACCTTCGATACGGACGTCATCGGGATCGGGTCCGATCCCGACGCGCAGGTCTTCCTCCCGGACGGGCGGATCGGTCCGCACCAGGCCGACCTGCGCGCCGTCGAGGGGGCCTGGGTGGTCGAGCCGCTCTACCAGGACCACGCGCTGATCCTTAACGCGGCGGTGGCCGACGAGCCGACCCCGATCAAGAACGGGGACGAAATCCGCCTCGGCGACTTTGTGCTGAAAATCTTCCTCGACACCGAGAGCGACACGTCCCAGGCCCCCAGCGCGGCGGCGGAGGAAGTCGCCAAGCTCCGGCAGCACGCCCTGCCCCCCGGCAGCATGATCCGCAAAGAAGAGGAGATTACCCTCCGGCCGGTGGCCAAGGCCCGGATCGCCGATTTCGCGCTGCAACTCTCCCAGTACACCGATTTCTCCGGGCTTCTGCACGTGTCCGCGGACGCCCTGCTCAAGAGTTTTGACGCCCGGATGGTGTGGCTGGGAATACGCCGGAAGAACTACGGAGAGCTGGAATTCGTGGAAGGCCAGCGTCGGGACGGCAAGACCGCTACCGATCCGCCGTGCTTGGCCACCTTCTTGTACCGGTGCCTGGAGCGCAACCAGTTCATCGTCGTCCCCCGGACCGAAGAAAAGGAGACCTCCTCGGTGCTGGCGATTCCACTGATGACCGGCCTGGGTTGCGTCGGCCTGGTCTACCTCGACTCGCCCAATGGGGCCCCGCCGTACGACCATCTCCATCTGGACGAGTTGATGATGTACGGTACGCTCATTGCTTGGCAGTTCGAGGCCCTTCTCGCCGGGCAACTCCGCCAGCGCAGCGCCGTCGTCTCCGCCGAACTCGCCTTCCTTCGCGGGATCCAGGCCCGCATGGACCCCGCCGCCGTGCCCCAGTGGGACCCGCTCCAGTTGGCGGTGTACTGCAAACCGGGACTCGAGCGGAGTGGAGACCTGTTCGACGTCACGCGGCTGCCCAACGGGCTGGCTTCATTTCTGGTCGCGCACGTGCAGGCCTCGACCCTTCGGGTCGCCTTGGCCATGGCGGAAGTGCGGACCGCCTTTCGCATGGCCGCCATGCACGCCGACCCGCCGCACATCCTCTTGCGCGCGCTCAGTTGGTTGGTGCGCACCGATCGTGATCCCTGCCTGCTCCACTGCGCCGCCGTGGTGATGAACCCCAAAACGGGTGCCTGCGAATATGCCACGGCAGGCGATGTCGGGGCGCTGATCGTAAACGATACCGGCGAGCCACGCCTATTGACCGACCCCGCCGTCAAAGCACTGGGGCCAGGCCAAGACTATGCCCTGCACGCCCGCACCGAACGCATGGCCGCCAACGAGACCCTGGTCTTCTACTCGCCCGGCTGCCGAACCGTCTGCGACCGCAACGGGAACCGCCTCGGCGATGGACCGCTCATCGGAGCGCTCTGCGACGGTTTCGGCCAGTCCGCTGCGGCGGCCCTCGACGAGCTGTTGTCCGACCTCAGCGCTTTCTTCAAGGAAGGAAACCAGGCGGACGATATCACTATGGTGTTCGTCCATCGGATCTGACGGAAGCTTCGGCTTCCGAGGAGGTTAGCAGCGGTTGCGCGTGCGTTACACACCCGGGTTGTTCCGACTGCCGTTTTGGCGTAACATGAACCGGCCGGAATGGGGAAACCGGTTCCGGCTGGGGGGTCTCGAGTAGCCATGCTGCGGACAACAGGAAACATCCACCGCATTTGCACCGTCTGGTTTCTGACGCTCGGCCTGGTGACCGGCTGCGGTGTGCAGAACTACGTTAAGCCGAGCGCCGCGTGCACCACCCCCACTCAGGCCGATGCCCTCGCCGAACAGCTCTCCCGCCTCATCAACCTGGAGCGGGCCCTGGACGACCTCGAACCGCTCAGTTGGGACGAGAATCTCGCCAAGGTGGCCCAGGAGTACGCCTGCCGGATGATCGAGGGCAAGTTCTTTGGCCACACCGACCCCGAGACCCGAACCGAGCCGGCACACCGGCTCACCATGGCCGGCTATGAGTGGGACATGATGGGCGAGAACCTCGCCGTGGGACACACGACGGCGGCCGAGGTCCTCGACGGCTGGATGGCCAGTCCCTCACACCGCGACAACCTCCTGTCACCGGAGTGGACGCGGCTCGGTATCGGCGTCCGCACCGACGAAGCTGGTACGCTGCACTGGGTCCTGGAATTCGCCGACCCGGCATGAAAATCCGGGCACCTCCTCAGACGGGCTGACTACTCGCGTCCAGACTGTGGCCGTGTTACTCTGCTTCACGTGAAACAGGCTCGTATTCCACCCCTACTTTAATTGGGGGCATGATTCTCGACGAAAGGATAGGCGATGACCTTGCGACCTCTGTGGTGTGCCGTGGCGCTGGTCGGCTTCACCACGTTCGTGACCCGTGAGGTGGCTTCGCAGGACAAAGAGGCGCCCCGGCCGTCACCATCCGAAAAGACCACCCAACCTTCCACCGGTTCCGACCTGGAGTCGCTGGTGGACATGATCGTCCGCTACGCCATGCCCGGAGAGCACCACAAGCTACTCGGAAAGATGGCGGGCAGTTGGAACCTGAGCGTCAAATACTGGATGAACTCCGAACTTCCGGCGGTGGAATCCAAGGGAACCTGCACGCGCAAATGGATCCTCGGCAACCGCTTCGTGCTCGAGGAGTTTGACGGCGGGAACCTGGCGCTGCCGTTCCAGGGTATGGCAATCTACGGCTACGACAGCTTTGAACAGAAATACACCTCGGTGTGGGTGGACACCATGAGCACCGCGATCACCACCAATACCGGCACCTGTCAGGAGCCGTGCGACGTGATCACCTTCGTGGGCCGACACGGCGACCCTTGGAGCGGCACGAAAAAACTGAGCCGGGGGGTGACCCGCTTTGTGAGCGACAACCAGCACGTGCTGGAGTTCTACGAGCCGGGCAGCGACGGGAAAGAATTCAAGGTTTTGGAGATCGTTTACACCCGCAAGGACGGCGCTGCTTCGTTATAAAAGCCACTAGCAGCCTGTGGCGAAAGTGGCCAAGAGCGGTGTGGCACGGGCATCTTGCCCGTGGAAACACAGGCTGGAAGCCTGTGCTACAACTTCTGCCACGGGCTGCTCTAGCACAAAGATGTGGGCCGTGAGGGAGGGAATGTCGATGCAGCAGGTCGGCCGCCGCAGGTCTGCCGGAGTCTTGGGGTCGGATGCCGATCCGGCGGCCACGTGGGTCCCCTCGCCGGTGCTCGTCGGGGCAGTGGTAGTCCTTCTCACGGTGGCGAGCCTCGCGGCCACTTTCGGCGGGCCGGACCTGGGGGACCATGAGGCCATGGTGGCGCAGTGCGCGCGCGACATGCGGCTCACCGGTGACTGGATCATTCCGCAGTTCCTCGACACGCCGTTGGTGCGCAAGCCGCCGTTGCCGTATTGGCTGGTAGCTATCGCGTCATACTTGTTTCCCAACGACCCGCGCACCGGGCTGCCGGTCACGCCGATGGTGGCCCGCCTGCCGTCTGCGCTGGGGGCGTTCGGAACGGCCCTGCTGTTGTGGCGGCTGGCGTCCGCGATGTTCGGTCGGCGGGCTGGAGTGGTCGCCGCGGTGCTAGCTGGCTCTAGCGTGTATTTCATGCTCTACAGCGCGAATGCCACAGTGGAGATGCTACTCACCTTCTGCTGCACGTGGGCGTATCTCCACTTCTGGTATGCGCTGACGGTCCCATCCCCGGGATGGCGGCGTTTACACCTGTTGTTGTTCTATGTGGCCCTTGGAGTAGCCATGCTGGCCAAAGGACCGGCGCCCATCGCGTTGGTGGCGCTGCCGCTGGTTTTCTGGTGGTATGCCGAGCGCCCGCTGCGGATGCTGGCGCGCCGCGGTCCGGGAGGTTGGCGACAGGCGTCGGTCTGCGCCTTTCGCCAGTTGTGGACGCGGACCGCCAAGGCGCTCACCGAGCTGTGGCTGGTGCCCGGGCTGATCGTGTTCGCGCTGGTCTTCGTGCCGTGGATGTGGGCGGTGGCCAGCCGGCAGGAGCAGGCCTGGAACCTATGGAATTGGCAATACCTCCAGCGGGCTGAGGGGGATTACGAGGACACGCGGGTGCGCGGGCCGCTTTACTACCTGCCGCTGGTGATCGGGTATCTCGTGCCTTGGTGTTTCCTGATCTTTGAGGGGCTCGCGGCGCCGTGGTTGAAGCCGTATGCGGGCCGGCGTCGAGCGCTGTTCTTTGTGGGGACGTGGGGCGTGATCGGCATCGTGGTGATGTCCGCGATGGCGTTCAAGAAGCCCTATTACGTCGGACCGGCCGTCCCGGGGCTGATTCTGCTGATGACGGTCGTGGCCGAACGCTTCTACTCGCGCCGGCCGCAAGCGGTGTGGGGGGCCTGGCTCGGATGGGGAGCGACGGCCGCCGGTCTTGTGGTGTTCGTTATCTTTGGGCATGCCTGGTTGCGGGAGAAGACGCCGGCCGTGGCCGCCGGACTTACCGGCATTGGCACGGGCGCGCTGCTCCTCCTGCTCACGGCGGGGGTGCTCTATATCCGAGGGCGGGGTTGGTTGGCGTTGGGACTGACCGCGTTGACCTCCGTGGCCACCTTTCAGACGGTGTGGTACGGGTGCGGTCGGGTGCTGGACAATGCGGACAAGGTTGCCGCTCTGGCCCAAGCACTGGATGAGGCCGGCGTGGCGCGGGAGGCGACCGTGCTCTGGGCCGACCAGCGCCCCGATGCCCGGTTGGGTTTCTACTTCAACCGGCGCACGGGGCACATGGTTAAGCCGTTCGAGATCGTGGCCAGGATCACCGACCGGACGCGGGGCAAGGACCGGCTGACCCGGATGGCTCTCGAAAAGGCGAAAACGCGGCTCGAGAGCGTAGAGCCGGTGTATCTGATTCTCGACCGGAAGAACTACGAGCGGTGGGGGCCGGAGGTCCTCGCCGGCGGGCACCTGGTGGCCTCCATCGCAGGTGACCCCCGGACCCCGGGCGAGGACTGGGTAATCGTATCAAACGCGGATAAGTAGTCGGCCCAGCACTTGACCGTTGCCGGGTAAGCAGCGCAGACTATAATGCAAGTGCGGTGGGCCCCGATGGCGCGGCACGGGTCTGGTCACCCCCGTGGTCTCATACCGGGAGCTCAATCCGCGTTCCGAGTTGGTTGAGGATGTGCCGACGACTGGATGACCCACGAGACATGTCGGTCTGTGTCAAGGAGAAGGTCATGACTGAAGAGCCTCGAACCGGTATCACTGCTGGGCCGGAGGTGCGCGACTGGCTACGTATTTTCGGCGCTGTGCGAATGGCTGTCCATCCGGCCAAATTGGGGTTGGCGCTGGCGGCCCTGGTGCTCACTTTCTGTTGGGGTTACGTGCTGGACGGGGTGTGGAAGCTCAGCGACCGCGGGGTGGACGCTGCTGCGATCGCACGGTTCGTGCGGGGGGATAGTACGTCCACCGCCGGCGACCACGGTATTGCCGCCCTCTGGCGTGGGCACACCCTGGGATACATCCACAATGTGTTGCAAGCGGGATGGACCTTGAACTTCCACGGCTCGCACTCGTTGTGGGAATCGGCGGGCATGCTGTGTCACGGCACCCGTTGGATGGTGTCGGAACATCCGCTCTTTGCGATCCTGTTCTTCGCCGGAGTGCTGGCGATCTGGTCGCTGTTCGGCAGTGCCATCTGCCGCATCGCTGCCGTGGAATTCGCCCGCGAGGAGAAAATCGGGATGCCCCCGGCGCTCCGCTTCGTCCGGGAGAGATACTGGTCCGGGTTCTTCGTCTCGCCGCTGTTGGCCCTCCTGGTCATGCTGGGGGTCGGGCTGCTGATGGCAGTGGGCGGATTCTTCCTGTGGATTCCGGGCGTCGGTAATGCGGTCAGCGTGCTGTTTCCGTTGGCGTTGGCCGGCGGGCTGGCCGTCACCTTCGTACTCATCGGTTGCGTGGGCGGCGGAAGCTTCTTCTGGCCGACCGTGGCCGTCGAGGGTTCCGACGGATTCGACGCAATCTCGCGCAGCTTCAGCTACTTTTTCAGCCGGCCGGTGAAGACGATTTTCTACGGCTTGACGGCGCTGGTGTGGGGCGGCGTCTGCTGGGCGGCGGTGAAGTTCATTCTGTGGATGACGCTGCGGATCACGCACGGGTGCGTGGCGATTGTAATGCCCGGACGCAAGGATGCCGCGGCAGGCATCCACAAGCTTGACATCCTGTGGCCGGTGCCACACTTCAACGATTTGTATCCGTTGGGCGATCGGACGCTGATGGGCGGGTGGGAGGTCTTCGCGGCGGTCGTCATCGGTATATGGGTGTTGCTCGCGGTCGGGTTGTTGTGGGCGTTCCTGGCCTCGTATTTCTTTTCCAGCAGCACCATCATCTACTACGTACTGCGTCACGACGTGGACGCCACGGACTATGGGGACGTCTACATGGAGGTGGAGGAGCCCGCCGAGGAGAGAAAAGAGGCGTCGCCCGCGGCGGCTACTGAGGCTCAGAAGCCGGCTGAAGGAGGCATTGCGCTCTCGGTGGTCCCGGCGCCACCCGAGCCTGCTCCGCCGAGCGCGCCGTCCGAGGGGAATGCGTGAACGGCTGTGCGTCGTGTCCCAGCGATAAATCGCTGGGCTATTCTCAAATGCCCCTACGGGGCAAAGAGCCGTGTCGCACGGGGCAAAGAGCAGTGCCGCACGGCGCGTGCGCAGGCGGAAGGGCTGTCCCATGCCTCTGGCCTTCGTTGTATGGCTCGTGCTCCTCGGCCTGATCGGGCTGGTATGGGCGTCCCGGCACCTGGAGATTTCGCGTGCCCGGCGTACCGAACGGGCACTCTCGTCCGCGACCTATGCCGATCCGCCGGCTGACGCGCCGAGGATTTCCGTACTGGTGGCCGCCAAGGACGAGGAGGAGAACATCGCCGCTTGCGTGCGGTCCTTTCTCGATCAGGACTACCCCAACTTCGAGTTGATCGTCATCAACGACCGCAGCTCGGACCGCACCGGTGAAATTCTAGGCGAGTTCGCCCGGCAGCACGACCGTCTACAAGCCGGCGGCCAAAGGGGACAGGCACCTCGCGAGGCCTGGTTTTCGACCTCAAGAACGCAGTCGGACTCGGAGCCAGTCCCCTGTTGCCACGGGCGGCTACGCGTGGTCACGATCACGGCGCTGCGCGACGGGTGGTTCGGCAAAAGCAACGCCATGCGCGAGGGTGTGGCCGTTGCCACCGGTGATTGGCTCTGTTTCTCTGACGCCGACTGCACGCAGACTTCGACGCGGACGCTGGCGGCCGCGTTGCAGGAGTGCCGGAGCCAGAGCATCGACTTCCTTTCCGTCCTGCCGGTGCTGGCCACCCAAAGCTTCTGGGAGCGGATCATCCAGCCGGTGTGCGCCGGGGTGATGATGCTCTGGTTTCGGCCGGAACGGGTCAACGATCCGCGGTCGTCGGCTGCCTACGCGAACGGGGCCTTCATGCTCATGAGCCGGAGTGTCTACGAAGGCATCGGCGGGCACGAAGCGGTCCGCACCCAACTCAACGAAGACATGCACATGGCCCGCATCGCCAAAGAGAGGGGCTACGTGTTGCGGGTGATCCGCAACACCGACTTGTATGTCACGCGCATGTATGCTTCGCTAGGGGCCGCCTGGCGCGGCTGGACCCGGATTTTCTACGGTTGCCTGGGTTCGTTCCGGCGGCTGTTCATCGCGCTGATGGTCCTGACCCTGTTGAGCCTGAGCCCGTGGGTCGGCCTGCTTGTTGCCGGCGCGGGTGTGTACGGGGCCGGCGAGGGCGAACTCGCCGCCGGGTGGCGCTGGCTGCTCGGCGTTTCCGCGGTCGTGGTGATTCTCGAACAATCGGTGATCGCGCGGTTCTACAAGCTCGTGCGTATGCCGGGCCTTTATTCAGTTGGATACCCGCTGGGTGCGCTGATTACCTGGGGCATGCTGGTCAACGCCATGCTCAAGCTGGGCGGGGCCACTACGACGACGTGGCGGGGCACAACCTATCGGGCCGGCCGACTGGACTCAACCGAACCTCAGACGTCTCCGGCCGCCGGGCCGACGGAGAATGCCTGATATAATGCCGTTGGAGGGCCGGCCCTAACCTGTGGGACCGGCCCTAACCTGTGGGACCGGCCCTAACCTGTGGGACCGGCTTTCCAGCCGGTCAACTCCGGAGGTCGGGCTCCGCCCGACGGTGTATGGTGTCGGGCAAAGCCCGACCTACCTAGCCACGATCCTGACCAGCCGGGACCGCGCGAAGCCATACCCTACTGGTGGAGGTGAGGAATCATGGGGTTTGAGAAAACGATGCGTGGGCTATCTTTGATTTTCTCATTCCTGCTGGCCGGCCCCGCGGCCGACGGCGGTGCCTCGAGAATCGAGGCCGAACTGGCGTCACAGACCGCCCGGGCCCTGGACCGGGCCCTGGCATTCCTGGCGGCCGCGCAGCAGGAGGACGGCGGATGGATGCTGTTCGGAAGGACGGACCCGGCGATTACCGCGCTGGTGGCCCAGGGCTTCGCCCAGAGCCCGAGATACGGTCGCGAGCACGCCATCGTCCGCCGGGCGTTAGCCTTCGTGCTGACCTCTCAGCAACCCGACGGCGGGATTTACGTCCCCGATGCCGGCCTGCCCAACTACCACACCAGTGTGGCGTTGATGGCCCTTTCGTCCGCCGGAGATGAAGGTTATGCGGCGGCCATCGAGCGCGCCCGCGAGTTTCTCATCAAGCTGCAGTGGGACGCGGAAGAAGGGCACCACCGCCAAAGCGTCTGGTACGGCGGGACCGGATACGGCGAGAATAAACGCCCGGACCTCTCCAACACCCAGATGATGCTCGAGGCCCTCAAACAGTCCGGGCTGCCCGCGACGCACCCGGCCTACCAGAAAGCCCTGACCTTCATCGCGCGTTGCCAGATGTCCAGCCACACCAACGATCAGGAATTCGCGCGCGGCGCGGAGGATGGCGGTTTTATCTACAGCCCGGCGAACGGCGGCGAGAGTAAGGCCGGAACGGTGGTCGTGGACGGACGGCCCCGGCTGCGGAGCTACGGCTCGATGACCTACGCCGGGTTCAAAAGCCTGTTGTACGCCGGGGTGGACCGCAACGATCCCCGGGTGCGGCAGGCCTACGATTGGATTCGCCGGTATTACACCCTGGACCACAACCCCAACATGCCCGACGCGCAGTCATGCGAGGGACTGTACTACTACTATCACGTGTTCGCTGGGGCGTTGGCGGCCTGGGGTGAGGACGAGATCGTGGACGTGCACGGCGAGAAGCACAACTGGCGCGCGGACCTTTGCCGTAAACTGCTCAGCACCCAAGCCTCCGACGGCAGTTGGGTCAACCAGGCCGATCGATGGTACGAGGGCAATCCGTACCTGGTAACCGCGTACGCGGTGCTGGCCCTGGAGGTGGCCTTGCGATAATGGGCCCAGCGGAAAGGTGCGCGGGCGGGCACTGGACTAGCCTCGCGATTGCGCCTAAGATTTCAGCTTGCCAAGGAAGCCTCTGGGGGCTTCGGGTGAGGACCTCTTTGAGAGAGGAGACGGCGGTGGGCTCGAGGAGTTTACGCAGATTCGACGTTCAGGCGCAGGTTTCGCTGATCCTATCCATCCTGGCGGGCTTGGGCTTTGCGGCGCTGGTGGTTTTGCTGTGGCGGAATTACCGTTCCGATGTGGGGTTGGTGATCTACGGTTCGAGGGGCAGTTATAGCCCCATGTTCCTGTTGGGCACCGCCGGAACCATGCTGCTGAGCGTCACCGGCGCGGTCCTGGGCTTCAACAGTGCCGGACAACGGCGCAATGAACTGCAGCGCCGATCCTGGACCGGCTTCTTTCTGGGCACCGCGGCCTTCGCGGGCGCCATCATCTGTCTGGCTGCGTTCTACTTCCTAAGGATGCCTCAGTGAACGCACCGTGCACGCCAACCATCGCCAGATTCTGACTGAAGTTCTGTCCCTGCCGACGGCTCCGTTCGCCGAAGGTGTGGTGATCGACTATGTCCGGCAGTTTTGTCGGCGCCGGCGCGTTCTGTCGCTCACCGAGGACCGGGCCGGTAACCTTCTCGTCCGCTACCGGCGCGGCCGCGCGACGGTCAAACACCCGGTTTGCCTCACCGCCCATCTGGACCACCCGGGCTTCGTGGCCGAACAGATGACCGGCCCCGGGCGCCTTCGTGCGGTGTGGCGCGGCGGGGTGCGGCCGGAGTACTTCGTCGGGGCTTCCGTCCGCTTTTGGGTTGACGGGCACTGGGTTCGCGGCGTGATCCAAACCATCCGCGTCAGGGGGCGAGGCCGGGAGGCCCGTGTCCAAACCGCGGGCATCGCGGTGGCCGCGACGGTTCCGCCGGCGGCGGTGGGCATGTGGGACCTGCCCGACCCGCGGATCGACAGCCGCTTCATCCGCGCCCGCGGTTGCGACGACATGGCCGGGGCCGCCGCCTTGCTCTGCTGCCTCGACGACCTGTGCCGCCGGAAGCCGTCCGGCGAGGTCTACTTCCTGTTCACCCGCGGTGAGGAGGTGGGGTTCATCGGGGCTATCGCCGCCTGCCGGTTGAAAACCATTCCGGCCAGGTGCCTCGTCGTTGCGGTGGAGATGAGTCCGGAGTTGCCCAGCGCGCGGATCGGCGACGGCCCGGTGCTGCGCGTGGGCGATCGGTCCAGCGTCTTTACGCCGGCCCTGACGGCCTTCTGCCGCTCCGTCGCCGACGCCCTCGCCAAACGCGACAAGTCGTTCACCTACCAGCGCAAACTGATGGACGGCGGCACCTGCGAATCATCGGCCTACTGCGAACTGGGCTACCCGGCAACGGGAATCTGCCTGCCGCTGGGCCACTACCATAACATGGACCTCAAGCGCCAGCGGATCGCCGCCGAGTACGTGAGCACGCGCGATTTCGAGAACCTGGTGAAGTGGTTCGCGGCCTTGGTGGAATCCCGTCGAGCCTACGCCGGGCACGACGCCGCCTTCCGTGAGCGGCTAGGCAGCCTCGAACGCCAGTACGCCAAGCTCCTGAAAGCCACGCGACCGTAGTGTTCTGTCAACGATTTTTCAGGGGGTTGCCCTCTCGGGGGAGGGCAAGCCTCCCGGCGAGCCGGGACGCGGACGCCGCCCGATGCTTTCGGCTCGGCAGGAGCCTCGCCCTCCCGATCCCATGCAAACTTTCAGCGTTGACGGAACATCAGTGCTAGGTTACTCGTAATTTGATGGATAATTGCGGGTTTCTTTGCCGATAGGGAATACATAAGCCAGGCAAGGAGGCCCGCCATGCAGAAGAAGTATATCGTGACGCTGACGGGAGCAAAACGGCGGATGTTGCAGGAGATGCTGTCGCGTGGCAGGGCGGCGGCTCGCAAACTGATGCACGCCCGGATTCTTCTGAAGGCGGACGTCGGCCCCGAGGGACCCGGTTGGGATGACGGCGCCATCGCCGAAGGCTTGGAGGTCGGACGTGCGACCGTCGAGCGGGTGCGGAAGGAGTTTGTAGAAGAAGGTTTGGAAGCAGCGTTGGAACGTCGCAAGCCCCGCCGCCAGTATGAGCGAACGTTGGATGGCGACGGCGAAGCCCATCTGGTCGCCCTGGCCTGCCAGAAGCCGCCGGAAGGTCGTAGCCGCTGGACGTTGAGATTGCTGGCCGACCGCATGGTTCAGTTGGAGCATGTTGAGCAAGTGTCGTATCAAACGGTGCGTCGGACGCTAAAAAAAATGAACTTAAGCCTTGGCTGAGCAAGCAATGGTGCATTCCGCCGAAGGCCAATGCCGAGTTCGTCTGGAAGATGGAAGACGTTCTGGAAGTGTACAAGCGTCCGTATGATCCG
>JAZDKM010000282.1:0-11520 GCA_043803085.1 Planctomycetota bacterium
GGGTGGAATCGCAGGATCAGCATGGCAACGGCGGTCTCGAGCGCGGCGGAACTGCCTAAACCGGCGCCGAGAGGAACGTCGCCGGTGACCACCACTTCCATCCCGCCGACGGCTACGCCCGCTTGCCGTAGGACGGCGAACGCTGACTTGACGTAGCTGGACCACTCCGGGCGACCCTCGGGCCAAAGAGTGTCCACGCGAAATTCAGTCGAGGAGTCGAGGTTCAGTGCATAAACCTCCACGCGCGGCCCTGCGACGGGCCGACCCACCGCGACTACGTGCCGGTCGAGGGCGGCGGCCAGCACGCCGCCGCCGTTATAATCGGTGTGATTGCCCAGGATTTCGACGCGCCCCGGCCCTACGCCACAGGCCGTAGGCGGCCGTCCATGGCGCTCTGAAAACACTTTAGCGGCGTCCACGATCAGGTGTTCTGGAGATCGGCGCATGCGGATCGGCCTTGGACTCCATGGCTTCGCGGGCCCGTTGGTTCCTCACCCCTCCCTCACGGTCCGCCGGCAGGTTGAGACCCGGTGGGCGACTTTTTTTCCTCGACCTTCTTACCGTGTTCAAACCGAGTCTCCGCATACGAGGTGCCGTCGCGGTTCCAGGTAATGAAGAGCCCGTGCGCCTTTCCCTCGACGAAGTGGCCCTCCTCCGCTTTCTTGCCGCTCTCGTACCACGAGGTGTAGTCACCGTGTTGGGCGCCGTCCACCCATCCGCTCTCCGCCTTCTTCTGTCCGTTATCGTACCAATAAGTCCATCGCCCTTGGATCCTGTCGTTATGCCACGCCCCCTCACCCTTTTTCTGCCCGTTGGAATGCCAATAGGTCCAAACCCCTTCGTGTTTCCCATCCGCGAACTCACCGCGGGCCTTCGGTTGGCCGTCTTCGTACCACGAGCGGTATGTTCCGTGCGGAAGGGTGGTCCCATCCGGGCCGCGTTTCACGGGTTGTTGCGACTTTAGCCCTCCGTTCGGCCAGCGTTCCTCGACGACTTCCGTTCCCGGCTGGGGCGGCGGGGATTCGTCGGGGCGGGAGGCGCGCGAACGGTCCGGTGAGGTGACCGGGGGCAAGGGCTCACGTTTGGCTCCCGGAGCGGACTCCTCGACGGGAGGTTGTGCGCCGGGCTTGATCGACTCGCGGGCCGGCGCCGGCGGGGCCGATGGACTCTTCTCACAGCCGATGCACCACGCCAGGCCAGCCACAAGGGCAAGAGTAAGAGTGTCTGACACAAGGGACTTGTGGGAGAGGTCTTCTGGCCTGTCAGACCGGCTGGAAAGCCGGTTCCACATTCTTCTAAGGACCATGCGCCATGAGATCATGAGGGTGCCTCCAGAATATGCTATAGGATTCCATTGTCCCTGATACGCCAGGGCCGCGGAGGGCATTGTAAAGCGCCTGGCCGAGCGAACAAGACCCATTGGAGGCGGCCGGCGTGCATGGGGGGCCGGTTTGTGTTATCTTGCCCGCCGCCTGTTGGAAAGCGGTGACCCACCGAAGACCCGAACCGTTGGTGAATTGAGGTGTCTCCATGCTCGATCCCCGAATGACCAAGCTGGCCGACGTTTTGATCAACTACTCCACCACCGTGAAGCCGGGGGAGAAAATCCTGATCGAAGCCATCGACGTTCCCCACGAGATCACCTGCGAGGTGGTGCGGGTGGCCCGCCAGGCCGGCGCCGAACCGCTCGTCACCCTCAAGAGCAACCGCGTGCTGCGGGCGCTGCTGATGCACGGCAGCGAGGAGCAACTCAAGCTCATCGCCGAGGTCGAGGCGGCGCGGATGAAGCAGGTGCAGGCTTACATCGGCCTCCGCGGGAGTCTGAACGTCTCGGAAATGAGCGATGTGCCCGACGACAAGATGAAAGCCTACCAGTCCCTCTGGTGGCGCCCGGTGCACGGCGAGATTCGCGTCCGCAAAACCAAGTGGGTGGTCTTGCGCTACCCGAGCGAGCCGATGGCCCAGCAGGCCAAGATGAGCACCGCGGCCTTCGAGGACTTTTACTTCGAAGTGTGTACCATGGACTACCATAGGATGGGCGCCGCCATGCAACCGTTGAAGAAACGCATGGAGGCGGCGGACCAGGTCAAGATCGTCGGCCCCGGCACCGACCTGCGTTTCTCCATCAAGGGGATTCCCGCCATCCCGTGCGACGGCAAATTGAACATTCCCGACGGGGAGGTCTTCACCGCCCCGGTGCGCCTATCGGTGAACGGCGTGATCCAGTTCAACGCGCCAACCATCTACCAGGGCGTACCCCACGAGAACATCCGGCTGGAGTTCAAGGACGGCAGAGTCGTGAACGCCACCAGCAACGACACCAAGCACCTCAACACCGTCCTGGACACCGACGAAGGGGCCCGCTATGTGGGCGAGTTCGCCCTCGGGCTCAACCCCTATATCACCCGCCCCATGCTGGACATCCTGTTCGACGAGAAGATCGCCGGGTCGTTCCACTTCACCCCCGGTTCCGCCTATGAAGACGAAGCGGACAACGGCAATCGCAGCGCGATCCACTGGGACATGGTCTGTATCCAAACCGCCGCGGCCGGCGGGGGGGAAATCCGGTTCGACGGCCAACTCATCCGCAAGGATGGTCTGTTCGTCCTCGACGACCTGAAGCCGCTGAACCCTGAAAACCTGAAGGGCTGAACCCGCCTCGACGGCGCGAACGCCTCACCGAGCCGCCACCGTAAGGCCGTGGGGCATGCCTGAGCGAAGCGGAGCCACGCGGAGCGGAACCGAGCGGAGTCGGATCATTGGGACGGGGCTTCCTCACGACATCTTGCGACGTAGCCCATTCTTGGGAAGCAGGGCGCGGACCTGCGACCGCATCTGTCGGGCGGTTCGGACGGCCGCCCGGACTTCCCGCAGCGGAATCGGCCGCTCGCTCCACAACTCCGGCTCGCCCGCGTCACGGAAGCCACCGGCCGGCCAACACCCCATCGATCGTTAAATCCTCGTCAAGCTCTTCCCAGCGCAGGGCGCGGCCCCGCGCTTCGATCCGCACCTGGCGAAGTTGCTCGTCGGTCGCATCGCGCAAGCGGCGAAATCTTTCGACCGGAAACGCGATCTCACGCCCGTCCTCGAGCTCGACGCGCACCTTGCGGCCGTCGATCCATGCTCGAACGGCCCGCGCGCCACCGATGCCGCTAGCCAAAGTACTCATGCCATTTCCTCAAAAAATCCTCGCGGTGTTCTTCAACGACGGTGCGAAGCCGCGTAAGCTCGTGCTCCCTCATGCCATCATTATAGGCCAGCGAGAGAGGCTCCAGCCAGAACTTGCACGAATCGTCATCGCGGCGTACGTGAACGTGCGGCGGCTCGTGGCCCTCATCGCTGTAGAAGTGGAAGCGAAATCCGTACCAACGGAAGATTGTAGGCATACAGGTCCTCACCCGTCGCGCTCCCGTCGCGCCGTGCGGGCAGGCGAACTTCGCCACCCGGGTCCCTCTGCACCGTACCGCCAGAGCGCTCCCGCAACTGTTTCTGCCGCCGAACGAGCGCCTCGTGCGCCCGGCGATAGAAATCCAAGCGCTGCTCGCCCGACCAGTCGCGCAGCGTCAGAAGGTGGGCGGCACTCTTCAAGTCGTTGTCCGCCTTCTCGACCCACTCCCGAACGACGGCTGCAACGGCTTCAGGGCCGGACATACAGGACTTTCCCTTCATGCGCCGCCGGCCACTCGATGGTGCCCACCACATCCTTCCGCCAGGCAAAGTCCTCCGGCCTGGTGACGATGACGTCCACGGGCAACGTCGTACTCGCCAGCGCCCCGCGAACTTGCAACTGCTTCTCTCGCTTGGAGCCCTCCACCGGCATGACCAGGAGCAGGTCCACGTCGCTGTCAGGTTCCGCATCGCCTCGTGCGTGCGAACCAAATAGGATGATCCGGTCGGGGGTGAACTGTTCCACGACTTGCTTGACCATGGCGCGGACTTGCACTTGCACTGATCTGTTCGATCGTCTCATGGGTTCTTGCCTTGCTTCGGCCACACTGGCGGTAGTTTATTCCCTTTGCACGTCCAGGGCAACTAGCGTTCTCCGTTAGTTCATCCGGGCTTGCCTGGCTGCGAATTCCTCGAACTCGGCCGCGAGGCTCTTGGATTCCGGCTCGATGGCCAGCATGCGGCGGACCACGCGCATGGCCTTGCCCCATTCCTGACCGCGCGCGTAGACGCCGCGCAAGTTGTTCAGCATCCGGGTGAGGGTCATCAAGGGCGTGGCGCGGCGGAGGTGCTCCTCCTGCAAACTGGCAGCGTCACCGAAGATGTTCCGCAAGATGGTTTCGCACTCCTTGAGATCCACGATCCGGCCGCCGTCAAACGGGGCAATCAGCGTCACCTCCCCGGCCGACGAGCACCGCAACAGAAAGTGCCCGGGAAAATTCACTCCCTCAAAGCCCCACTTTAACCGGTCGGCTACATCCAGCCAGATAGTAGCCAGGGTGATAGGCAAGCCCCGCTTGCGATCCATGACGATGTTGAGGTAACTGTTCCGGGGGTCATAGTAATCGTCGTCGCCGCCAGTAAAGTGCTCCTGTACCACCAAGACGGTGTGCAGTGCCGCAATCCGGTCCGGCACGGACGATGCTCCGATCCGGTCCACCCGCGTTGCCCAGGTGTCAAGCTTCCCCAGATACGATGGCATGTCCAAGGCCGGGTATTCGTCCAGCGCGAAGAGCAGGGCAGCATGGGCGACGCGCACGGCCTCCCCTTGGGTTTGGACCAGTTCATCGAAAGGATGCCTGAGGGTTTGCACGCGGTTCTCCGACTGCCTCTGTCCGCGTGGCGACAAGGGGACAAGCAAGTCGCCTCGGCAGATGCTCGACCTCGGAATCGCGGTCAGGCTCGGGGCCAGTCCCCTTTGGCCACGGGCGGAGCCGGGCGTCATTCTACCCGGGATTCCGCCGCGTTCCTACCCCCGCCGGCTGGGGCCTAAGAATATCTGCGCCCCAGAAAAGAATTAGGGGTTGACATGGACGATTAACTGATAATACTTAATATAGGTACCCAGGAACAGGTTTTATCTGGTCTGTTCTGGACCCGCGGTAGGTTCTTCCCCTCCTCCGGCCCGACAATCTACCGCGGGTTTCTTTTTATCCGAGACCCGACCGTGAGGGAGGGCAAAAGCACGCTCCCTTCCGGTCGCGTCTTGGTCTGCTTATGCGGCGACCACGCTCAAACACTACCGGCGTGTTTCCATGTCCGGGAGGGCAGGCAGCAGGACATGGGAGGGATGCTCGGCATCGTGATAGACGGTCTGTTGGGCCGCGACGTAGTCGGTGTCGGTCTCGTTATGGCCGCCGGTGTTGAGGTTGCGTGAAAACGACGGGAACGCGGCGGAGGCGATCTCGACGCGGAGGCGGTGGCCGGGGGGGATGGTGATGCCGGTCTGCCACAGATCCAGGTGGTACTCGTAGACCTTACCGGGTTCGAGGCGTTCGGGAGTGGTCATCGAGTTGCGGTAGCGGGCCCGCAACTTCCCGCCCACGAGGGCGAAGAGTTTCCCCTCGGCATCCACCTCGACGAGGCGGACAAACCAGTCGGTGTCGCGCGCCGACGAGGCCGCGAAGAGCACCGCGGAGATCGGACCGGCGAACGTGTACGGCTCGCGGAAACGGGCGGATTCGTAGACCAGGATGTCGCGGCGCGACTGGGTCACCTCGGCGTGGTAGGCATCGCGGGCCTTTTTCTTTTCCTCGGCGGCGCGGACCCTCTTTTCGCCGCTCTCGTCCTGGTCATCGGGTTCGTCATAGAACAGGGGATCGGGCGTCGGATCAGCGGGGTCGTAGGTGTAGCGGTCCGGCGGGACCTCCGCGGCGGGCAGTTCCTTGACCAGCCAACCGTCCCCGCGGGAGGTGTTGGCGCGTCCGCCGCTGGACAGATACCACTTCTCGGAGCGTGTTCCAGGGATGGGATAACTGCTGCTGTGCAGCCAGCGGTTCGAGCCCATCACGAAAACGCTGACCAGCGGGTCGTTCGCGATACCATTGTCGATACTCTTGAGCCAATGATCGAACCAGCGCAGGTACGCCTCCTGGAGATCAACGATCGCCTCCGGGCCGAAATCGCGATCCCCGTAGCGCCGCTGGGCTACGGGCGTATGCCCCCACGGCCCCAGAACGAGCTTCTGGTAAGGGTGGCCGTGGGACGCCATCCGCAGGTAGTTGAGCTTCGTGCCGATGCCATCGCCGTCGAACCAGCCGGATTGGTGGAAAACGGGGATGTTCACGTCTTGGAGGCGTTCGAGGAAACTGGCGCGCTCCCAGTAGGCGTCGTTGGTGGGGTGCGCGATCCATTGGCGCCAGTAGAGGTTCTCTTTGCCCAGTACCGCTTTGTCCAAATCGACCACCGGCAAACTGCGGAGCAACTTATGGTAGTCCTTCTCCTCGATGCGGCTGAACGCCGCGCCGGATAGGTCGGCGGTCGCTTCGGATTCCAGGATATCCGCCCACCAGATGGCCCCGCTCAGAAAGAAGACGCCGTGGTCGTAGGGGATATTGAAGTAAGGATCAGACGGCGACACGCTGGGGATGATCGTGACCAAGTGCGGAGGGCGGCGGCTGGCAGCCCACCACTGCACCCAGCCTTGATAGGAGGCCCCGATCATGCCCACCTTTCCGGTGGACCAGGGTTGGACGGCCAACCACTCGATGGCGTCGTAGCCGTCCTCCGGTTCATTGACGAAGGGCTCCCAGGTGCCAGGCGAACTGAACCGGCCGCGGCAGTCCTGGACGGCAAAGACATACCCGCGACGGGCGAAGTAACGGGCCTGGAGCTCAGCCATTTCCTTTTGATAGGGGGTGCGTGCCAGGATGACTGGAAACCGGCCGTCGCCGCTCGGCCGATAAAGGTCGGTGGCCAGTGCGACACCGTCCCGCATGGGGATGCCGAGGCCGTGCTCCAAGGTGACCTCATACTGGGCCTTGGAGAGCAGCGGATCGGTCTCCGGCGTGAGCCGGAGTAGCTCGTACCCCTCGCGGACGTAAGCGGCGTGCTGGGCGGGGACGTCGGCCAGGTAGAGCCTGCTCTGATCGTCGGTCCACAGAACGACGTCCACGCCGGGCAGGCCGTAGCGGTAGCGCGTGAACTTGACGTCGCGGCCGCCGATGGAGCGCTCCACGGTGTCCAGCCGCTCCAGTGAGGCCTCCATGACCCGCTTGGGCAGGATAAACAACGGGAAGGTCTGTCGGCCCCCTTCGGCCGAGTCGTAAATCCGAACCACCTGGCTCATGAGCGCGGGAGCGAAGTTCTCGAACAGGACCATATTCGGTCGGACCGTCACGGTTTCGATTTCGTCCTTGCGCGTGATGCGGCACAACTCGCCCTCGCGGATGATCGAGGTCGGCCCGGTGGGCGTTTCCATCGAGATTTCGGACCAGACCCCGTCTGGAGCCGGCTGGATGCGCAGCTTGCCAGGGACGGTCTGGCCGGCGAGGCACAGCGTGCTCGCGTTCTCGAACGTGCCGTCCGGGAACCATTTGAAGTTGATGGTGATGAGGCGTTCCTCGTCCTTGTAGACCCAGAACGTCCCCTCATCACTGAACCCGGCGAGAGGGGCAGGGAGGGGCCGGACCTGGTCCGCCCTGGTGGGCAACGTGGTCGGCTCCTCGGCCCGCACCGCCGGGACCACGCAGGCGGCCCACAGGAGGGTTGGCAAGCAGGAGAGAAACTCGATCCAGCGCCGCGTTTGCATGTCCGTCTTCATTGGGTCCGCAAGGGTTGTAGCGGCTTACCTACTGGGGATCAATGGGCTGGCGTCCGGCGGGCTGCAAGAACTTGTCACCCCGACCGGGCACCGCCCTCCACGAATCCGCTAAGCTTGGACGGACATTCTGGACGAAGTATAATGCGGTCCAGTGCTGAGAGGAGCTTTGCCCGTGGACCGTCCGTTCGACTCAGACGTAAGGTTTACCTCGAACCGCATTGGGCTGAACTCCGTCGACCGCTGGGCGTGCGGCGGGGGCCGTGGTCACGCCTGGCTGGCGCGGGCCTTGCTCATCCTGGTTTTTGCGCTCCTGTTCGTCTCGACCGGGTGCGAAGTGCTCACCTTTCACCGGACCGATTTCCCCGAGGAATTCATCGGGGCGGACGGCCAGGACGTCCTGTTCGACGACATTCAGGCCATTGTGACCGACCCCAACCTGGACCCTGACGCCAAGCGTGAAGCCCTCCGGAACCTGGGCATCGAAGACGAAGACCTGCTGGATTCCTTCGTCGGCGCGTGAGCCGGGTCGGGCACCGCGGAGTATGCCGCCGGCATCCTCGCGGGGCAATCCTTGACTTGGGCCATCCGTCCCGTAGCATCCTAATGGACAAGTTGAGGCGCAAGATTCGCGCCGGTTCCGAGCGTGGGATGGGCAGCAAGCAACGCACATGTTCACCGGCATTATCGAGACGACGGGCAGAGTCACGGGCATTGCGCCCGGCGGCGGCGGAGCGCTGCTCCGCGTCGATGCCGGACCGGTCGCTGCTGACGCAAAGCCGGGGGCCAGCATCGCCGTCAACGGCGTGTGCTTGACGGTCAGGCATCTCGATGGCCCCCATCTTTCGTTCGACGTGATCCAAGAGACGCTGAGGCGCACGACCTTAGGGCGGCTGCAAGTCGGCGATCGGGTGAACCTGGAGCGCTCCCTGATGATGGGCGACCGGCTGGACGGGCACTTCGTCCAAGGACACGTGGACGGCCAGGCCCGCCTGGTACGGCGTGTCGCCACGGGGGCGGAACACATGCTGTGGTTCGAGGCGGCGGCGGAACTGATGCCCTGCGTCGTGCCCAAGGGATCGATCGCCGTGGATGGCGTTTCACTGACCATCGCGGAGGTTTCCGGCCACCAATTCAGCGTGGCGTTGACGCCCACGAGCCTCGACCGGACCACCCTGGGAGAGCGCCGCGAGGGCGAGTGGGTCAATCTCGAAACCGACATCCTGGTCCGTACCATCGTACACACGCTGGCGCACCGGCGGGAAACCGGCGGACTTACGCTGGAGCAACTCCGCGAGCAGGGATTCCTATGAGTGAGCGGCAGCCCCATCCGGGTCCCCAGGGTCCGACGAACGCGGCCCCTCCGAAACCGCTGATCGGCATCACCATGGGCGAGCCGGCGGGCATCGGTGCAGAGGTGATCGTCAAGGCCCTGGCCGACCCCGTGGTGCGGGGCCGGGGGCGTTTTATTGTTTACGGACTACACGAACTGCTCTCCTATGCCGCGGACGCGGCCGAGATCAACCCGTTCTGGTTTCGCCTGCCGCACGAAGACGTGGGGTACGTGGCGAGCGGGATCGTGGTGGCGGATTTCGATGAGTACGCGACGCTGGCCACGGCCCTGAAACGCCCGACGGCGGAGGGCGGGCATGCGTCGTTGCGGTTTCTCGAAGAGGCTGCGGCGGCGGCGCTGAGCGGGCAGATCGACGCGATCGTCACCGGCCCGATCCACAAGGGGAGCTGGAAGATGGCCGGCTGCAAAAAGGCGGGGCACACCGAGTGGCTGGCGGAGGCGTGTGACACGCGACGCGTGACCATGGCCTTCGTGGCCGGCCGCTTGCGGGTCGCGCTGGCCAGCACGCACGTGGCCATTTCCGAAATCCGCAACCTCTTCACCATCGGCCACGTGTTCCAGCCCATTGATCTGCTGCACGAGGCGCTGGTGAACTGGTTCGGCATCGAGCGCCCGCGGATTGCGGTGGCCGGCTTGAACCCCCACGCCGGCGAGGACGGACGCTTCGGGGACGAGGAAGCGCGGATCATCAAGCCGGCGATGGTCATGGCGGGCGAAGCCGGCATCGAGGTCGAGGGGCCTTTCGCGGCGGATACCCTGTTTACCCCGGGGCGGCTCGGGAAGTACGACGGGATCGTGGCCATGTATCACGATCAGGGGCTTATCCCAGTGAAACTGCTCGCCTTCAACACGGCGGTGAACCTGACCCTGGGGCTGCCGATCATTCGCACCAGTGTGGACCATGGCACCGCGTTCGACATCGTCGGCACGAATCAGGCGGACCCGGGCAGCATGAAAGCGGCCATCGGGCTGGCGTGCGACTTGGCGGCGATCCGCAATCCGGCGCGGAAGGCCGCGTCACCGGCGGCGGACCGAGGACGGGAGTAAACGACCCTGCGGAATCCCCTCCGGTAGGGCGGGCCTGGCCCGCCGGAACAAAGCGTCGGGCAGAGCCCGACCTACAACCCTTTTCGGAGCAGTGGCACGGGCATCCAAGCGCCCGCGGAAACACAGGCTGGAAGCCCGTGCTACAACTTCCGCCACGGGCTGGTAGGGCGGGCTTGGTCCGCCGAGACAAAGCGTCGGGCAGAGCCCGACCTACAACCCTTTTCCGAGCAGAGAATGCTGTGATGTCCGACAATTTTGCTGACCGACTATACCAGCGTGTCCGCCAATGTGGCACGCCGACCTGCGTCGGGCTGGACCCGGATTGGGCGCGGTTGCCGGCGACCGTCCGGGAACGCTATCCGACGGCGGAACGCGGCGATCCCGCGGCAGCGGCGGATGCCTTCGTCGAATTCGGTCGCGGCGTGATCGCGGCAGTAGCCCCCCTCGTACCGGTAATGAAGATCAACAGCGCGTTCTTCGAGGTGTTCGGGGGGCGCGGCGTTGACGCCTACTTCGAGCTGGTCCGCGCGGCGAAGGCGGCGGGCCTGCTGGTGATCGGCGACGTGAAACGCGCCGACATCGGACACTCAACGGCTGCCTACGCACGTGGACAACTCGCGGAGGGGGGTCTCGCTGCCTCTGCCAGCGCCCCTACCTCTTCATTCGCGGCCGGCTTTCCCGCCGACCGAGAAGCAGGACCGGCCTGCGTCCCCGCAGGCCGCTACACGGCGAGGCCGGACGCGGTGACGGTAAATCCGTACCTCGGCTTGGACGGGATCAAGCCGTTCATGGAGGTGTGCCGGGACGAGGGCAAGGGGCTGTTCGTGCTGGTCCAGACCAGCAACGAGGCGGCACGCGAAGTCCAGGACGTTCGCCTCGAATCGGGTGACACGCTGGCGGCCCACGTCGGCCGGCTGGTGAACGCGTGGGCCGGCGCTCCCGGACTGATGGGCGCCTGCGGGTATAGCGCGGTGGGTGCGGTGGTGTCGCCGCGCGACGTGGCCGGTGCGGATATCCTGCGCTCGATTCTGGCCCGCTGCACCTTCCTGGTGCCGGGTTATGGTGCCCAGGGACAGTCGGCGCAGCAGGTGGCCCACTGTTTCAAGAAAGGCGGCACCGGGGCGATCGTCAATTCGTCGCGTGGGGTGATCTTCGCGTATGAGGATGAGCGCTATGCCGCGTCGCTCCGCACGCCCTGGCAGAGCTGCGTCGAGGCAGCCTGCCGCGATTTCATCGCAGATCTCAACAGGGTGTTGACCAGCAGGCGCACCGGCTAGCCCAAGTTGAACAGTTGTGATGCTTGAGTGGCCCTGGTAGTGGCGCCAGGGCCGTTTGGGGGCGAGAGTCGTGACTACATTTGGGCGACCTCGTCGATGCGCCGGAGACGCTGGGGAAGGGTCAGGCCGAGTCGGTT
>JAZDKM010000283.1:0-2757 GCA_043803085.1 Planctomycetota bacterium
GGACGGTTACGCGGCGACCCGCCTGCTGCGGCGCAAGGACTACGCCGGCCCGATCGTCGCGCTGACCGCCCACACGATGGATGGGGACCGGGCGAAATGCCTGGAAGCGGGCTGCGACGACTACGCCAGTAAGCCGGTGGACCGCCGGGGGCTGATCGAAACGATCCGGCAACGGCTCGTGCGCGAGCCCGCTACTTGTAGCGGGCCCTGGGGTTTGGCCCTTTTGATGATTCTCGCAGGATAGAAGGGATCGGGCAAGACGAGGGAACCGCGTGAGGCGATTTCTCCTCGGGACTTGCCTTTTTTGTTGGGCGTGGGTATCTAGTTGTAGGACTAGATAACCGAAAGGAGGCCCTCATGGGATACCCCACGCGAGTTCAGCTCATCCAGCGCCAGGACAGCCGGCAGTGGTACATCAACTTCCCCGCACCCCTGGCCCACGCCCTGGAGTTTCAAAAGGGGGAGATCATCGAGTGGGTCATTCAGGACAAGAACACCCTGATCCTCCGACGCCGCGAGAAGCCGCACGAGGCTCCGCCCCGGGCCGGCGCGAAAAAAAAACGATTGCGCTCTGGCCCCATGTCCAGAAGCTCTGGGACCAGTGCATGAACGTTTTTCGCCAGCACCGCACCGGCTGTCGGGCTCGACGCTTGGGCCTCAGCCAGCTTCTCTGCCCTGGGCGACACACCGTGACCGGCCTGCTGTGCACCTGCGGCCGACAGTTCGTCGACTGGTCCGGCGACTATCGCCTCTTCTCGAAGGACCGATGGAACGTCCGGGATCTGTTCGCCCCGATCGTCGAGGGCATCCTGGCGCTTCTGCCGGCGGAGGTCCCGTTCCTGGCGGCTTTGGACGATACCCACCTGCCCAAGACCGGGACGAAGATACCGGGGGTCGCCTACCGGCGTGATCCTCTCTCGCCGACGTTCCACGTCAACTTCATTCGGGCCCAGAGATACCTCCAGATGTCGGGGCTTTTGCTGGCCGGCGTACCGCCCGGACCGGCCCGGGCGATTCCGATTCGGTATGAGCACGTTCCGCCAGTCCCCAAGCCCAAGAAATCCGCTCCGCCGGACGTGTGGGACGCCTACCGGCAGCAGCGGCGAGAGCAGAACCTCAGCACCGCCGCGGTCCGGGCGCTGCACGACGTCCGGCAGGACTTGGACAATCGCCATGACGCCCCAAGTCGGCAATTCGTCGTGTCCGTCGACGGCAGCTATACGAACCGGACGGTCCTCAAGGCCCTGCCGGAGCGGACCACGCTTATCGGGCGGATTCGCAGGGACGCCGAGTTGTTTCATCCGCCCCGTGCGGAGGACCAGCCCGCCGTCGGCTCGAAACGCCGTTACGGGCAGGCCGCCCCGACCCCTGAGCAACTGCGTCAGGATGAGACGGCCCAGTGGCAGGAGGTGACCGCGTTTGCGGCCGGCAAGCTTCACACGTTCCGCGTCAAGACGATCGTACCGGTCCTCTGGAAGAAGGCGGGGCCGGATCGTCCCCTTCGGCTTGTCGTGATTGCCCCGGTCCGCTACCGGCCTCGTCAGAACGCCAAGCTCCTGTACCGGCAGCCGGCCTATCTGATCTGTACCGATCCGGCTCTCCCGCTCGAACAACTGGTCCAGTATTACCTGTGGCGCTGGGACATTGAGGTCAATCACCGGGACGAGAAGCAGCTCGTCGGGGTCGGGGAGGCCCAGGTCTGGTCTGCGGACTCGGTGGACCGTCAGCCTGCGCTGGCGGTTGCCAGCTACGCGATTCTCTTGCTGGCGGGGGAGCGGGCGTTCGGCGCGGCTCCCACCGAAGGAGCCTTGCCCCTGCCGAAGTGGCGGCAGAAACGGCCCGGGGAACGTCTCTCAACCCTGGAACTGATTCGACAGTTACGAAGGGAGGTGTGGGCCTATGCGATAGATCGGTCCTGCGATGATTCCGACCACTTCGTGGCTACGGACGCCCCAGCCACGAAGTGGCCGGAATCGCAATACCCGGTTGCCTCGGCTCTGCTGTACGCCACCGCAGGGTAAACGAGCGGCGGGCAACGACAGACCGGCGACGGTATGCCCCAGGCATAAAAGGGCCAAACCCCAGAGCCCGCTACTTGTAGCGGGCCTTGAACTCCTCGGCGGCCTTCTTGCGCCGCTCCACCTCGGCCGGATCCGTCTTGTTCAGGTACCACCGGGGGTTGGGGGAGTTGAGAAGCTCCTCGAGCCGGGTCGCAAGGGCCTCCGCGGCTTTCACCTTCGCCGGGTCGCCGCCGGCCTTGGCGCGGGCCGCGAGTTCCTCCAGTTCCGGGACCATCTCCGAATAGAAGTTCCGCGCGACCTCGTAGGTTCCGTGCCAATGCGTGTAGTCTGGCCCCATCATGGAGGCGCCGTGCCGCGCGCGGCGTCCCTCATGGTGCCACAGCTCGTACCAGATGAAATCCAGCCGGTTGCTGAACGAGGCGGGCTTGAGCAGAGGCGCAGCCAGCTTCATGAGTTCCGCGCCCGGTTTGGCGAACTTGTCGTGGTACAGCTCGATCAACCCGTCGTACTGGACGTAGAAGTTGTCGACCCACTGGCTGTTGTGGCAGTTCAGGCAAACGTTCTGCATGTTTTCACGGCGTTTCTTCCAGGGAACGTCCTTGCCCGGCAGGCCCATCTGGGCGTCCGACACCTCCGGGCGCACTGAAATCGCCGGGCGGTTGTTCCAACTGATTCGCATTCCGACGTCGTGGGTGACGGCCATGTCGGCCGTGGCGCTCATGTGGCAGGTGGCGCA
>JAZDKM010000284.1:0-4832 GCA_043803085.1 Planctomycetota bacterium
GAGCGTTCGATATTATGCGTTTTGACGGTAATGGCGGATTTTCGCCCTCGGGCGAAGGACTTCAGCCGCCCGTGGACGTCGCGGAAGTACTCGGCCCGCGGTTGGGCGGCCCATTGGAACGGGGTGTGCGGCTTGGGCACCAGCCAACCGACCGCGGCGTTCACCCGCCCGGGAAAGCCGCGAACCTCCCGGCAAACCTCGCTCACCTGTCGGCTGAGCTCCCAGATGCCGTCAATGTCCTCCGGTCGCTCGCCCGGAAAGCCGGCCATAAAGTAAAGCTTCAGCGACCGCCAGCCGGCTTGGTAGACTTGCCGTACACCATCCAACAAGTCTCCATCGGAAATCTTCTTGCGGATGGCGGCCCGCATGTCATCCCGCGCCGCCTCCACGGCAATGGTCACGCCGCTCTTCCGCACCCCCTTCACCATCCACGGGATGTTCTGCAGCATCTTGTCCACCCGGAGCGATGGCACGCTGATGCTCACCCTGCGGTCCTTGAAACGCGCGTGTACGGCCTGCGTCAGTTCGCCCAGGTCCGGATAGTCCCCGGTCGAGAGCGATAACAGGCCGATCTCGTCCAGCCCCGTCGCCCGGTAAGCCTCTTCGGCCATCTCGAGAATGCGTTCGACGCTGCGCTTGCGCAGCGGACGCTTGGTATACCCGGCGTGGCAGAAACGGCAGCGCTGCGGGCAACCCCGCATGATCTCGATGGCGATGCGATCGTGCACCACCTCCACGAACGGCACTAACGGCCGGACCGGGAACGGGGTATGGTCAAAATCGTCGGTCTCACACCGCACGATCTTGGTGGGGACGTCGTCGCGCAGGGGGACCAGCCGCTCGATCGTGCCGTCCGGCCGGTAGGTGAACTCGTACAGCGATGGCGCGTAGATCCACGGAAACTTGCGGGCCAGGTGCAGAATCATGTCGCGCCGCCCCACCCCCGCGTCCTTCAGCTCGCGGTATTCCGCGAGGATGGCGGCCATCGAGACCTCGCCGTCACCCAACACGACCAGGTCGAGGAACGGCGCCATCGGTTCGGGGTTGTCGGCCTGCGGTCCGCCGGCGATGACCAGCGGGTGTGAATCGTCGCGCTGGCTGCTCCGCAACGGCACGCCGGCCAGGTCCAGCAGCGTCAGCACGTTGCTGAAGGCCATTTCGTATTGCAGTGAGATGGCCAGGATGTCCGCCTCGACCACCGGACGCCGCGTGTCCCAGGTAAAGAGCGGAATCTGCTTGGCCCGCATCACGGCTTCCGCGTCGATCCAGGGGCAGTAGACGCGCTCGGCCGCCACCCCCGGCGTGTGGTTGCACAGCCAGTAGAGGATATGACAGCCCAGATGACTCATGCCGATGGTGTAGGTGTCGGGGAAAGCGATGACCACGCGTACGCGGGCCCTCTCCCAGTCGCCCGGTTGGACCAATTGGTTCACCTCGCCGCCGATGTACTGCGCGGGCTTTACGACGTAGGGCAGCAACTCCGTGCCGACCCGTTCCGCCAACTTGGTCATGACCGTTTCACCCCATTCCCCGCTCGGCACAGCGTAGGATGCGTCCCGTGACGCACCATTCCTCGGCATAGCGTAGGGTGCGTCCCTTGACGCACCATTCTCGGCATAGCGTAGGGTGTGTCCCTTGACGCACCATTCAGAATCCCAGTTGACCGGAATCCCCCGAGCAGCGTATCGCCCGGCCCGAACCCGCAGGATTCTACCCGCTTGAGCACGGATGACCAACGTTGTACCACAGGCTTCCAGCCGGTGGGATCACCTGTGGCACCGGCGTCGCGTCGCGGGGCCGTAGGTCGGGCTTCGCCCGACGGATGGTAGGTCGGGCTCCGCCCGACGTAGGGTGCGCGCTCGCGGCCGAGCTTATCCGAACCGCGCCCGTCAGGGAGCGGCCCTGCGTGATCCGAACCGCGACGGGTGGCATGGCCAAGCCCGCCTCTCGCGGGCGCCGCCATGCCTTTTGTGCCTCTTCGCGGCCATTTCGCTTTCGCGGTAATAGGGGACAGTCACCTATTTTTGACCTATTTTTGGTACTCCTTGAGCCGTCTCTTCGCTCCTTCTGATGGCGTCTTTCGTCTCCTGGGCCGGCCCACCGGCAACGGGCGCAGCGCCGCCCCCGGTAAGCCTCCCCGGTAAGCCTCCCCGCCGACCCGCCCGACCCTGCAAGGGTCGAACCCCCACGCCCAAGGGTGAATTCCGGTGCAGGGCTTTCAACCGGGGGTTTTGCCCGCCTGCCGGCGACGGGCGATGAGGCCAACCCGACGATGGGCGTGGGCCGGCAGGACTCCCATCCAAGCCGAACCATTACCAAAGAAGGTCCTCGCGCGCTCAAGTCCTCGAACCGAAACCTTTTGGACACCGGAAAGGCTAGGCAGCCTGTGGTGAAAGTGGCCAAGAGCGGTGTGGCACGGGCATCTTGCCCGTGAAAACACAGGCTGGAAGCCTGTGCCACAACTTTTGCCACGGGCTGCTAGGGTGCCTGTCCCCATTTGGTCAGACGCTGTTAGCCGGATACTCTCTTCTCCGCAACCTCTGCAGCCCTGCGGGAGGCGTCCTTTCGCTTGCGGCCCCGGGGCACGCCGTGGCAGGAAACGCAGCGCGGGCTTTCGTGGGTCCAGGTCAAAGGCGTTGGCACCGGTCGAAATCGGCCACGCCAAGCGGGTCTGCCAAACAGAAATCACGACGGCTGCTTATCAGCGTCCACTTTCTCGGCCACGTCACCTGGAGCGTGGCCGCCATTGGGGGAGGCGGGCTTAGGCGAACCGATACGCAAGACAGGTAGTACGAACGCCGGAAGGCCCATTCGAAAAGTCAGATTGTGCAGCAGCTCGCGCCAATACGGCCACGCGTTGAAGACCCCGTTGAGCGCGCCGAAGCTGCTGAAGTGCTCCGGCCCAAGCCCGGTCAGTCCGTCGGCCGCATAGGTCACCAAAAACGACGCCTCGATCCCGACGCAGGGTTCGTGTTTCTCGCTCTCCTCTCGAATCGCCGAGAATTGAAAACGCGTAACAACAGCGATCCGCGTACGGTCAGGCCCAACCTGCGTAGACGCCTCGTACGCGAAGTTCGCCTTGAAGCGCGGCGGATGTGGAGGCGCAAGGGCACCCGGTTCGATATGGCAGTTGCATCGAACCAACCGAACGTCCTGAATCTGCACCCGATCTGAAACCGGGATCGCCAGTTCCATTCGGGGCGGCAAGGGCGCGGGTTTGGTCTCTGTCGTATTCACGCGGCCAACCGTGAGGACGTGCTGGTGGAAACCTCGCTTGCGACGGTCGCTAGGCTGTCCCCTTCTACGACGATTAGTTCTGGTAGGACGACAGGCACACCGAACATCGCTGTCAACGGAGTCGGAACGTCGATCATCGTTGGGAACCAAGTTATGGGATTCGCGAAGACGTTATTCGGCGTGAGCGGCGCAAACTTGGTTATGGCCGTCCAACCACTCAGACTGCCAGTGGAATCTAAACTCCCGACTCCAGCTTCCAGCGCGACGCGCACATCGGGGAAATCGAAGAAGATGCTCAGAAGCGTGGTCATGGCACGCGACTGAATCAGGAGCCCAGATTCCCAGCGCGAGATCGTCTCCGGCGCGACGCCGATGCGCTCGGCGAGGGTCTTCTGTGTCAGGCCCAGCTTTTCACGCTTCCTGCGAATCTCCTCGGGCTGGAGTAGCCCGAGCTTATCCCGCAAGGCTCGGCTGATTTGCTCGTCCGTATCGTTGCTGAGCACGAGTTCACTGCACGCCGAGCACTTCGGGACCAGCAGCCCAGGCAGCGTTACTTCGTGTAGACGACCGTCGTGCTTCACGCGCGTCGTGTACTCGGTAGGCGTCGGCCACACTTCGCCCTTCAAGCACCTGGGGCATTGCCACGGAAACGGCTTGGGTTCGCGCCTAAGCGTCATGGATATTCACCACGTCGATCGTTGTATCCTCGATCTTGTGTTTCATCAGTAGCCGAGTTTCGACGTATCTGAGACGGCCTGCGATCGGCAGCCGCATGTCGTAGTGAAACCCGTGTTCGCTCCACTCTTCCCGGCGTTCCGGCACTTCGTCCACCTCACCACCGGCCTGCACGTACTCCCACATGAGCCGGCAGACTTCTCGCTCCGTGAACCCGGGTAGGTTCTCGCGTACCCATGCTTCGAACCGCCGCGTCCACGTCACGCAACCGGTGCACTCCCAGTCGCCGAGAGCCGCTAGGTAGTGCCGCAATCGCTCGGGATCGGTCAGGGGCGGCATCAAACAAACCTTGGCCGCGGCCGACCGGGGCATGACTTAGCATGCCGCCTAGCATATGGTACCCTAATGACGTATGTCAAGTTCGGCATTTCACGCGCGGAGCTTTAGCGGAATGCGTCTCGTAACCGGTCACGTCAACGCACCCCCCGGCGGCATAATGCCATACTTGACCGGCTCCGGCAACCGTAGATGCTACCGCTAGCGGTCGTCACCCGTGGCCCGCCAGCACCCACCTTTAGTGGGTCCGGCCTGCTCCAATACCCGCGAGAAGGCCGCCCGGGCCAGCGCGTCGGCCGCCTAGGCGTTCAGGGCCGCCTGTGTGGACGGGGGTCGGCGGTCGCGAAAGCGGGCCGCCGGGGCACGCACTCAATCGGCACCCGTTCGTACCCGGCCGCCCACACACGCCTTCTTGGTGAACGTTTGGAAATAGGGGACAGTCACGAATGGCATGAAGCTAACGGGCATGGGGGTCTCCGTGCTGTCGATACCAGCGGCGTGGTTTCTGGAGCAGGCTGTACGTTTTCGGCCGGCGTTTCCTGCGGCGCGGTTCCCAGCGGTTCGGCCGGTCGGGTAACTCGTCT
>JAZDKM010000285.1:0-3526 GCA_043803085.1 Planctomycetota bacterium
GCTAAACTCCTTCTTACCCAGCCGTGTAGGGCGGGCTTCGCCCGCCGAAGCTGTTGGGCAAAGCCCGACCTACTCGGCACTAAGCAATCAACCGTGCCGTGTCGCGGGCGATCATGAGTTCTTCGTTGGTGGGAATGACCCAAACGGCTGTCCGGCCGGCCTCGGTGCTGATGCGGAACGGCTCCTTGCCGTGCTGGTCATTGCGTTTGGCGTCCAGCTCGATACCCAGCGCGGCCAGTCCGGACAGAATCTTTTCGCGCATGAAGACGGCGTTTTCGCCGATGCCGCCGGTAAACACGAGGGCGTGGCAATGGCCGAGTTCTGCCAGGAACGCCCCGACGTACTTGCGGGCCCGGTGGGCAAAGACGTCGAGGGCCAGCGCCGCCCGCGTGTTGCCCGCCTGGGCCGCCTGGTGAACGTCACGCAAATCGCGTGCCACTCCGCTGACACCGAGTAACCCGCTCTTTTTCTCCAGGCTGTTGCGGATCTCCTCCACGCTCAGACCCAGACGGAGCAGATGGAAGATCACGGCCGGGTCGAAGTCCCCGCTGCGCGTGCCCATCACCAACCCCTCGAGCGGGGTCAGGCCCATGCTCTGGTCGACGGCCTTCCCCTCGCGGATACACGACATGCTGCACCCGTTGCCCAGGTGCAGTGTGATCAGATTGGGCCGCGGCTCGCCGAGCAATTCCGCGGCGCGCATGGCCACGTAGCGGTGGCTGGTCCCGTGGAAACCGTAGCGGCGGATGCGGTACTTTTCGTACCACTCGTAGGGCAGGGCGTAGAGGTAAGCCGCCGGCGGCATGGTCTGGAAGAAGGCCGTATCGAAGACACCCACCTGGGGTTTGCCGGGCAGGATCTTCATGGCCGCCTGGAGGCCGGCGAGGTTGGCCGGGTTGTGCAGGGGGGCCAGCGCCACGCATTCCGCGATGGTGGCCAGCACCCTATCATCCACGACCACCGATTCACTGAAAGCTTCCCCGCCGTGGACCACCCGGTGGCCCACCCCCGCGACCTCAGTCGGACTGGACAGCGGCGGCGGATGGCCGACCGTGGTGAGCAACTCGACGAGGCGCGCGACCCCCCTCTCGGCATGAGGGATGGGCTCGGCCAGCCGCGTCTCTTGTCCATTGCATTGGTGAATGATGGTCGATTGGGCCTCGCCCATGCGTTCGATGAGGCCGCTGGCGCGCTCGCCTTGGGTGGTCATGTCATAGAGCTTGTACTTGATCGACGAGCTACCGCAATTGATGACAAGAATCTTCATGGGAAAGTTCCCAGTTCAAAGTTCAAAGTTCAAAGTTCAAGGTTCAAAGTTCAAGGTTCAAAGTTCAAGGTTCAAAGTTTCGAGCTCCGGGTCGCAGTGCGTGACGCGGAACTTTGAACTCGGAACCGTTATAGGCCGCCGGCTTGGATGGCCGTGATGGCACCGACATAGTAAATGTCGTCGATGCTGCACCCCCGCGAAAGATCATTGACCGGCTTGTTCAAGCCTTGGAGCACCGGCCCGACCGCCTGGGCCCCGCTCATGCGCTGCACCGCCTTGTAGACGATGTTGCCGGCGTCCAAGTCGGGGAAGATGAACACGGTGGCCCGCCCGGCGACGGGCGAGTCGGGTTGCTTGCGTTGACCCACCTCGGGATCGATCGCGGCGTCGTACTGCATCGGTCCGTCCACCGCCAGCCCCGGGTCGCGCTCACGCACGAGCCGGGTAGCCTCGGTCACCTTGTCCACGTCGTCACCGGTCCCCGAGGTGCCGGTCGAGTAGGACAGCATGGCCACCCGCGGCTCGATGCCGAACGCCTGCGCGGTCCGGGCCGCGGCGATGGCGATACCGGCCAACTCCTGGGCATTCGGGTTGGGAATGATGGCACAGTCGCCGTAGACCAAAACGCGGTCCTTAAAGACCATGAAAAACGCACTGGAAGCCACGCCAACCTCGGGACGGACCCCGATGATCTGGAACGCCGGACGCATGGTGTCGCCGGTGGCGTGGATCGCCCCGGCGACCAGCCCGTCGGCCTCACCGCACTGCACCATCACCGTGCCGTAATGGATCGGCGACTCGTCCACCCATTGCAGGGCGTACTCCCGGGTCATGCCGCCGCGCCGGTGCCGGCGAATGGCGAAAACTTTCTCGGCATACGCTTCGCGCCGGTCGGACGTGCGCGGATCGAGAAGGCGCACTCCTTCCAGCGCTACCCCCTCGGCTTCAGCATAGGCCTTGATCTTGCGGGGGTTCCCCAGCAGGATCGGTTGAACGACCCGGCCCTGGGCCAGCCGCGCCACTGCCCGGATGGTCCGCGGTTCTTCGCCTTCGGGGAACACGATGGTCTTATGGAGTTCCTGGGCCCGGGTGATGATCGACTCGAGAAAGGAGCCGGCATTCGCGGGACGTGAACCGGAGAGGGCCAGCGTGTCCCATAACTTGCTCTGATCGACGTAGCGCTGCACGGCGGAGGCGACGGCATAGATCTTGTCGTCATCGCCGGGGCCGATACGCACGTCCATCTCCCGCACCGCAGCGGCGGTCGTAAAAGTATCGGTCTGGACTGCGAGAATCGGGAACTGCAGACCGCTCTGGGCCTCGATCAGTTCGAGAATCGCCGGATCGGGCCGGAGGTTGCCGGTAAGGATCAGGCCCGTGATGCGGCGATGTTGCGGCGACATCTGGGCCAATGCCACCGTCACCATGATGTCATCGCGATCTCCCGGGGCGATGACCAGGATGTTGTCGCCCTGTAACCATTTCAGGAAGTTCCGCGGCTGCATCGCGGCGACGTACGTCTTTGCGGCGATGTTGGCCAGGAACTCTCGTCCCGAAAGCACCTCGGCGTCGAGGACTTTGACGATCTGGGCCAGACGCGGCAGACCCAGGTAACTCAGGTTAGGCAGGGCACCGAAGACGGTGATTCTCTCCTTCTCCAGTGTCTCGAGGTAGCGGTCCCGCGCGGCCGCAAAGGCGTCCCCCAGCACGCGATTGACCACTACGCCAATCAGCTCGCAACCCTTCTCCTGGAACTCAGACCAGGCAGCGAGCACGGAGGTGGCCAGTTCCTCCGGCGTCACCGGGCTGCCGAAGGCCGACGCCCCGGCCACCAGCACCACCGGTGCCCCAAGTCGCGCCGCGATGGTGGCGTTGATGTCCAGGTCGAACAGGTGGAGCGAGCGTTGATGACTGATGCCCTCCATGACGACCAGGTCGCTGGTGCCGCGGACCGCGTCGTAAGCGGCGCAGATGCGGTCCAGCATGGGGCCCTCCTCGCCTCGGGCCATCAGCTCGCGGGCCTCCGTGATGGAGAGGGGGCACATTTCGCCCGGGTCGGGACGCAGGCGAAAGGCAGACTTCATCACCGCCACGTCGGCGTCGCCGGGACCCTCTCCGACCGGCTTGAAGAAGCCGATCCGGTCCACCATGCGGCCTAAGGTGCTCACCAACCCGAGCGTAATGACGCTGGTCCCCGCGTGGGGGTCGGCGGCGGAAACGTAAATTTTGTTGGCCTTGGCCATCAGCAACCTCCTGGCT
>JAZDKM010000286.1:0-2312 GCA_043803085.1 Planctomycetota bacterium
GTGAAAAGGTTCGGGGCCGGTGGCATGGCCGAGCGTAGCGCGGCCATGTTGCGTGCCGCAATCGTCGGCGCCCGTTGGAGGACGCAACATCCCCGCGCCTGCGGCTTGGGCATGCCACTTTGCCTGGCGATCCTCGTCCAGCACGTCTATCCTCCGACTTCGGCCTTGCCACGCCGTTGGCCCCCCCCGCGATCCTCTCTTTCCGCGCCCACCCGGCTGCACCCAAACCTGAGCGCGCGCCAAGTTCTATCTAAGGGTGCTTGCCGGCCGCGGCCCGGCCACAGGGGTCCTGCGCGCGGACCGGAGAAACCGTCACGGGCCCCCGAATCCGGCTTGGGAGACCCAAGAATGCAGAATTACCAAACAAACCCATCGACCAGACGAGCGAGCCGCCGGGTTTACCCCGGCGCTGGTGGAAATTACCAAACAAACCCATTGTCCAGTCACGCTTTACCATGCCGCCCAGCGTCGTTCCGTGGTCAGCTCCGCGCGGCGCTCGCCGAGGGCCGAAGCCAAAGCTGCCGAGCGGCGGGAGCGAAAAGGCAGGATGATTTTCTTGACGTCGGGAGCCGCGAGCCGCGATGGTCGGATGCGGGGATGAGGCGAGCCAGGGCCGGAAAAATCATCCTGACACCTTTTCTCAGATGAACGCCCTGTTAGCCGGCAGGTCTGACTGGTGGATGCGGCCTGACGATCCGCGGGCCGACCTTTGACGGCCGGACACATGGCGGGGTGAAACTATGAAGGGGAGCGTTGGCCGCGCGTCAAGGGCGGCAAGGCAGTCGCGATGCCGTTCGAGTGCCGGCGGATCAGGCTTGCTCATAGGCGCGCAGAAACTCGTCGCGCGGGATGCCCGACTGCGTGCAGATCGCGCGCAACGTGCTGCCCTTGATCGTTCGATGATTCGGCAACGTCAGCGGCGTCACGCTGCCGTCTGCGCTGGACCGACGCATGGCGATGTGCTCGGCTTCGCGGACCATTTCAAAGCCCAGTGACCGCAGCGCCCGCAGTACGCGCTCCTTTGGGGCGTCGACCGGAAACTTGGCCATCAGATGGCAACTCCGGTCTCGGCCACGAAGGCATCGAGCACGGGCGGATCGGCGTCAAGCATGTCCGTGCCGAACGTCTCGACGTGAAATCGAATGGCCGATGCGACGTCCGCGAGCGCCGCCTCAAACGTGTCGCCCTCGCCGACCACCACGCCCTTCACCCCCAGCGGATAGGCCACGTACCCGTCCGGGTGTTTCTCGACGATGATCTTGATCTGTTTCATGGGCGGCAGCACCTCCAGAGTCCTTGCACATCGGCCGGTCACGTCGGCTCCAGCCGACCCGTCCCCAACAACGTCGGGCTTGCACACACGAATTCTATCCTCGCGGCGCTGCGCTGCATAGCGACGGGATCCGCCACCCGAACCTCGCGGGCGGGACGCCCACACTACCCCTGCCAGCCGGGGTGATGCCCGGTGCCCGGTGGTCGAGCGCGTGCTTCAAACGCCGGAGTCCGGGAGCAGGGGCCGCAGGAGGAGCACGCAGAAGCGTGGCGGCCCTTGACACGCCGCGACCCGCGACGCGGGTCCGGTCGCGGAGCGACCGGTGGACAAATGTCCGCAGCGGCGTGTTAAGGGCGGCAAGGCAGTCGCGATGCCGTTCGAGTGCTACGGGTGGTGCCGGGCACAAATCGACGACGAAAGGGCTGACAAGCACACCCGAAGCGTTGTACCCGGCGCCCAAGCAAACGCTCACCGACCGGCGGCCTAATCCGCCGAATGGACCTGCCGCCGCGTACGCCGATCCTTCCTGGCACCCGTGGGTCTCGCTGAGCGAGCTGTCCAGGTCGAGGATCAACTTGTCCAAAGGGCGGCTTTGGCGAACCCGATCGATCCACCTTCCCGGCAGGTTCATCAGAGCCTTCAGGTTCCTGCTGGCGGTCAGAATCTCCGTCTCGCAGCGGCCCACTTGCCTGCCGGCAGGCCGTTCTGACTGGTGCCTGCCCGCCGGCAGGCGGGGACGCAGTCTGACGATCCGGGGCGCGCCCTCCAACCACCTGACCCATGGCCGGGTCAAGAGCGGCTGAGACGCCTTTCGCCCCATAGGGGGCGACGGGCTGTAGCCGCGGGTGGAGTCCTTGACATTTCGCAGCTCGCAGAGCGAGCCCAGGCGGGCCTTGCCCGCCCGAAATGTCAAGGACGGAACCCGTGGAAGGTGGTTTCCCCTATTCTCTTCTCGCCCCGGCGGGGCGAAGGAGGCGAGCGAGCGGGATCCGAAACACTCCTCCGCCCCGCTGGGGCGGTAATGTAAATGCGCGCCCGC
>JAZDKM010000287.1:0-3308 GCA_043803085.1 Planctomycetota bacterium
CACCTGCCCGCGGGGCTTTTCGCTGGTTTTGCTCACCAATTGGTTATCGTTGGTGGGCGTGTCCGCTTTCTGTGACATCTGTGCCTCTCACCAGCCCTTGTGTCCGAACCCGAGACCTCTGCTAGCAATTGGTGCGCCAGAGGCCATCGGACCCCTAAAAACGGCCGGCCTCTTCCCTTAGGTACGGACTCATAATCACATGGGGCTATGATGCCTTAGTCGGCTTGCCACCTGGGTTTGTCTCAAGTTAGGCGTCAAAAAAGCTACCCCCCGGTCGTGTTGCCGCATATTCCGCGGTTGCGGCGGAATAATCCGCCTGCTGTCGCGGGCGGGGCATTTTGCATTGCCCTCCCAAGCGCTCGGCTCACCTCTCACTTTCCCCCGGCACCCGGTAGGCGGAGATCATTACGCTTCCCTCCGAGACGCCGTTTAAGATACCATAGCGCCGCCACTGGAACAAGGCGACCAACGCCCCAAGCATTTCTTCCCCCATTGGAACTTGATACTTGCACGATTCATGCTAGTATCGGGTGATTCGGGAGGGGTGGGTGAGCCACCCGTGTGCCCTTTTCTGCTCGGCTTACCGCGCGCGATCTCTGCCACCGATCGGCGCGGCGGGTCCTCACGGGCTGTTTAACCGAAGCCCTCGTGCAACAGGATCGGCATCTTCGGGGCCGGCCGAACCGGCGGGTCAACCGAGGCGCGCTGTGCCCGACGCGCGCGGGAAACAAAATGTCAGAACCGACTGTCGGAACGCTGGAAATGGGCGAACGCGGCGGGGGATACCTCCGCACGCCGGACGCGAACTATGCTACTCGTCCCTCCGACGTGTTCGTCGCGCCCGAACTTTGTAGGACGTTACGTCTCCGCGGCGGCGAGACCATTGCCGGCACGGCCCGCATATCCAACGGTCGAGCCGGCGGGAAACGCACCTCGGGCCCCGAGCTGGTCGAGGTCGAGTCCATCAACGGTCGAAGCGTGGAGGATCATTTCGAAGCGGTCCCTTTGGAGGACCTGACCGCGATTGACCCTCACGAACCGATCCGTCTCGAAACTCCCGGCGGCCCCGAGACCATGCGCGTCATCGATCTGCTGACGCCGATCGGCTTTGGCCAGCGTGGGCTGATTGTGGCGTCGCCGCGCACGGGCAAAACCATTCTGCTGCAGCAGATGGCCAACGGGGTCGCCACCAACCACCCGCACGCCGAGGTGCTCATGCTGCTGGTGGACGAGCGGCCGGAAGAGGTGACCGAGATGCGCCGCACCGTCCGCGGCGAAGTGGTGTTCAGCAGCAACGACCGTGACGCCATGAGCCACGTCCGCATCGCCCGGCTGACCATCGAGCGGGCCAAACGCCAGGTCGAAGCCGGTCGCGACGTGGTGCTCTTCCTCGATTCGCTCACCCGCCTGGGGCGGGCCTTCAACACCATCGTTTGCGGCGGCGGGCGGATCATGTCCGGCGGGCTGGACACGCGGGCCCTGGCCGAACCCAAGGCCGTCTTCGGCGCCGCCCGCAAGGTGGAGGGTGGCGGCTCGCTGACCATCATGGCCACGGCACTGATCGACACCGGCAGCCGCATGGACCAGGTGATCTTTAACGAGTTCAAAGGCACGGGCAACATGGAGATCATGCTCTCGCGCGAGCTGGCCAACATGCGGATCTGGCCGGCCATCGACCTCGAGGCCTCGGGCACGCGCAAGGAAGAGAAGCTGTTGACGCCGGCCCAACTGGCGGCCGCCAACCACCTCCGCCGGACGTTGCAGGGCCGGGGTCCCGTACGGGCCATGGAGTCCCTGCTGGACGCGCTCCGCAAACATCCGACCAACGCCACCTTCGTGACCGCCCTGGCCACGGAGGGGCGATTGCGGTAAGCCCCTGAACACGGCGCCCTCGGCCTGCGGAGAATCGACGGCCTATGGCCCGTAAGCCCGGGAAAAAACTGTCCTCGGAAAAGGGCCGACGAGTCCGCGTCAACCTACGTCCCAACCGCAGCAAGCCGGCCACCAAGAAGGATTGGACCCGCCAGACCCAGGAACAAGGGCTGGAAGAGGTGGACATCCGGACCGGCGAGTCCGTCGTCGCCAAAGGCGAATTGTCCCGTCGGCGGACCGTGGTGGTGCGTGCGGGGGATAACGAGCCCGCCCGCTTCAACGGTACGGTGGTGGCCGTCCGCGGTCTGTTCACGGAGGTCGACGATGGGGAGCATACCCGGCTCTGCACGGTACGCCGGATGTTGCGGACGCGCTTGATCGCCGAGCGCCATCCCATCACCGTCGGCGACCGGGTCCGCATCGAGAACGTGGCCGACCAGAGCAGTCCAAAGGCGGAAGGCGTGATCGAAGACGTGATGCCCCGGCGCTCGGAGCTCAAGCGGCTTGCCGGCCGGCGGCAGCACACCATCGCCGTGAACGTGGACCAGGTGATCATCGTCAACTCCGCGGACCTCCCCCCGCCCAAGCCCCACCTGATCGACCGATACACGGTCGCCGCGCTGGCGGGGGCCATGACCCCGGTCATCTGCATGAACAAGGTCGACCTGGACGCGGACGGGACGGCCGCCGCGATCCTGGAGCGCTATGTGGCGCTGGGCTATCGAACGTTGGCTACGAGCGTAGTGTCTCGACTCGGCCTGGACGATCTGGGTGCCGTCCTGTGGGCTAGATCGTCCGTCATCGTGGGCCAAAGCGGGGTGGGCAAAAGCTCGTTGCTCAACGCGCTCCAACCGCATCTGGGTCTGCGCGTCGGCCCGGTGAACGAGGAGACGCTCAAGGGTCGCCACGTCACCACCACCGCCCGGTTGCTCAAGTTGGATATCGGCGGGTACGTCGTCGACACGCCGGGTGTCCGCGCGTTTGACGTCAGCTCCGTGCCCCGCTACGAATTGGAATCCTATTTTGTGGAGTTCGTCGAGCTCGTTCCGCAGTGCAAGTTCGCAGACTGCACCCACACGCATGAGACCGACTGTGCGATCAAGACCGCCGTCGAGAAGGGTGACATCCACCCCGAACGTTACGAAAGCTACGTACGCCTGTTCGCCGAACCCGACAGCAGAGGCTACCCGAACGGGTAAACCGGCGAGTTCAGAAATGGAAAATGGAGAATGGAGAATGGAGAATGGAGAATGGAGAATGAAGAAGAAGCATCACCTCCAGTTATCGCTCAATAACCTAGTGCTCCGACGCACCTTAGCCTGCGGGTTCGGAGTCGAGCCCACTCGTGTGCCACTGCCGTCTCGGCAGTGCCGGTCGCAGGAGGCTTCCTGGAAAGCACTGCTCACAGAGCAGTGGCACACCCGAACCTTAAGCTG
>JAZDKM010000288.1:0-67372 GCA_043803085.1 Planctomycetota bacterium
AGCCCACGGCGCCAGCCGTGGGTGAGCGGGCCATCACCCGGCGCCCAGCCCCGGTAGGGGCGAAAGGGCACGTGCCACCTCCTGGTTGCTTCCCGCCGGGCCCTTCTTACGCCCCATCCGGGGCTGAGGTCCACCCGCCGAATCCCCCCCACAGCTCACGCTGTGGGCTATCTTCTTGCGCCCCTGCCGGGGCTGGAAGAGATGCGCCCCGGATGGACCCCGCACCCGCGCAGTTCCACGCCGCTGCCGAGACAGCCACAAGTCCTGGCCACCCCTCCGGCCGTGGGGCTCGGCTACACCGGCGACACCTCTGGGTGGTTCTGCTATACTGGCGCGACGCAAGTCCATTCGCGGCGCTTGACGAGCAGGGGAACGCGATGTCCGGGCGAGTTCCGCAGGGCGGGGAAACGCGCGAGGAGCACATCGGCCGGATTGTCAACGACTACCTCGATCGCCGAGCCCGCGGAACGGCTGAGCCGGAGACCGAGTTGTTCAGCCGCTACCCGGAATGGGCCGACGAACTCCGCCTGCAGCTTGAGGTGCTCCGCGACCTAAAACCCACCGGCCAGCCGATCGAGTCGCTGGTGGCCCAGGGCCCCCTGCGCTGTTCACCGGACCCGCAATACCCGGCCCAGTTGGCGGCCTACAAGATCACCGACTTCCTTGGGCGCGGCGGCATGGGCGTCGTGCTCAAGGCTTATGAGGAGAGCCTCAGCCGCACCGTGGCCCTGAAGGTCCTGCGGCCCGAGTTGGCCGCGGACCGGTCGGCCCTCGCCCGTTTCGAACGCGAGGCCAAAGCTGCCGCGACTCTGCACCATCCCAACATCGTCACCATCTACGCCGTCGGCGAGGACCACGGCGTACACTTTATGGCCATGGAGTACATCGCCGGCCCCACGCTGGCCGACGTAATCCGCGCGGCGTACGTCAGGACTGAGAATACATCCGTAGCGGCCGGCGTCTCGCCGGCCGGGTCGTCCAGCTCCCCCGTAGCGGCCGGCGTCTCGCCGGCCGAGTGGCCCACCTCTTCAGAGGTCGTGTCGCGATTCGAGAACGGCAATCAATCACCCACGTTTGAAAACTCGGCCGCTGGACCGAGAATCCTTTCTCGGTCCCTAGCCACGGCGGAATCCCTTCCGCCGTCGTTGCCGCCGAACCTCATCCGCGACATCTTCCGCCAACTGTTATCGGCCCTGGCCGCTGCCCATCAAGCCGGCCTGGTTCATCGGGACATCAAACCAGCGAATATCCTTCTCGATGGCTGGTCGAAGGAAGGCAAGAGGCAAGAGGCAGGAGGCAAGAGCAAAGAGGCAACGAGGCAACAAGGCAGGGAGGGCGAGGCTCCGGCCGAGCCGCCTTCGCTCAGCACTCAGCACTGTGCTCCCGCCACTCAGCACTCAGCACCGAGCACTCAGCACTTTCGGGTGAAGCTCGCTGACTTCGGCCTGGCGCGCATGGTCTCGGCGCAGACGCGGGTGACGCTGCCGTCGGCCCTGCTGGGCACGCCGGAGTACATGAGCCCGGAGCAGGCTCGCGGCGAGGATGCCGACGGCGGCATCGACCACCGCGCGGACCTGTACTCGGCGGGCGTGGTGCTCTACGAGATGCTCACCGGGCGCACGCCGTTCCGCGCCGACACGCCCTCGGCCGTCATCCATCGCATCTTGCACGAGGAACCGCGCGACCCACGCGCGCTCTACCCCGCGGCCGATCCACACCTGGCCTCCCTGGCCCTGCGCCTGATGGCTAAACGCCCCCAGGACCGCTTCGCCTCGGCCGCCGAGGCTCTGGCCGCCCTGGAGGCCGGCACACGCATCGCCCTGCTCGAACAACGCCGCCGCACGCGCCGCCGAGCGTTCGCCGCCGCCGTGCTCGCGCTGCTTGCCGGCGCAGGGTGGCTCGCGGGTCGCCCGGGCGGTCCGTGGGGCCGGCTTTCCAGCCGGTCAGCCGTTGTCCGGGTCGAGGTTGATCACGTGCTCAAGTGTGTCAAGCTCGTTTACGCGAACGACGACAAGAAGGTATTCGAGACGGTTCCGTCAGTTGCGGGCAACGTGTGGGCCGCAGCACTCGTCAACCTCGATGGAGCCCAGGAGAGAATCGTCGTCGTGGGGCTCCGAAGCCCGGAACACGAAAAAAACCTCTTCGCCTTTGACCTCGACGGTCGGGAGCGTTGGTCCAAGTATCTCACGGTTGACACCGAACTCGGTCGCAACTGGCCGGAACGGGTACCGGGACTGCTATGGTACTGCCCGTTCGTCGTTGCGGATAACCTCGACGATGATCCCGGCGATGAGCTTCTCGTCGTCGCCGACGACGGGGATTATCCAACACTGCTTTGCAGACTCGACCCCGAAACGGGAGGACTCGAATCGACCTTTTGGCACATGGGGGATCTCGCCGAACCGCAAATCGAGCCCGAGTTCTTTGGCCACGGGCGCCCCGCTATCGTCTTGTCCGGGAGTAACAACAAGCTCGACGGCTTCGACGACGGCAAGCAGCTTCCGGATGACGACGCGCCGGTTGCCCATTGGGACTGGGTGCCTGTAGTAATGATCCTCGACCCGAGGGACATGTCCGGGGTCGGCCCGCCACGAACGGGTCGGATCCCGCTCCCGCAGGCTCATGTTCAGGCCTACGCGTTTTTGGACCTGCCATCCGAGTGGTCGACGTGGGCCAGGGGAGAGCGTCCCCCGCCCGGGGCGGAACCAACTGCCGTCCAGTTGGAAGACGTGGCATCAGGCCTCGAACTGAACGACCCAAGGGCTGAGAATGCCGTTCTGCAAGTGAACGTTCTGCGCCTTCTCACCGAAAGGGACGCTTACATTACTCGCGCCACTTTGAACTTGGATCGTAACCTTGACTGCGTGTACGTGACCTGCGAACACGACAGGGTGCGGCAGACTCGCGAATCCTGGGAAGAAGTCTGGCACGTCATCATCCCCGAAGGACAATATGTGGAAGAATGACGCGGACCCAGAGATCTCCCAACTCTGGATCGTAGTGCAGTTCCCACGTTGTCCCCATCGGACACGCCCGCGGGCGGGCCAGGCGACCCGCCCCGCGGAATGTCCAAAATCCCAGGTTCGCTCACTGCCCGGCTCAGGCCGGCGTCAGACCGGACCGCCACCCGCTGGTGACGGCTGGCCGGGATTGCCCCGATTTCTCCGGGCGGAACATGCCCGCGCTCACGTCCTTGGCTCCTTGCTGGGACCGGTGAGGTCGCAGCGAAGAATGATCAACGCGTAAACGAAGCGGCAGGTTGGGCCGATTAACCCACCCGCCGCTCGTAGGTTCTCGGGTTGTGGCCGGGCGCTTACGTAATCGGGCCCGTAAAGTCGCGCGGCACAATCCCGTAATCGTTCAGGCCCACGTCGCAGTCGCCGCCGAGGTCACCCGATGGCTGCCCGGAGCAGCCAAGCGGTCCTACACACGATCAGCGTCCGGGCGGCTCCCCCGTAGCCCGGAACGAGATCCACGCGCTCCCATCACCAGCCGCGCCGGTTTGATCCGTTTCCGCCGCGGCGGCACATATCAGGTCCCGCACCATGCGCTCGTCATTGAGCCAGTCCTCCGCGGACGCATACCCGAGAGCCTGATACATGGCCACCGACGCGGCGTCTTCTTGAGGCGTCGTGCAGAAGCAGTCTTGCTCATCGATCAGCACCCAATTGGTGTGCCATTGGCAATAGTATCTGTTCACGGCCTGCTGGTCGCCGCTGGCAATGGCACCCTCGATCTGAGGGGGCAGAACATCCTCATTCTCCGTCCATAGGCTCTGGCACGACGGGGACAAGACGCAAGTGTCTGGCTCGGCGCCTTCCCCGGGGTACGACGGAAACAAGACGCAAGTGTCTGGCTCGCCGCATCCCCCGGTGTACGTGTGGCAACCGTGCGACACCACCAACAACCAGCCCACCAAACCAATTAAGACCATCGTAGGAAGGTGTTTTTCGCAGACAGCGCAATTCATGGTTGATCTCCGTCTGAGGGAAAATCTCGCGGCTCTACGAATGCCGTCGGCGCGCAGGCACCACGGCCCAGGCTGCGACCAGGAACAATGTCGCAGGCTCGGGGATAACCACCGTCAAAACAGGATGGTACGAGGACGCTTCGGACGAGTAGAAGGCAACGGCGTCCGATCCACCCTCGAACGGCAGAAATGCCCAACCATAGTCTGACTCACCTGCTGACCAAGCGCGCAGGCTGGCCGTAACATCTACATCTAAGGGGCCAATGGGGATGTGCTCTGCGTGCGTACCCTCGCCGATCGAGAAATCGGGCTCGACCACCGCCTCGATGCCGTTCGCCTGGACTCCATCGTTCAGCCCATTCCAAGTAACGGTCTCTTCCCAGGGAATAAGCATTCGATGCACTGTGAAACCACTGCCGGCGTTCATAACGTACAGGCTAACCGTGGCGGAGACGATCGGCGAGCCGTAGGGAATCTGCCCAGGGTCTGCCCCGAAAATACCATCGAACCCTAGCAGCCCCTGCTCCTCACCGGCGCCCGCCATCCAGCCGTCCATCCAAAACACATAATAGTCCGAGTAGCTCTCATCCGCCCAATCTTCGCCGATCGTCGTGTCCCGGGTCCCGGTGTAGCCGCTGACACCCTGTTGAAAGCTGTACTCTTCCGCCTGACTGGACTGTAATCCCAGTAGGCATAAACCCGCAACGACAGCAAACTGGCTAGAAGGTTTCATAGTCTGTCTCCGAGGTATTCCGATGCGGCAGCCGGACCGAAAGGCAACGCGCCCCCTGCCCGTCCGCGTGTAACCCGAGATCCCGCGTCTCCATGATCGCCGTTGGCCGTGACCGCTCCTTCGGGTGCCCCGGGAACGCCCCGGAGCCCCAGCTTCTCAGCATCTGTGGCCGCCACCTCCCCTGGGTCTTCTTCCACCGCGGAGTTCGCGGAGACCGCAGAGCATCCAATCTAACAAACACCGTTGGGCGGGAATCTGGACGCGAAAAAAAAGTCGGAACTGCAAGAGAGAAGGCAAGAGGCAAGAGGCAAGAGGGGCACGGCAGAACATGGCATTCAGGAAACAAGGTCAGACCGCGAAAAGCCCAAACGCCAAAACGCCGAAAACCCGAATCCGTTTGAGCCGAAGCGCCGATGGTGTTGAGCCGGCGGCGCTGGACGTCATAACCTATTTCTGCAAAGCGAGTTAGCGCGGCAGTGGGCATGAAGCGTTAGCCGGAGTTGACCGACAGATCGGATTATGCGATAATCTGAATGTCGGATTATCTGGCGCTACCCACAAGCGCGAGGGAGGTCGCGTATGAAACCCAGGCTTTCTCCGGACACCACCAAGGTCGGTAAACGCGGGACGGTGGTCATCCCTGCCCGGCTGCGCCGCCGGTTCGGCATCGAAGAAGGCGACCTCGTGGTCTTCGAGCCCTCCCCCGATGGGGTGCTCATCCGCCCGGCCGTCGCGCTTCCAATCGAGATCTACACGCCGCAGCGGCAGGCCGAGTTCCTGCTCAGCAACGCGGTGGACACGGCCGACTACCAGGCGGCCCGCGCAGCCGTCCAGGCGATGGGCGTCGATCCTGACGCCATCGACCACAAGAAGCCGCCGAGGAGATAGCGGGTGGACCGCCTGTTTCACGACGCGAATGTGCTCTTCTCGGCTGCATATCGCGAGGGCTCGGGGCTGATGCGGCTTTGGTCCCTCTCCGACGTGGAGTTGCTCACGTCGGCTTACGCGCTCGAGGAGGCTCGACGCAATCTGGCCGACGACGAGCCACAAACCCGCTTGGCCGATTTGGCGAAGAGCATCACAGTCGTTGACGAGGCGCCGACGGCGCTCGCGTTGTCGGTTGGCCTGAACCTCCCCGAGAAAGACACGCCCGTCCTGTTGGCCGCACTGAATGCCGCGGCGACCCATTTGCTGACCGGCGACAAGACCCACTTCGGGCGTTACTTCGGGAAGAAAATTGCGGGCATCCTGATCCTGCGGCCGGCCGATTACCTCCGGGGAAGAAGTTGACCAAGGCAACCGCCTGAAGGGAAGAGGCAGGAGGCAAGAGGCAAGAGTGAAGCGGCAACCAAACCGAAACCCGAAAAGCCAGAATACCGAAACGGCGAGACGGCGGGCGGGCGTCGGGGCGCTGCCGAGATCCTGTCACGCACCGACACAGCGGGGCGCGCGCTACCCGCGCCGTTCAACTCGATCACGCGCCAAGGACTATGCACGGGGACGCCGCGCGCCCGCCGCAGCCCGCCCTGTAGGAGATCCGCAGGTGTGAAAGGAGGTAAAAACGCGTGCCCGGTCTGAACCGCGAGTGCTCTATTCGGAAGGCCCCAATCCCGTTTTCGGTGCCGTTTCAGTGGCTCAAGGGCCAAACCGCAGCCTAGCGCGTACGCGAAATTTCCAAACAAAGCCAAACTTAGTCAAGTTGGATAAACTGGGCAAAACTGCCGCCCGCGCTAGAACGGCGGCCAAAAATGGCCAAGCGATCCGATCCGCACACCGGACCCTACATGTAGCGCGTGATCGAGACCAGCAGCTCGTGCAGGGTTTTCAGCCCGCGGTAGCAGAGCTTGTGGACCGCGGCCTCGGTCTTGCCCAGCCGGGCGGCGACCTCGGCCACAGGCCGGCCCTCGAGGAATCGCAGCCGTACCACCGCACGCTGCTCGTCGGTCAGCCGGGCCAGGCTCGACGTGACGGCCGCCACGGCCTCCTGCCGCGCGAACTGCCCGCTGGGCGTCGTGTCCGATGCGGCCAGCCGGTGGACCAGACCGAGGTACGACGACTCGGCCGCGGCCGGCGGGCGCTGCTCGCGCTCGATGTTCCGCTTGTGCCGTTTGGAGGCCCGCTGGTGATTGCGCAAGGTGTTCAGGGCGATCGTCTCCAGCCACGCGTAGAACCCCGCCGGTCCGTCGAATTGGCAGCCCGTCATCGCCTTGAACGCCGCCGTGTAGGCGTCTTGCAGCACGTCGTCCGGATCGAGCCGTGCACGATACGCGTCATCCAGGCAGTCCGCGACGACCGCACGCAGCACGGCATGATAGTATACGATCAGCCGCTGCAGGGCGTCCGCATCACCCCTGACGGCCAATTCGACCTGCTCGGCGCGTTGCCGTTCGTCCATCTACAGCAGCCCGTATTTCTGCAATCGTACCCAGGCGAGCCAGCCCATTCAAGCGAAACCGGCCTGTCGTGCCGCTGCTTTTGCCCGCCGAGCCGCCCTCCCGGCACGCCGAAACGCCAATTCGGCCGCTCCCGTCTTCGGAAACACGGTTTTGCGGCGTTTCGGCACAACATTAACCCCTACCCCCACGGATCATGCCATCACGACCAACCCATCTGGAAAATCTGGGTTGACCTGGGGGCATGGGGGAGGTGCTCCTGGAAAGCACTGCTCACAGAGCAGTGGCACACTCGAGACTCAAGCTGGGTTGGAGCACGAGGAACACGCCACGGTTCATGGTGCCGCTTACAAGGGGCGACGCTACATGAGCTTTTCACGCGCGCTTTGAGGTTCGCCTCGGTGGAGCCGCCGGGAACCCGCCGCGGGTTTGTGCGTCCAATAGGCTAAGAAGGCTGTAAAAGGATCGGAGCTGCGGGCTTGGGCGCGCGGCGACGGTCATGCTAATTGGCCTGGCGTGCCGATAGGACGTAACATGACCCTGACCATTCTTGGCCCATAAGAGTTCTATTCCGGGAGTATCAACCATGTCCGTGATGCGTACTGGACCGGTGTTTCTGTCGTTGGCGGCGAGCGTTCTGGCGGCGGACCTGCCCGTCAAGCGCGTGACGGTGTACAGCAGCGGGGTGGCGTGCTACGAACGCTCGGGCGCGGTGGACGGCGACGTGACCATCGAGATGCCGTTCAAGACTGAGCAAATCAACGACCTCCTCAAGTCCATGGTGCTGATGGACCCCGGCGGGCGCGTCGAGCCGGTGGTCTATGCCTCGCAAGACCCCATCGAGAAAGCGCTGCGGGCCTTCGGTATCGATCTCACCCAGCGGCCGCCCTTGCGGGCGCTGTTCGAGCAATTGCGCGGCGTGCCCATCGAGTTGAAGTTGCACACCCAAGCAGAGCCCGTGAAGGGCAAGATCCTCGGCACCGAGGTCCATCGCGTGGTGGACAAGAACGGCCAGGCAATGGACCTCGAGTATGTCAACCTGGCCTGCGAAGAAGGCATCCGCTCTTTCGCCCTCGGCGACCTGCGCTCCACGCATCTGCTGGATGAGAAGCTCGACGCCGAGTTGAGCCAAGCACTGGGGGTCCTGGCAACTTCCCGCGACGTGAGCAAGAAATCGGTAATGCTGCACTTCGCCGGGCAGGGCAGTCGGAGAGTGACCGCCGCTTACATCCTGGAAGCGCCCGTGTGGAAGACCAGCTACCGCCTGGTTCTCGGCAAGGACGAGAAGCCGCTTCTGCAGGGCTGGGCCATGGTAGACAATACCACCGACGAGGACTGGAAGGACGTGCAATTGACACTTGTTTCGGGCCGGCCGATCTCCTTTGTGCAGGATTTATACACCCCGCTCTACGTGCCACGCCCGGAAGTCAAACCGGAAATCTACGCCTCGCTCCGCCCGCAGAAGTACGAGGGCGACATGTTCGCGGAGGCGGCGGAGAAGAGGCCGCCAGAGGCCCCGCCGCCCGCCCCCGAGGCCAAGGCGAAGTTAGCCATGCGCGGCAGAGCAGGCGGCGCTAAGGGCGAGGCGGCTCAGGAAGGCATTGCTTACGCCTTGCAAGCTGCTCCTGCGGCGGTGGCCGGGGAGGCCATTACCGCAACGGCGGCCGGGGTGGCTTCGATGGCGCAGGCCGCGGAAGCCGGCGAACTGTTCAAGTACGCCATCCAAGCGCCGGTGACCATCGCACGGCAGAAAGCGGCCATGCTCCCCATCGTCAACGAGGCGGTCGAAATCGAGAAGCTGTCGATCTACAACCAGAGCGTGCAGGCCAAATACCCGCTCAATGGGGTCCACCTGACCAACTCGACCAAGCTGAACCTGATGCAGGGACCCGTGACCGTCTTCGACGAAAGCATCTACGCCGGCGATGCCCAACTCGACAATATGAACCCCGCCGAAAAGCGTTTGATCTCCTATGCCGTGGACCTGGAGCGGGAAGTGGTGGTCGATGCTCAGTCGGCCCCCCAGCAGACCGTCTCGATGTGGATCAAGAAGGGCACGCTGTACCTCAAGAACAAGTTTGAGCAAACCCGGCTTTACCGGATCAAGAACAAAGGTGACGCCAACCGCACGATGCTGGTCGAGCATCCCTACCAGGCCGATTGGACGCTGGTCGAGCCGAAGGAGCCGTTCGAGCGTACGGCCGCACTCTACCGCTTCAAATTCGAGGCCAAGGCCGGCAAGACCGACACCCTGACGGTGCGTGAGGAGCGGGTGACGGACCAGGCGGTGGTCATCCGCAGCAGCGGGCTGGACACCATTCAGCTTTACCTGCGCTCCAAGGTCATCAGCAAGAAGGTGCAGGAAGCGCTGCAGAAAGTGGTGACCATGCGGACCGCCCTGGAACAGCAGGAGCGTGAGGTGGACCGCCTCAAGACCAAGCTCCGCTCGATCCAGGACGAGCAGGAACGTCTGCGGGCCAACCTCGGCGCCGTGCAGCAGGATTCCGACCTGTACCGCCGCTACATTACCAAGCTGGAGAAACAGGAGACCGAGATCGAGCAGCACCAGGGCGCCCTGGCCGAAGCCGAAGCCAAGGTCGAGAAGCTGCGCCGCGAGTTGGACGACTACCTGTTGAACCTCGACGTGGAGTAGCGCGGGAGCGGCTGACCCAAGCCCGTCGCGCAGCGTTTGCCCGATCGGGCACCTATTCCGACGAACCCACCGGAGTCCGCCGGTACACTGGCACGGCAGGTGCAAGTGATCGTCTGCGGGCTCGGGGAGATGGAGTTTTAGCGAGGTGGCCTTATGTTTGATTCCCCCGCCCAGGCACTCAAGTACATTGCCGACCACGACATAGCGATGGTCGATCTCAAAGTGGTCGGCGTCGCGGGACAATGGCTCCACATCACCATCCCAGCGCGGAATTTCACGCAGAAGCATTTCGAGGAGGGGGTCGGGTACGACGGCTCCTCGGGAGCCGGTTTCGGGCGGGTGGAGTGCGGGGACGTGGCCGCCCTGCCGGAACCGGAGATGGCCTTCATCGACCCGTTCTGGGAGCACCCCACGCTCAGCCTGCTGTGCAACACGGTGAGCGCGGATACCAAGCAGCCGTTCGCCGCCGACCCCCGAGGCATCGCCCGGCGGGCGGTGACTTACCTGCGGGCTTCCGGCATCGCCGACGAAGCCTGGATGGCCCCGGAGTTCGAATTTCACGTGTTTGACCGCGTCGAGGTGCTCAACGACCCCTACTATATCAGCGTCCGTATTCAGTCCTCCGAGGTGGAATCGGACGGGACCACCCCGGGCATCGCCCTCAAGCGGGGGTACATGCGCGTTCCGCCGACCGAGCAACTCCACGACCTGCGCTCGGAGGTTTGCCTGACCCTGGAGCGGATGGCCGTCCCCGTACGCTATCACCATCACGAAGTGGGGGCGCCGGGCCAGTGCGAAATCGAGGTCGACCTGGACACCCTAGTGCGTGCGGCCGACCGGACCATGCTGATTAAGTACGTCATCAAGAACGTGGCCCGGCGGCGGGGCAAACTGGCCACCTTCATGCCCAAGCCCGTTTTCGGGGAGGCCGGCAATGGCATGCACGTGCATCAGCGGCTGGAGAAGGGCGGTAAGCCGCTTTTCTACGATGAGCGCGAGCGGAACTACGCCAACCTGAGCACGACGGCCCTGCAATATGTCGCGGGCTTGCTGCGGCACGCCGGGGCCTTGACCGGACTGACCAATCCCTCCACCAACTCATTCAAGCGTCTGGTGGAAGGGTATGAGGCCCCGGTGCATCTGTTCTTCTCGCTGGCCAACCGCTCGGCGGCCATTCGCGTGCCGCGCTACGCGGTCTCGCCCCGAGACAAACGCATCGAGTATCGCCCGCCCGACTTCACCGGTAACATCTATCTCTCCCTGGCGGCGATGCTCATGGCCGGCCTGGACGGAATCAAGCAGAAACTGGACCCGGCCGACCACAACTTCGGCCCCTTTGACGTGGATATCGCCAGACAGGACATCGCTCTCCAGAGCAAGATCGCCCAATTGCCGCGCTCCCTTTATGACGCACTGGCCGCTCTCGAGCGCGATCGTGATTTCCTGGTCAAAGGCGAGGTCTTCCCACCGACTTTCGTCGACGCCTGGGTGGCGCTGAAACGCGCCGACGAAACCGAGCTGATTGCCACCCGGCCGCACCCGTATGAGTTCGAGTTATATCTGGACGTGTAGCGCGGAGTCCGCCAGTGACTACGAATCAGCGTCGCCGAAATGGGCCGGCTGCTTCCCGCCGAGCAGGCTATGGCCTTCAGCGTCGAGTACGCAAGCGTCATGCTCTTCGGGCGGGCACGGGCGGTGACCGACCCCGTGTCGGCACGGCGTGCCTTACAACGGTTGCTGAACAAGTACTTTGGCCACCTTCAGCCCGGGCGCGACTATCATCCGATCACGGATGCGGAGTTGGCGCTCACTTCCGTCTTTCAGGTGGAAATCGCCGCGTGGAGCGGAAAGCAGAAGCGCGCGCCGGCTGACTTTCCTGGGGCCTTCGACTATCCGCCTCCCGGGCCAGGTCGAGCCGGTCGGGCCTAATCAGTCGGCCGAGGGTGCTCTCGGCGACCGGAGGTCTGGGGGTTTTACCCCACGACCTCGTTTCACTATCTTATCCAGTATACCCAGATTCATAGCATTGGTGCCGAATTCATTCTCCGAATTACCCCAGGTGGAAAAACCCCCATTTTTCGGAGGTTTTTTCAAGAATTCGCTGGTAATTCCCTCGTGGAGGTGCTAATAAGCGTGTTAGCGGTTGTAGGAAGACTGGTCAAGATACGTAAATTCACTCAAGCTGCTCCTCCTTTATGACGATGCGCCGGATAACCGCAAGGGGGGCCAAGCAGCAACGGGTGAACCAATCGACCGGTGAGTTTCGTTGAGTCGATTAACGAAAGGAACGGTACGATGGTAGAGTTGCTGTTCAACTTCTATGACTGGCTACGGGCGTTCATCGATCGGATCCCTTGTTAGGGGCGGACGACCATGATCGAAGTCATCACCCAAATTGATGACATCATCATCGGCGAGCGCTAAGCGTCGCCCGCCGGCTTGGGATCGTTGGGGGCGCCGACCGTGAGGGTCGGTCAGGCGGGCCAAACGCCGTAGTACGTCGCGACGGGGAGGGCGGTGACGCGAACGACCGCGGTCGCGATGGCGCCGAGTTCACCATTACTCAGGGGCGTGGCGTAGCTTTCCCCAGGCGGCCGGGCAACGGTGTAGATTTGCACTTGCGCGATGCGCCCGCCGGCGCGGAGGATGTCGAGGAGGCGCGTGCTAAACGCCTCCACCTCTTCGGAAGCTGGCGGGGTGTCGTGCAAGCGCATCCACAGGGACTGAATACACAGCGGCCTGACGCGGGCGGCGTGGATGATGTTTTCCACGACGTGGGTGAGAGAGGTATTCGGACGGTTCACGGCCTTAAAGTAGGCTTCCGTGCCCGCGTCCAGCTTGGTCCAGATCTCGCCCTGGTGGGCGTCCATCATTTCCAGCCCGGCGAGCACGTTCGGTCGCGTCAGATAGCACGCGTCGGTGATCAAAACGAGCTTGACCTGATCCAGTCCGTGGGCCTGCTTGAGCTCGGCCGCTAGTTGGACCGCCTCGGCAAACACCGGGCAGGTGGTCGGCTCGCCATCGCCCGAGAAGGCGATGTCGCGGAGCGGCCGCAACTCCGCGGGCACGTTCGCAAACCGCGGATGCTCCAACAGTGACCCGTCCGTGGCCCAGAGGAGCATCACATCCAGTTCGCCACGCAGCATCGCCAGGTCCACCTCACGCACCCGCGGCGTCCCCGCCCGGTCCACCTGGCAATAAACACAAGCGAAGTTACAGGCCGTGTCCGGGTTCAGATTGATCCCTATGCTCAGGCCCCCACTCCGCCGCGAGATCACCGGATAAACATACAGGTTGCCAGCCCAGTCGCGGGGGTGTTCGGTAAAGATGTGTAGTGGGTATCGTTTCACCGGATCTCTCGCTGAGTCAAGATAGCTATCAGCTTTCAGCCGCAATTCCCAATCGGAGGATATTAAGCGGCGCCGACGGTTGAGGCTACACCAAGGGCACGGAACCCCACCATCCATAGCCCATCTATGAAGCAGAGTCTGCCAAACCGCCGGGGTGAGAGCGGATTTTTCCACCCCCGCTTGGACCGCTTGCTCTGAGAGCAGTAGAAGGTAGAGTAGGCTGGGGCTTGCGGAGCGAACCGGGCCTTTGAAGGCCCGTGGAGCGGTCCGGCGTTTCGCTCAGCCATCTGGTGCCATCAAGCGAGTAACCGACCGATGGACATGGTCAACCTCTGGGACCTGATTCGCGACGTGCCCGATTTTCCCAAGCCGGGGATCCTCTTCAAGGACATCACCCCGTTGCTGGCGGACCCGGCCGGGCTGTCCCTCGCCGTCGAATACCTCACCCAGCCCTTCCGGAGCATGTCCATTGACGTGGTGGTCGGGGCGGAGTCGCGCGGGTTCATCTTCGGCACCGCGGTGGCGCGGAACCTGTCGGCCGGCTTCGTCCCCATCCGCAAACCGGGCAGGCTGCCCTGCAAGACGCGCTCGGAAGAATACGCCCTCGAATACGGCGTGGATCGGTTGGAAATCCACGAGGACGCCATCCGGCCGGGCATGCAAGTCCTGATGATCGACGACCTTCTGGCCACCGGCGGAACGATGGCGGCCTGCTGCCGGCTTGTCGAATCGTTGGGCGGCAAGATTGCCGGCGTCGCCTTCCTGATCGAGCTGTGCTTCCTCCACGGGCGCAAAGCCCTTGCCAAGTACCCGATCCACTCGGTTCTCGAAGTCCGGGACGCGTGAGTTCTCTGTCCTGTGCGATTGATGAGTATTCCGACGTTACTCTGGTGCCGGCTCTTGGATCTGTTCTAGCCTCTCCGCGTGGTCGGGTAGAATGCCGGCGTGGACGAGCTGCGGCACCACAGTGGCCCACCGTAGTTCGCGAGCAAAGACCGTCTTGAAGACCGGCAGCGCCTAGTCGAGTTGTCCGTTGGCCGTCAGGGGCACCGACGGCGCGACCAACTCCAGCGCTTTGGCCAATTGACGGTCGATGAAGATGCTCGGTCCAGTTGGTCCCGTCAGGCGGGTGGTCGTCGGAATGCGGGCGACATCCTGCGTCGTCGGGAAGTCGACGGCCGCGTCTACGAGACGCCGAGACTCCTGGATTGCCTCCAACTCCTCGTCCGTCAGGACCACTTCGACATCGGGAATAATGCCCCAATCCTCGGTGGCGGCGTTGGCAGGCGTCTTATGGATGATGCGGCCGTTAGGCAGTTTGTAGTACGCGACAGTCAGCCGCAGCGCCGCCGCCCGGTCGCGCAGGTCGATGACGTGCTGCACCACGCCCTTGCCGAGGGAACGAGTACCCACTACCGTAGCCCGCCCATGGGCCTGTAGGGAACCGGCGACAATCTCCGCGGCACTGGCCGACGCGCCGTTGATGAGCACCACCAATTCGACGTCCCCAAACTCGCCCTCCTGGTGCGCATAGTACTGGGACACGGCCTGGCGGCGTGTCACGGTCGAGACGATGATCCCTTCGGACACGAACCGGTCCACCATGTCGATGGCTTGCGACATGAGACCGCCGCCGTTGAACCGCAAATCGAGGATGAGTGCCTGAACGCCGGTCTCGCGGAACTCGTCGAGTGCCGCGTCGAAGTCGTCTGTGGTATTACCCTGAAAACTGGCGACACGCACATAGGCGACGGCGCCCACGGGGTCGATCACGTAATCCCAGTGTCCCGGCGCGAGGTGGCGGAACCCCTTCACCCCGTGGACGCTCACCGGGCCGCGGGACACCACGATGTCTTCGGCCTCCTCATTACCGCGGTGCCGGACGGTCAGGGTGACATGGCTGCCGGCGGGTCCGTAGAGTGACTCGCTCACGTCGGAAACGGTCAGATCGTCGGTGAGGCGGTCGTCCACGGCGAGAATCACGTCGCCCGCCCGGATACCGGCGTGGACTGCGGGCCCGTCCTCCAGGGGCGCGATGACCATGAGCTGCCCGCGGTGGATGCCGGTCTCGACGCCGATGCCGATGTAGCGGCCCGTGGTGCTGCGGCGGAACGACTCCATCTCAGCCGGGCCGATGTAGCCACTATACGGATCGAGTTGGCGCATCATGCCGCGGACCGCACCTTCCAGCAATCGGGTGTCGGTAATGGGCTCCACGTAGTTCTGGCGGATGAGGGCATCGACCTCCAGAAGAGGGCCGTAGGAGCGTTGGAGCGGATCGGGCTCCGCCGCCATCCGGGGGAAGCGGAAAAACAAAACCGCGATCCCAAGAATGACCGCCAGCCAGACTAGGTTGCGTCGTGACACTAGCGAACCACTACGCGGGTCACCAGCAGGATCCAGGCAAACGAGGACTGGATGACCAGCGCTTTGACGTAGGTTTTAGCCGTGGGTGCGTCGCTCCCGAAGCCGCCGTGCCGTTGCGCGTACCATAGTCCGACGGCCGTCACCACGCACGATGAGAGCACGAGCACGATCGCGCCGGAAGTCAGCCCGCGCCTCCATGACGGGCGCGCGGCGCCGGCCAGGGCCGCAACCACCATCACGCCGAACCACACGGTCTGCGATGCCCGGACCGGCCACTGGCCCTTATAAGACAGCCAGGTAAAGACCATCAAGGCGATCAAAGCCCCGCCGCCGACCGCGCCCAGCCCCACGGCACCGGTCCGCGACGAGCTCGCGCAGACGGCCCAGGCCAGCAGCGCGAAAGCGGCCGCATACGCGAATTGGACAGCGCGCGGAAAGTCGGGGAGCGCGCTGCTGGGACGAGGCCAATACTCCCAAGTGATGAGGGCGACCACTGTGAGCATCATCGCCGCAAGCACGCGCGCAGGCCGGGCCTGTCCAGGACTCGCCAGCCAACCTCCGATGCCGGCACCCCCCGTCATGGCCAGCCAACAAGCCACCACGGTCATCGTTCCGAGCCAGGCGTACATGACGGCGGTGAGCCACCACAAGACCGCCTGGGACTGAGCAGACTGAGCGGCCAGGGACTCCTGAGATTGGGCGCCCCGCGCAACCTCGGGGGTCGTCGGGGTCTCTTCCAGGTCCATCACGGCCTCGTCGAGCCCGCCTCCCGCGGGCTGGGCCGGGTTGGCCAACTCCGGAGGCGGAGGCTTGAAACCCAAGACCTGTGACCAGTCCACCAGGCCCGGAAGGTGAACCACGGCGTCGCAGTAAGCGCCGCCAAGGAAGTGCCGTACTGGGAACCAAGTGACGTAGAGCCACACCGCGGCCACCAACAGCGTGACACATCCCAGCCACCGCCGGCCATTGACTTGGAGCGGAGGTGTGCTCCGCTTGGCGCGGGGAGAAACGACTCCGCCTTCAGAGTAGACGACCGTGATGTTCAGGTCCTGCTGCGTCGCCATCGCCTAGTTTACCGGAGGATAAGCGCGTGGCCCTACGCTGACCAAGTAGCCCTCGCCATCGATGGGGTAGCGCTCGAAATACTCCCGGATCGAGTCGTATCCTACCCGCGCCACCGCCGCCAACCTTTCCTCCACCGTCCGTGGCTGACCCCGGTAGTCCGTGTCGTCCATGATCTGCACCAAGCGATAATACGGCGACTCGCCCTCGACCGCCAGGGAAGTCCGGCGACGGTTCTTAACGCGGTCGATTTCACGCTGCTCCACCTGGTGGCGGCTGATGGCGGCGGCTTCGGCGCACATGGCCTCGACCAGCTTTTCGGCCTTCTCCGGCTCGCCCTGGGCAGAGAGAATCAGCAGTCCGTTATCGGCATAATCCAGCGGCCACGCACCGGCCTGCGGGCTCAGGCCGGTCTGCATGATATTCCAGTAGAACCGCGAGTTATCGCCCCCGAGGATGGCGGCCACCGCCTGGGCGGTTTCGTGCAAGGGGTCCGTCGCCGCCGGTGCCGGGAAGCAAATCGCGACCAACTGTTGTTTGAACCGTTCTACACACTTGACGGCGATGCCAGTCCGTACCTGCGGTGCCGAGCGCTGGTTTACCGCCCGGTGGGGGACCCACGCTCCGCAGTGGCGCTCGGCCGCCTCGAGGATCGTCTCCGGGGCAGCGCTGCCAGCCGCGATCAACACCATGTTGGCCGGGACGTAGCGCTCTCTGAAATAGGCATACATGTGCTCGCGGGTCAGGTTGCGGAGCGTCTCCTGGTAGCCCAGCACCGGCCACCCCAACGCGTGCCCGGCGAACACCTGCTCGAGGATGAAATCGAAGGCCACGTGCTCGAGGTGGTCGGCGGACATTGCGATTTCTTCGAGCACGACGTTCTTTTCGGTGTCGAACTCGTGAGGCGGAAGCGCGGACCGCATCATGTCCGCCAGCAACTCGATTTGAGCGTCGATGTCGGCCGAGCGTACCACGCCGTAGTAGAATGTGCGGTCCTGACTCGTGAAAGCATTGGGATGGCCGCCCAGCACGTCGAAGTCCACGTTGAGTTGATAGGCCGTGCGTTTTTCGGTGCCTTTGAAGCACATGTGTTCCAGGAAGTGAGACACGCCCGCCTGTACGCGATGCTCGTCCCTTGCTCCGGTGCGGACCAGGAACCCGGCCGCCGTGGTCTTGACCTCGGGCATGTGCTCGATCATCACCCGAAGCCCGTTGCTCAACTGCGCTGTCGTAAAGGGATACGCCATGGTTCTATTAGCCATGAAGACACGAAGAGAAATGGAAAATGGAAAATGGAAAATGGAAAATGGAAAACAAAGAGCGGGGCTTCGGCGAGCCCTTGCGTGCTAAGCTGCCCTTCCCTCTTCATTTTCGATTTTCCATTTTCCGTTCGTACTCGTCACCGCCTCACAGTGCGGTAGGACAGCTTAACTCGCGTGGTCCGAGGGTCACCACGCACAGCGGGGCGCGAGGACGGTCCGCGACATAGCGCTTCACATCATCCAGCGTCACCGCCTGGACGCGCTCGATCTTTTCCTGACGCGGCATGGGCCGCCCGAGGTGGAACAGGTCGGTGATCAACTCGCTGCACCGCAACCGGGTGACGTCGCCGGCCATCTCGCTACGCACCAGGATACCGGCCTTGGTCCGCGCGAGCTCGTCTTCGGTGAGATCCTCGCCCAGTCGGCCGAGTTCGCGGAGCAGCGCTTGGTAAGTCTTGTCGCAACGGGCCGGTGTGGTGGACGCGCCCACGAAGATCATCCCCGCCGCACGCGGATGCTCGTGCCAGGCACCGACCCAATAGACCAGACCCAGTTTCTCGCGCACTTCGGTGAACAAGCGGGCGCTCATCCCCCCCGACAGCACGCCCAGAATCACCCGCTCGACCGAATGGTCGGCATGGTCGATGGGCACACCCGCAAAGCACAACCCGATGTGCTCTTGTTCCGTGTCCTTCGGAAAGTGCCAATTGCCCGCCGCTAACTCAACCGGCTTGGCCTGCCGGCCCGCAGGTTCTGCCGCGCCGAACCCTGCAAAGCAGTCCTCCAGCGTCGCTGCCACGGCCGCCGGTCCGAGCGGCCCGGCGACGGCCACGAGCATGCACCCCGCACGGTAAGTCGCCTCCCACTGCCTGCGGATCTCCTCCCGGCCGATCCGCTCCAAAGTCTCCCGTTCGCCCAACGTGTGCCGCCCCAACCGCGGACCGTAGCCTTTGAGGCCCAGCAGCTTGTCCAGCAGGGCATGCGGATCGTCCTCCAGGGCCGTGATTTCCTGGCGGGCAAGTTCGACGGCCACCGCACACGACTCCTCCGGGAACGTCGGCGTCCGCAGAAACTCCGCGTGCAGTGCCATAGCTTGGTCGAAGAACTCGGGCAAGCACAGGAAGTGGTAGCCGGAGCACTCGCGGCCGACCCAGGAGCCGTGTGAGCCGCCGAGCACGTCGAAGGCATCCAACAGTTCCCGGCCGCTACGCTTCTCGGTCCCCTTATCCACCGTGTCGCTGACGAGTCCGGCGACGCCGAGCAGATCAACCGGCTCGTCCGAAGCGCCCGCCAGGATGCGCAGCTCAGCCGCCACCACCCGGCGCGTCGGCAGGTAAGCCCCGACCAACCCGATTCCGCAGGCCAGGGTTTGATGGTAAGTTCCTTCCGGGTTGTGTGCTTCTGGTGCCATCGTCGCGTGACCCCAGGCGCTACGCCAGCTTCTCGGCGGCGCGAGCAAGGATTCTCTCGAAGTCCAGCTTGCTCACGCACGCCTTGGACGCCGCGGCGAGGTCGGCCTGGGACCAGTCGCGGGCCTCGGGCGGCAGCGCGGCAAACAGACGCCGAGCCCGGGCGCGATCGCCGTTCTCCTCGTAGTAGCACAGGTGGCGGGCGATGTCACTGAACGCCGTCTGCGTGCCGGCGGCCCGTCGGCAGCTTCCGTCGCACCCGACGCAGTAACCCCTGGGGTGCACCGCCAGCATTCTCTGCACGGCGTCCAGTTCGGCCGTGGTCATCGGCTTGAAGTCGCGAGCGGTCGCTGCATTCTCCTTGAGCTTGGTGATATTGTCCATGTGCGAGCAGATGGTGGTGAAGCGCTCGTCCGTCCACATGGCGGTGAGAATCGCTCCGACCGGGGTCAGCCCGCGGGTCTCGAATTCCGGGAACACCTCTTTAATCCCGGGCAGGCCGCCCCGCGATTCTTTCATCGAAATCAAACCGACGCCGGCCTTGTGGCACGCATCGAGCGCCTTGTTGAATTCGGCATTCTCTCGGACCAGCGACGGATTGACCGCCAGCATGATGGCATCCATCCAGCCGCCTTGGGCCGCGTTGTTGAGCAACGCGGTCCGCCGCTCGATCGGATTGCAGTGCGAGCTGAAACCGACCAATCGTGCCTTGCCGGATTTCTTGATCCTATCGGCCGCCTTGGCCCACTCGGGGTCTTTAGGCCAGTCGACGGAAGCCTCCAGCGGATACTCGTCGTCGCCCAGGGCGTGGATGAAGTACAGATCGATGTAGTCCTGCTTGGCGTTCTTCAGCCGCCGGTCCAGCATCTCCACCCACTGGTCGGGCGTGAACGGGTGGTCCTTGGTGACCAGGACGTATTCCTTGCGGCGGCCGTTTTGGTTCAACCATTCCCCCACCGTACGCTCCGACTTGCCATTTTCGTAGCAGTCGGCGAGATCGAGGCAGCGAACGCCTTCTTCGTGCAGGAGGTTCAGGTGGCGTTCGCCGATGTCGAACGCCGTGCCCTGATTCAGGATGGTGACCTCCACGTTCGACCGGCCGAGCCTTCGTCGGGGAAGCGGCCGGTTCTTTTCTTGCGGTTCCTCACCCCTGACAGTCAGCGGACCCGCGGTGGTTGCGACCGCGGCCGTCGCCGCGCCAACCTTCAAGAACTCGCGTCGTGATACCTTCTGATCCTCCATAGCCTTCCTCCCTTGTGCTGTGTTCCCTAAAGGACCTCTTTGACGAAAGCCGATCTTACGCCAGAAGTTCGCGCACGTCGACCGGTTGACCGGTGTGGAGTTTGTCACAATTTGTCGGCCCGGTGGCCGAGATCGTCTTGTTCAGCCGGACCGAGCGGTTGCGTTTCCGGTCGGAGTAGTCCTGCGAACGGGTCTCGCCCTCGGCGGTCACGTACACCGCTCGCCGGTCGCCGACCACCGGACACTCGTGCTCGCAGATCCCGCAGCCGATGCATAGTTCGGTGTCGATCTTGGGCACCTTGAACTCCAGGTGCAGGGCGGCGACGTCGCCGGGTTTGGGGACGGGGTCGAGCGTGCCGCCGATCAGGACCGTGTCGGCATCATTGCCCTGGATGCGGTACTGCCGGGCCAAGCCCGTGGCACGGTCCAGCAACTGCACGTGATAAGTGGTCGTCTGATCGCCGCCGTACTCCTGGGGGCGGAAGGTACATGGTTCCCCTACGGTCTCGCCCGGCTTGGGATAGTCGCGCAAGGTGATTGAGGTCGCCGTGGCCGTGGAAACGAGTTTCTTGCCGTCGCGGAGCAGCAGTTGCTTATACTCCGAGTGGATCGCCTTGGGCGAGACCGGACAAACTTCCTCGCACACCACGCACGGGATGTTTTTGCTCCAGGGCAGGCAGCGCCCGAAATCGTAGTGGGCCGTCCCGAGCTTCACCGGGCCGCGGTCGGCGAAGGTCGCCAGTCCCATCTTCTCCTCCACGGTGAGCCGCTGGATCGCCCCGGTCGGGCAGACATGTCCGCAGGCCGTACACTGCAACTGGCAGAAGCCCATGCGGAAGTTCATGACCGGGGTCCACACGGCTTCAAGACCCCCTTCGAAGGCGGCCGGCTGCAGTACGTTGGTCGGACAGACGCGGATGCACTGGTCGCACTTGATGCAGCGTTCCAGGAATTCCTGCTCCTCGCAACTGCCCGGCGGACGGATCACCTTGGTGGAGAAGTCCTCCGTCGAGGCGGCGCTGGACTTGGTCCAGCGGAAGAACAGCAGCCCGATCAAACCGGCCAGCACGGCATGGCGCCGGCCCAGGTCGGGGCTGGTCACTTCGTGCGACCGTTTGGGAAACAGCGCGAAGCTCAGGGCGTCGTGCGGGCAATCCTCGATGCAGTTGAAGCAGACGAAGCATTCGGACATACGCAACTGTGTGTGTGGGTCGCTGGCCCCCTCACACGACTGCAAGCACAGGTCGCAGTCGGTGCATTTATGGGGGTTGCGCTCGATCCGCCAGACGGCGAAGCGGCTGAGCCAGCCAAGCAGCGCCCCCAGCGGGCAAAGCACGCGACAGAAGAAACGCGGGATCACCAGGTTCATGCCCACCAGAAACAGAATGATGAATCCGACCACCCAGCCGCCGATGTGTCCGCCGGGGTCTTCTCGCGAGCGGAGCAGCTCCAGCGTGGTGCCCGCATCCTTCGCTAACGGCTCCATTGCCAACATGGTCCGGTCCCATTCCGGCATCACCGAAACCGTGAAGCTGCGATAGATCAGACAAAGGGGATCCAGCAAGCCGATCTGGAGATAGCCGAAGACCGCTGCCGTCAGCATGGCGATCAGTACGTAATACTTCAGCGCAAACAAAGGCCGATAGCGGTTGGACTCAATCTTCTGTTTCGCGTTGCGGGTACTGAACACCCAACCGATGAAGTGATGCAGAATGCCGTACGGGCAAATCCAGTTACAGAAGATGCGGCCGAGAAGAATCGTGGGGACCAGGATCACCAGACCCCAGATCAGGCTTTTATAGACGGTATGTGTGGAAAGGGCCGTGGCAATACCTACCAGCGGATCGACTTCGAGGAGTTTGCTGACCACCCACTTCAGGCCCGGCAGCGCATCCAAATGGCTAAACGTCGTCGCGAAGACGAACAGCAGGAACATCGCAAACACGACGCTCTCAACGATGATGCGTACCGTCGTGATCCGCATGACATTCACCCCGTTGGCTGTGGGACCGGCTTTCGAGCCGGTCAGTAGGGTGGGCATGGCCCACCCTACACGTTCGTCTCCACAATCTTTCCCTGTCGCAGATACGCGGTCCAAGCGCGCGTGCCGAAGCGCTTGGCCTGGGCGTAGGCGCGCTCGCCGGTTTCAGTCTCGCCGAACTTCTGCTCGGCCAGCTCCAGGTAACGCAGGGCCGCCGGGTCACGCCCGAGCAGGTTCTCGTAGCACCAGGCATCGCAAGCCAACTGGTCCACACTGGCGACAACGGTGTTTGTTTCTTTGACGTCGTCGAGTCGTCCGCCCGTCGGGCCGTTCTTCATCATCACCCGCGTGCCGTCCACGATCATCAGCGTCGGGCTGAGCATGAAGCCCAGATCACTGACGATGTCGTGGATCGCTTGGTGGAACTGGTTGCGTCGCCCGCCCAACAGACCATACCAGTTCTTCATGCCCATCGACGCATAGCACAGGTTGTGGTCCTTGATCGGCGGAAGACCGATCACCTTGTCCACGTCGCGCAAGGCCTCCCAGAAGATGGGCCAAGTGCCCAGGGCCTCGTTCCGGGCCGGGTCCGGCTGATATGGCGTCGCGTCGGCTCGCGGCGGGCGGACGGCGATAGGCCGAAAGTGGATGTCTGCCGGGATCAGCAGCTTGGCCCCTTCCTCTAATGCCACCTGCCGCAGTCCCGAGCGCGAGAAACAGCTTTCCGGCGACTCGATAGGGTTGTCCGCGACGATGATCTGCCCGACGCCAGCTTCGCGGTACAGGCGGATCACGCTCCGCAACACCTCGGGATGGGTGGTGGCCCCGTACTGCGGCGCCCGCTCGAAACCGACGTTGGGCTTGAGTAACACCGTGTCACCCCGTGATACAAACCGCCGCATGCCGTCCTTGCCCCCTAGTCCCCCCACCGCAGCCCGGACCATCGCGTCGATTCTTTCCAGCCGGCCTCGCGCGATGCTGATCCGCGGCCCATCCGTTGGGTAATCCACGCCGGCGAAGTAGTTTTTCAGCCGCTCGGCTTGCGGCTGCAGCAGGCCGGCCTTGCCTGTGGGGTCATAAAGCCACCAGGCCAGCCCCGCGGCGGCCCCGGTGGCGGCCAAGGTCGCGGCGCCGCGCTTCAGAAAATCGCGGCGGCCCATCGCCCGCTCTGCGGGGCAGGGGTTTCGCATCTGGTCGCCCGCGTTGCTCATCCGGCACCTATCGTAAGAATCTCTGTGGGACCGGCTTTCCAGCCGTAACGCCTGTAACTATAGGATATTGCGCTTTGAATAGCGTTGTGTCAGAACCGGACGAAATGGGTTTGTTTGGAAATCTGAAGAGAGGCAAGAGGCAAGAGGCAGAAGGCAAGAGGCAAGAGGCAAGAGGCAAGAGGCGGGTGCCATGTGGAGTATTAAAGTTAGACTGTAACGCCTGCGGCACCGAAATGGGTTCGTTTGGAAATCTCACGTGCGGGGGCCGGCGTAGCGGCATAAAGTGTGACTCGAAAATGGGTTCGTTTGGAAATTTGACTTTGGTGCGGATAGTCATTCTTCCCCATTCCTACGCAGCGCGGGCCCTCGCCGGGCGGGCGCGCGGACTCCCCGATGGAAGTACATGGCGCGTGATCGGCGGGAGGGCAGAAGAGCGCGATCGGGGAGGTGTTGACTGCGCGGCGATCGTCCGGGCGAACGCCAGGGCCCGCTCCTTGGCCATGACCGCATCGGCGCAGTTGTTTACGCCGCCCAGATACACACCGACGGCGAAAGCGGCGTCCACCGTGCCGCCGGACTCACCAACCACCCACTCAATCCCGTCCGTATGACCACGTTCAAGCAGTCGTCCGTAGGCCTTGAAGAATGCCGCGTAGGCGTCGAGCAGCTTGACCGCCTCTGCTTCTTCCGCCGCGCGATGGATGAACATCGTGAAGGTCTTGTCGTCGACCGCGTAATCCGCGCTAAACACGTCGCTGAGGAAGTCGAGACTGAATGCATCCGCGCCGTGGTACGCCAACGCCTCGCTGGTGCGCCCGTCACGGGGCAAGAGCGCTTCGGCCCAGGGCTTCTCCGCGGTGCCCGAAATGCGCCCGGCGATGGCCCGGGCGATGGCCAGACCCGCTGCCTCCGTCGTCGCCCCTTCGCCGTTCGCCTCCACGCGGACGTAGTGCGTGCCCTTTCGGAAGATCACGCTGCCGCCCGCGCTGTAACCTTCGTCGCCCACGTCGAGCTTGATCACGTGCCCGCCGCCCTCAGCCTGATAAATCCCGAAGGCACCTTCCGGCGCTGCCATCTCATATCCATACACGTCGATGAACTGCCGCGGATCGGCGCGGTGATGGTAAGTGCCAAAGTGCATTCGCTGCATGTCGAACTGCAGATAGATTTCCGCCCGCCCGTCGATCTTCTCCCACAGATTCAGCGGCGTGTATTCGCGGAACTCCGCCGGTGGTTCCCAGTCGGGCAGGTCGATCGTGGGAAACGGCGAGGCCGGTGGCCGGGTCGCTACGGCTTGGGCCGCCGTGCCCCCTTGCGGTCGGACCGCGTCCAACATTTGCCGCACGACGGCCGACACCGGTTCCATGTCGCCGCCCACCGCGCCGCAGACGCGCGTCTCCGCGTGGAAGACGGCCAACTGGCGGTGCTCGAAATCGCCGGCAAGGATGGGCGCCTCCGGCGTCGAAGGCGAGGATTGCACCCGGCCACGCTCGGTCAACAACGCTTGAAACTGCCTGACCATGTCGGCCGCACGTTCGAAGGAGCCGGCATCGGCGACAAACGCCGTGACGTCGTTCGGATAGGTCGCAACGAAAGCATCGTGGAGAAAATCAAAGCCCGCTGCCCGCCGCTTTACGAAGGTGAAGCTCTCCGGGATACGCCCGGCCTGCGGCAGGACGCTCTCCGCCCAGAAGGGTGCCCCATAGGCGATCTGCGCCGAGCCCAACGTATCGGCGATCGTGCGGATGGACGGCTCCCCCGACCGCACGTTCGAACGGTCGAACTCGGTATAATACCGGCCGGCCCAAAAGGCCCCGCGCTGCTGGGCTTGCCAGCCTTCGTTGCCCATCGCGAGTGGGTCGGCCTCGCGCGGCTCGCGCTGCCGGTAAAGGCCGAAGGCGTTGGCCGGCGTCTCCGCGTCCACGATCTGGACAGATACCGATTCGCGCGACGATGGCTTGGCATAGACACCACGATAGACCCATGTCGCCCCGGCCTCGACCCACTCCGTCTCACCCGCCGCTTCCAGGGCCGACCGATCCGATACTCGTACATTGTCTTGCAGCGACCAGCCCGCGGTGCCCAGGGCTGGCATCATCTGCCGGGCGATGCGCATCTCGCGGGTCAGCAAACTCTTCCGCTCGACACCCGGCTTGCGCTCGAAGAGGGCCGGCTGCGGCCGAGTGCCGATGGTGATGGCCGCCACAACGATCCCCCCCAGCAGCAACAGGACCACCACGCCGATGACGATCTCGGCGGTCGGGACGCTGTCTCGCATGTATCTTCGACCGAACAACGTCGGCATGGCTACGCCACCCCTTTGCGTCTGCCACTAAGCCACCAAGACACCGACTGGATGATAGCCGAAGTTGGCGCGCGTGGGACGTATTTTCTCGTCTGACCGGCAGTCGTCCTCAATTTGGGCGCTCGGCCAGCCATGCTTCGGCCTCGGCGATGCTGTTCAGCGTGGCTTCTATCCGGGCCGGACTGAAACGGCGGATTTCCTCCCAAGCGGGCCGCTGGGCGTTCAAATCCAGGGCCCGTCGGTAGTTCGTCACCGCCGTTATCACCAGTTCCGCCCGCTCTTCCGTCCGCCCGACCCACACCTGGAGATTGGCCAGATCGATGTAGGATTCCGGCCGAGCGGGGTAGAGCGCGATCGCACGCTCCGCCTCTTCCAAGGCGCGGGCCCGATCGACGGGGTCATGCGTCAGCCGGGCCAACGCGAGGATGATTCCGGTCCGTGCGCGATGGTACGCGACGTTCGCAGGAGACCGAGCAATGGCCTCGGCCATCGACGCCGACGCCTCTCGCAGCACCGCCGTTGCGTTGGTGGCAGACTCGGCAACGCGCTCCAGCCACTCGGCCCGCTCGGCCGCGGCCGTCGGGTCAAGCGGATCTGCCAGCACGGCCTGGCGGTAGAGCAGGTCGGTGGGGTGAGCCTCAGGCGCTCCTCTTACCGGGTTCTGTCGCTGGGCCCGCGCCCGCACCACCGCATCGGTCGCCCGCCACACCGGAGGGATGATAAACCCGACGACGAGCGCCAGGGCCAGTCCGGCCGCCGTCGCGAAGCCCCACCGCCACCACCCCTGCCGTTCCCCATCGAGAGCCCCCCGTCGCGGAGGAGGGACCTGCCGGGCCGCCACGGCTACGCCCACCACCGCGAAAACCGTCGTCGCCGCCCCCGGCACGATCAGCGCAAAGTTGATCGTGTCCTGCAGCAGAAAGGCAAACAGCCCGCAGTTGATAAGCACGGCCATACGCAGCCACCCGTCACGCCCCGAGTAACGCCATGGATCGGGCCCAAACGCGCACACGGCGAACACGGCCAGCCACACCATCGCGGGCGGCACGGTCTCCACAAACCAGTAGGCCCGATTGTCACTACCCAGCAAGTGCAGCCGCACCCCGAAGAAGCACAGGGCCAGCAACAACATCCACAACCGCGGGTGACCCGCCGCCGGGATCGCAAGCGTGCTGCCGGGCGCCTCCGGTCCCGACTCCGGCAAAGGACGCGTCGCAGTGATCGATCCGCCGACCAGCATCGCCAACACCCCGAGCAGGCCTGGTACGCCCCATTCGGCGGCCGCGGCGACCAGAAAATTATGCGGATTCTTAACTTCCTCTGGCGCCGTAATGGGCTTGTACTTCAGGTAGGCATCCCCGAAGTTCTCCCGCCCCACGCCGGTCCACGGATGGTTCGCAATCAAGCGTGACGAGGCCGTCCAGTACCCCCAGCGGAAATTAAGCGACGCCCCGGGCAACGACCCGTGAGCCCGCCCATGAGCCACTACCGCCAAAACCCCGCCGCCGACCAGCGCCCAACCTAAGAGCAGTGCCGGCCTCCGGTGGGCCTCGATCCACCCCCGCCCCAGGCGCCGGGCAACGGCCAACGCGAAGCCGACGGCGCCGGCCGCCATCGCACCGAAACTGTGGGTCAACAGGGTGGCCGCGAACAGAAAGACCGCCACCACGCACATCGCCAGGAAAACGATCCGATCAACGGCCACCGACGCCCGCCCCAACCGCCCCGCGGCCGCCCCTAGTGCGGCGAAGAATGTGAGCACCAGATACGCTCCCGCCACATTGCTGTGCGCGAGATAGCCGGAGGCCTCTCGGGCCCACATGCGCTTCTCGAAGGAGATCACCTGTGCAGAATCGAGCGGCACACCCTGGGCCTGCCAAAACGCTTCACGCTGCTCCTCATAGAGCCGCTCAGTCTCCGGGAAGGTGTAAAACACCTGATCAAAACACTGGTAGGCTTGCACCGCGGCTGAGGCGACGATGACACAGAGCGCCAGCCGCACCCGCCGGCGCTCCCGCAGCACTTGCACGAGCACGACGGCAATCAAGGCCATCGACACCCAATCCACCGAAGCGTTGAGCGCCACTCGCTTGTGGCCGGCCGCGGCGCAGGAGGCAACGACCGCCACCAGCACCAGCGCCAGCCCCGCCTCCAACCCGCACCAGCGGTACCGCCGCTGTGGTTGTAAACCGTGGCCCACGGCCCATCCCAACGCCGCCGCCAGAATCGCCGCGTCGATCAGCAGCGTGTGCAAGGGGAGTGGATCGGAGACGCCTTCCAACGCGGCGGTGAGATTGAGTCCCGCCAGATCGTAGCTTTCCCCAACAAGCGGACGCAGTCCGATGACGGCCAACAGCACGAACAGACTGGCGGTCTCGAGGAGCCGCCCGGCCAATTGGGTCCGCGATGCGATCACCTCGTAGGGCATTTCAGTTTCATGAGGTCCGAGAACAGGACGCCCGCTCAGCGCACCTAAAGCCGCCGCGCGCTTCTCCCGATACATCGAGCAAGGCTGTGGGTCTTCGCTCGTCTGAGTGAACAGCCTTCAGTGGAGGATCCGGGTAGCGGCGAACTCGGATCCTTCATGTTTTTTACCTACGCCGAAAGTTCAGGAAGGAGCCCCTTGCTTTCCAGCAGTTGGATAATCATGGCAGAGCCCTGTTGGGGAGAGAGGTTGGCGGTCTTGAGCACCAGCTCGGGCTTCAGGGGAGGCTCGTACGGATCGTCGATCCCGGTGAAGCCTTTGATCTCCCCCGCCCGCGCTTTCTTATACAGGCCCTTGGGATCGCGCTGCTCACAGACCTCCAGCGGCGCGTCCATGTACACCTCGATGAACTCCCCCGGTTTGAGCAACGCGCGGGCGGCATCCCGGTCCGCCCGATAAGGACTGATGAACGCGGTCATGGCGATCAGGCCGGCGTCCACAAACAGCGTGCCCACCTCACCGATGCGGCGGATGTTCTCCTGGCGGTCCTCGGCCGAAAAGCCCAGGTTCTTGTTCAGCCCGTGGCGGATGTTGTCGCCGTCGAGCACGTAAGCCAGGTGCCCACGCTGCACCAGGGCGTGCTCCAGGGTGTAGGCCACCGTACTCTTCCCGGAACCGCTCAGACCTGTCAGCCAGATCAGGCAGCCCTTCTGACTGAGCAGTTGCTCACGTTCCGCACGCTCCACGTGCCCTTCATGCCAAGTAATGTTCGTTGCTTTGATTTTGGTCACCGTCTTCTCCAATAATCTAGCCCAAACGTACCCGCGGCAGTATAGAGAAGGTCGCAGGCTACAACAACAGGGATCGAGAAAGATGAGCACCAACTCCCATCCGCGTCGTCTCCGGGCTTCATTCGCCCACGTTCTTGAAGGCGGCGACCAGTTCGCGCAGTCCGTGAGGAAAGGCTTCGAGCTCGTCGGCCAGCGCGTACGGCGTCAACCGCGCCGGCGGGTCCACCATCGCCTCAGGCCAGCGGGCGCGGAATAGCCCGACGAGTTCAGTCATCGAGCGTGCCTTCGCGATGGCTTGAGGCGCCAGGACGCGGTGTGGGGCCACTTGGGGCAGATAGTGCAGCAACCACCGCCGGGCTTGTTCCCGGTCCTCCGGCACCCCCACCGTGGGCAACGGCGGACCTGCTGCCCTGAGCCGCGTTCCCTGATAGCGGAAACAACGCACACCACGCTCGGTGAGAATCCATTGATCGGTTTGTGAATCGCGCGACGAGAGCTCGATACCGACGATAGGTGCGCGCAGACCACTGTCGAAAATTACGTACCACCACACCAAGTCATGCGACTTGACCGCATTGCTGCGGGCGAGATGCATCCGACTGGGCTGCGCACAACCGGCCACACCGACCCACGCCGTCGCTAAACCCAGGGCCAACGCCAATGTCCGCAGTCCAAGGATATCGGATCCCTCACTTCCTCACGGTCCCGCCGCAAAGGTCCGTGCACAGCCTAGCGCCCGTGGTGAAACTGGCAAAGAGCGGTGTGGCACGGGCATCTTGCCCGTGGAAACAGAGGCTGGAAGCCTGTGCCACAACTTTTGCCACGGGCTCTAGGCGCGGCCCGCACGCGGCGCCAGACCGGGAGCAGGCGCCTGCTTTCTCAACCTGACCCTGCGACCGCTACGCGGTTGACGTTACGCCGCCGGTGAAAAGGGCCAGCAGCAGGGAGATCAGGCTGGGAAGAAAGCTCATCAGTAGCGAGGACAACAATCCACCCCACATTGGAAAACCTTTCTATGAAAAGACTGTGACGTTCACCACCTCTGACGAAGGCCGAAAGAACCACGCCTGCTTCCGCGCCTTCGCCTACCGGTAGCATCATAAAGGAACTCCGCGGGTCTGGAAAGGGGGTCCCTAATCCAGATAACCCAGCGAACGCAAACGTTCTTCCTCCTCGGGGGACAGCACCGCCTGGGTGGGCGCGCCCCCCCGATCGGCCACGGCCTTCATGTCCGCCCGCCACTGGGCCAGCCGCGCGGCAAGGTCGGCGACCAGTTCCTCGCGGCCCCCCGCGATGGGGTGGAGTTCGGCGGGATCTTCCACAACATTGTAGAGTTCGGTGACCCCGGCCAGCTCTTGCTGGATCAGCTTATAGTCACCCACACGCACCCCAAACCAGTTCTCCGTCTCGGACCATTTCTCCCCGGTGCTTTTCCGCTTCGCGAACCAGACCGACACGAGTTCATAGAACGTCGGGTCGAGGGGCGCCCGGGGGTCGGCCAGCAACGACACCCCCTGTTGCCCGTCGGGGATCCGGCACTGCCCCAGGTCCAGCACGGTCGGAAACAGGTCCATCAGATTTACCATTCGTCCCTCTCGGCGGGCCTCCCTCTGGCCGGGGTACTTGACCACCAGCGGCACGTGGAGCGATTCGACGTGCAGGTCGTATTTGTGGCCCAGGCCCCCGTGCTCATAGAACTGCTCGCCGTGATCGGCGGTCAGAATGATCGCCGCGTCCTCCCACAGGCCCAGGGTTTGCAGCCGATCGAAGAGTTTTTTCAGATAGCCGTCGGTGCAGCGGAGTTCGCCGTCATACTGGGCTTTGACGTATTCGAGCTCGGCCGGCGTGATGTGCTTGCCCAGCTTGTAGTAACGATGAAACTCCGGGGTCTGTTTCGGCTTCAGCGCCCCTGCGGGGACGAACATGCTGTCATAAGGCGGTGGGGGGATGAACTGGTAGTGCGGGTCCCAGAAGTACAGGAACAGGAAAAACGGGCTGTCGGCCCGGCGCACCCGGCTCAAAAAGACATTGATCTGGGCTTCCATCCTCCCGTTCGTGATGTCGTTGTGCGCGTTGACTTTGGGCGGCGAGATCGGCGTTTCGTCGTACGTCTGAAACCCCTGATTCAGCCCGTGGGCCTTCTTGAGATAGGGACCGCTGATGATGGCCGCGGTCTGGTAACCATAGTCGGCCAGAATCTCGGCCATCGTCTTCCAGGAATCGTTCAGCCGGTCCTTTTCGTGGAGCACGTTGTGCGCCGACGGATAGAGCCCGGTGAAAATGGAGGCATGCGACGTGAGCGTCCAACTGGTGACGGCAAAAGCGTTCTCGTAGAGCGTGGCCGCGCGGGCCAGCGCGTCCATGGTCGGGGTCGTGTCCCGCTCGTAACCGTAGCATCCGGCGTGGTCGGCGCGCACCGATTCCACGGAGATCAGCACGATGCTGGGCCGCTTCAGCAGGGCCGTCCGCGCCGGGGCCGGTTTCTCGGTCTTCGCGCACGCGCCCCCGAACAACGCGGCCGCGAGCGCCGCGCAAACCGCCGACCGCCCTCGCTCCGCTCTACGCGGCGCGCTCGGCCGATATCCCCGTTGCGCTGGCGGGGAAGAGCGGGCGACCCATCTTCTCGGTAATGGGGGAGGAAAGCCGCACTGCGGATCGGGCGTCTTCACACCGCCAGTGTACGAGCACCCGCCCGATCGAGCAACGAAGCAGCAGCCTGCCTGTCTGCCGACAGGCCCGCCGCTACCCTTGCCTATCACATATTGGCGTGGCCATGCCAATTCCGTAGGGTCCGCGCTCGCGGACCAAGAGGGTGCATGCCCGCCCACCGGGAGTGGTGCACGAGCGCGCACCCTACCGCTTTCTGATTTCGACGTTTCGAGGTTTTGACCTTTTCTTTCGACGTTTTGACGTTTCGACGTTTCGACGTTTTGGTTAGTGTCCGCTTGGCTTCGTAGGCTTCGGCAAGAAAGATACCCGCGGATACACCGCGCTGGCGTCGGCGTTCTTGACGTAGCCGTCCCCATCCACGTCGTAACGGTTGTCATCCGGCACGGGCAGGAACGATACCCGCGGATACACCGCGCTGGCGTCGGCGTTTTGCACGTAACCGTCGTTGTTCACGTCGCCCATGAGCACCACGTATTGCACCTCGAACAGACGCGCAGCCGGCTTGCGAACCGGCTGAAGGCTGAGGGTTTTATAGCCTCGCAGTTGCTGACCAGCCGCTAGAACCAAAGTGAGATTGCGTCCACAGGTACGCCTCCGCGCGCCCGGTCGCTCGGCTGCAGGCGCACTTCGTCACGAAGGATGGCGGTGCAGCGAATAATTGACGATAATGGTGATGAGAGGAATGTGCATCGATGCTGTGGCCCCTATCGCAAAACACAAGTAGTTGCGCACGGGCATTCGCGGCGTGAATCACCGACGAACGAGGCTGCCGGAACGAGTCGGAGTTCCGCTCCCTTTGGGGACACTCGATGAGCAGCAGGGCCAAGAACACGGCCTTGCTCTGTTCGATCGGCTCTTGGTTCGATTCGACGCTCGTGATCCGAGAGTCCGAACACTGACCCGCTTGGTCTGAACGGGAAACCAATGCTTGGACCGGTAAGCTCACGTGTGGCTGAAACATGATCACCATCGATGGCGCACAGGGCGAAGGCGGTGGGCAGATTCTGCGGACTGCGCTGGCGCTCTCGCTCATCACCGGCCGGCCGTTCCGGATTGCGCGCATCCGCGCGGGGCGTGAACGGCCCGGCCTGAAGCGCCAGCACTTGACCGCGGTGCGGGCGGCGGCGGAGATCGGCCACGCCGAGCTGCACGGTGCAGAATTGGGCTCGACCGAACTCACGTTTCGCCCGGGCCCCGTCGCCGCAGGCGAGTATCGTTTCGACGTCGGCACGGCCGGCAGTGTGAGCCTCGTACTACAGACCGTCCTGCCGCCGCTGCTGCGGGCAGGCGCGCCTTCAGTAGTGGCACTCACGGGCGGGACGCACAACATGCACGCACCGCCGGTCGATTTCCTCGCGAAGGCGTTCGCGCCGATTCTCAACCGCCTGGGGGCAGACTCGGATAGACCGGTGCTCGACCTGCAGCTTGTGCGACCCGGCTTCTACCCGGCGGGTGGAGGTGAGGCGCTCGCGACCATCACGCCACCGGCATCGTGGCGTCCGCTCACCTTGTTCGAGCGCGGGCTGGCCCGCCATCGCCGCGCACGAGCCATCGTTGCCAACCTATCGCCGGAGATCGCCTGCCGCGAGCTACGGCTGGTGCAGCGGTCGCTCGGTTGGCCGGACGAGGTCTTGTACAGCGAGGAGGCCGCGGACTCCCGCGGGCCCGGCAACGTCTTGCTCGTCGAATTGGCCTACGAGCAGGTGACCGAGGTCTTTACCGGCTTCGGCGCGCGCGGCGTAACGGCGGAGCAAGTGGCGATGCGCACCGTGGACGAGGTGCGCCGCTATGTCAAGAGCGATGCCCCGGTCGGCGAGCACTTGGTTGACCAGCTTCTCCTGCCGCTCGCCCTAGGCGCGGGTGGATCGTTCCGCGCCATCGACCTTACGCCCCACGCGAAAACAAACATCGATGTGATCCGCACATTTCTTGATGTCGCGATCGAGACATCGTGCGAGGAATCCGGTTGCTGGCGCGTGAGTGTCGGTGGAGGTGCTAAAAAGTTGTAACCCCCCGGCCCGTAACGCTATCGTCCAACTTCGACATGGTGACGCCTCCTCTTCAGGCCGCACGGATTAGGAATTCCGGAGAGGAGGTCGGCTGCATGCCGCTGTCCGTCAGTACGAGTCTGTGCCTGGCACGATACTGAGACCAGTCGTCATTCACGTTTCGCGCCCTCACGCAACCGCAGCAGGAGATCATTGAGGGCGACTCTTGCCGTCGGCTCCTCCGCCAGCACACTCGCGTCGTGCGCTTGCTCCAACTCCGTCGTCAGCCGCTGGCACTCCCGCGCATGGAAGTCGAAATCCGCGTCGTGCAGGGGTCCGTGTTCGGGGCCGCTGAGCTTCTGGGCGATCAGGTCGTCGATGTAGTCCAATCGGAACTGCTGGTTCAATTTGACGAGGTTGGCCTCCACGATGCCGGTCCGCATCAGGTGGATGCCGGTCAGCAGCACGCGGTACACATACAGCAGCGGCTTGACGCGCCGGTCCTTCTCGAACAGGCGCCACTGCGTGCGGACGAACCCGAGGTAGTGGTGAGCATGGTGCCGGGTGAGGCACCCGTGGGCGATGTCCTTCAGTTCGGCGTGCTCCGGCGTTGTGTGCACGACCAGCGGCGAATAGAGCTGTTCGAGCACATATCCGTTGTGTTTCAGCAACATCAGGAAGAACTTACGCACGTCGTGGGTGACGAGGTCCACCTCGCGTCTGTCCCGAACGCCGGAGACCTCGATTGTCTCGCGCCCGGGGTGGAGGCCGATCACTTCGCGCACGGGCAGGATATGCGCGCCGCGAAGGTCATAGTCGGAGTCTGCCGAGGGGAAACCGTACAAGTGAGCGCCGCTGATGGTCACGAAAAGCAGCGGGTACGGCTGCTCGCAAACGACGGCTTGGAATAGTGCGGTATCGATCAACATAGATCCTCAGAGGAAAGGTCGTTGAGGAACGCCCGTGGATCACGGACGAATCGGGCAACCTCCCTGCCCAGACAGCTCGAATCCGTCGTCCATCGTCAGTCTACCACCATACTCCGCCGGGCCTTGATCAGCAGCCCGTTCGCCCGCTCGTAATCCGGCCGGTCCGGCAGCTTTGTCGCCGCGTACGCCGCGTCGAACTCGCGGTGCAGCGCCAGCCGCCACGCGTTGATCTCCTTCCATGGCAGGGTGCCGTCGCGGATCGCCAGGAGTTGCGCGCGGTGTTCCTCGACGCTGACCGGCACACGCCCCTCGCGCAGGGCCGTGATCCCTGACAACAGCAGGCGGATGAGGTGCATGGCGTGCTTCCACTTGATCGTCCCGTGCCGGCTCAGGTGCGCGTCCAACTTCTTGAACTGGCTCAGCACGTAGCCGTTGTAGGTCTGATACACCAGCTTCGACAGGAACACGCCCCGCATCGCCCGTAGCTCCTCGGCCAGCGGGGTTGCGTGCTCCACCAGAGGGGTGTACAGGCACTCCAGCACGTTGGGGTTGGCCTTCAGTGCCAGCACGATGAACTTCTGCAGCTCCCAGTACGCTTCTTCCGTCGCCAGGTTCTCGAGCTGCTCCGACACGCCGTACAGCGACCAGTGCATCTCCGCGGGCGGCAGATAGATGCCACGGCGGTCCGTGTCGGATTCGTCGCTGGCCAAGCCGTACGCCCGCGACCCCACAATGCAGCGGTAGATCACGCAGTCGGACAACTCGAATTCGCCCAGCGCGTCCACGGCGCCGCCGGCCGCATCCGCCTGCACGTGCTTGAGTAATGTGAACTCGGTCCGGCAGAGCGGGGCCTCGCTGCCGTCGGGGAACCGCACGCGGTATGCATGGTCCTGGTCCATCGGCGACTTGATAATCACGCCGACAGCGCCGGCTGGCTGAACTGCGGCGGCATCCCGCGGCGAGAGCGGGTCGCGCAGCACAACCTTCGTGCCGGCCGAAAGGATCATGTTCGGGTTGTGGACGATCCTACGCGCCACGCGAGGCTCCGCGCCATTCTCAGTCGTCGCCCGTACTGCCGTGTGGGATCCTCGCATGAGAAGCGGCCTACGGGCAATCCCGATCGGCGGAGTGCACCAATAACCCAGCGGAGAGGTGTTTGACCGCCGGCTTGAGTGCCCGACCAGCAGCGAACGGCACCGCGTCCTGTGTCTTGCGGTCGCGGAGGAATTCGTCTCGACCGCCTGCGGCGAACTCGACGGGTGGCATGGCCAAGCGCAGCGCGGCCCTGTTGCGTGCAGCCCGTGCATAGGATGGTCGAAGGACGCAACATGCCCGCGCTTCGCTCCACTGCGTTCCGCTCCGCTTGGGCATGCCACCCCGCCGCCACATCAGAATAGCACTTGAGCGCACGTGGGCAGCGAGTTCCCGCTGGATCGGTTCGAGTCGTGAGGCCCCAAACGCGGACGCGGGCAATGGCGGACATGGCATGGTCCTCCCGACCTACGGCCTCCATCGTACCAGAAACCCGATCCGCCCTGGAAGCCCTCAGCACGTCAAAACTTTTGGCAGGCGGGTGGCAAGGGTCCGTGTTCTGGCTCACTCGGCGCTTGGGCGCACGAGTTCGGCAAGGGCCTCGTCAAAGACTCGGCCCCTGACGGGCCCATGCCACCCGCCCGATCAACGATAGGCGTCGCGTCGATGACGGACATACATCGCCCGCACGACCAGGGCTGCGTCGTCGACCTCGTACACCACACGATACTCACCGACCCGTATCCGCCAATCGTTGGCCGAACCGGCGAGCTTTCGACACCCCCTCGGTCTCGGATTGGCACCCAACGCCCGAATAGCGCGGACCACACGCGCAAAGACTTCTGGCGGCAGGCGGCGCAGATCGCGTTGCGCCCGCTTCTCAAGGAGGACTTCATGCACGGGTGCCCCGCTCGCTCAGAAAGTCGTCCAGCTTCTTGAATTGCAGGCACTTCTTGCGCTGGGCCTTGAGCCGCTTGCGGTCGTAAACGTCCTCGACACGCTCCAGGAGCTTCTCGTACTCGCGGATGTCCAGGATGACCGCCGCGGGCTTTCCGTCTCGAAGCACAAGCTCGGGTTTTCGGCACACAGATCCCATACCTGCGACCCTCAATAAAACCCCTTCAGGATAACACCGCCGGGCGAGAAGGTCCACGGCTCGATCGAGCGATGCCCTCCTGGTCGGGAATCCAGCCAGCCATTATAATATGCGAGTGACCCATCCGGAAGATATCCTTTCCCTCGTTCGGCGAAGCGCGCAGGCGAAGCTTCTGTTCCTCCCCCATGCCGTCAGGCAGATGTCGCGCCCGCTTATCTCCCCAGCCCGGAGTCGTGGGAGGAGGGGTTCAAGAGAAGGAGGCGAGCATGAAGTGCATCCATTGCCAAGGTCTCATGGAGCGTGAAACGGCGCCCTTCCAACTGAATCGGAAAGGGTATCACCTGGTGTTGGAGAGCGTTCCGGCCTGGGTATGCCGGCAATGCGGGGAACCATGATGAGGTGCAGGCTCCGTCACACGTCTTGATCGGATGGCTCGTCACCTGTAGCATCCCTGTCGCAATCAACAAGGAGGCCGATCGTGGCGACCAAGAGCATCGACGAGCAGCTTGCCAGCCTGACCCGGGGGTGCGAAGCCGTCTACACGATGGAGGAACTGAAAGCGCGTCTGGAGCACTCGGCCCAGACGGGCCGACCGCTGCGCGTCAAGCTGGGTATGGACCCGACGGCGCCGGACCTGACCCTCGGTCATACGGTCGTGCTGCGGAAGATGCGCGACTTTCAGGACCTGGGTCATAAAGCGATTTTGATCATCGGCGATTACACCGCCATGATCGGCGACCCCACCGGCCGGTCGAAAACCCGACCGCTGCTCAGCGATGAGGAAGTGTACACCAACGCCCAAACCTACCTCGCGCAGGCCGACGCGGTCATCGACACTTCGCCGGAAAAGCTGGAGGTGCGGCGGAATAGTGAATGGCTCTCGGGCATGACCTTCGCCCAAGTGCTGAGCATGGCGGGCAAGGTCACCGTGGCGCGCATGCTGGAACGCGACACCTTTGCCAAGCGGCAGAAGGAAGGCGTCGAGATCTACCTCCACGAGCTGTTTTACCCCCTGATGCAGGCGCGAGACAGCGTCGAGATCGAGGCCGACGTCGAACTCGGCGGCACGGACCAGACGTTTAACAACCTCATGGGCCGCGATTCGCAGCGCATCGCCGGGCAGCCGCCGCAGATCGTCATGATCATGCCGATCCTGGTCGGCCTCGACGGGCGCGAGAAGATGAGCAAGTCGTTGGGCAACTACGTGGGCGTCTCGGAGAGCGCGTCGGACATGTTCGGCAAGCTGATGAGCATCCCGGACGCGATCATGCGCAATTACTTCGAGTTGCTCACGCACACCCCGCTGGCCCGGATCCACGAGTTGCTCGACCCCTCCCGGACGCATCCGCGGGACGCCAAAGTCGTCCTGGCCAAGGAGATTGTCGGGCAGTTCCATGATGCCGAGGCCGCCGAGCGGGCCGAGGAGGAGTTTTTCCGCATTCACGGGGCGGGCAAGACCGGCTTGCCCGACGAGATCGAAGATGTGACCATCCCCGTGGCCTTGCTCACGGATGGCGCCATTCCGGCGGCGGACCTGCTCATCCACTGCCGGTTTGCGGAGTCCAAGAGCGACGCCCGCCGGTTGATTAAGGAAAAGGGCGCCCGCCTGGACGGCGAGGTCCTCTCGGACCCGCTGGGGGCCGTCTCGGTCAAGTCCGGGCAGATCCTCCAACGTGGCAAACGCCGTTTCGTCCGGCTGGTGATCAGCGGGTGAACGGTTTCGGATCTCGTCTATGGCGCTTCCCGTGGTGGCCATCGTCGGCCGACCCAACGTCGGCAAGAGTTCGCTGCTCAACAGCGTGGCCCGGCGGATGGTGAGCATCGTTGAGCCCACCGCGGGCGTCACGCGCGATCGCGTCAGCAAAGTCATCAGCCTCCGCGATGATTTCTACTTCGAGCTGGTCGACACCGGCGGCTGGGGGGTCGAAGACCCGGACCAACTCACCGACCAGATCGAACGGCAAATCCTCTTGGCCCTCGAGCAGGCAGCCTTGATCCTGTTTGTGGTCGATGCCCAGGCCGGCATCATGCCGTTGGACCGGGAGGTGGCCGAACTCCTGCGCAGGCAGACAGACCGGGTCGTGCTGCTCGCCAACAAAGTGGACGATCCGGCCCACGAGCCCGCCGCGGCGGAATTCGGACGGTTGGGCTATGGCCAACCGCTGTTGCTTTCGGCGGTCCACCACTACGGGCGGAGCGACTTGATGGCGGTCATCGCCGAGCGGCTGGCGGGCCTGGCGGGACCGGCCCCGGCAGAACCGGTCATGAAGGTGGCTTTGGTCGGCCGACGCAACACGGGCAAGAGCACCTTCATTAACGCGCTGGCCGGCGAGGAGCGCGTCATCGTCAGCGAAAAGCCCGGCACCACCCGCGATGCGATCGACGTCACCTTTGAGCAGGGCGGACGCACCTTCGTCGCCATCGACACCGCCGGGGTGCGCAAAAAGCGCAAGATGGCCGACGCCATCGAGTACTACGGATACACCCGCGCGGAGGGTTCCATCCGGCGTGCCGACGTCGTGCTTCTGTTCCTCGACGCGCCCGAGCCGGTCAGCCGGGTGGACAAGAAGCTCGCGGCCTTGATCCGGGCGGAGTACAGGCCCTGCGTCGTGGTGGTCAACAAGTGGGACCTGGCCAAGGGGCGCGTGACCACCGAAGAATTCGGCGCCTATCTCAGCAAGGTGTTCATGGAGTTGGATTATGCTCCGGTTGTGTTCACCACCGCCACTACGGACCACAACGTCGACGCCGCCATCGACGTGGCCTGGTCCTTGTTTAAGCAGGCCGACATCCGGCTGGCTACCGGTCCGTTGAACGCCGTCCTGGGCGCGATTCTCGAAAGCCGCGGGCCGTCGGCCAAACGCGGCACCAAGCCGCCGCGCATCTACTATGCGACCCAGGTGGCCTCGCGCCCGCCGACCCTGGTCCTGTTCGTGAACCACCCGGACCTGGTGACCCAGGAGTACGAACGGTATCTGCTTAACCGCTTGCGCGAACGTTTGCCTTTTCAGGAGGTGCCGATAAGATTGGTGTTTCGAGCGCGACGGGCCGCCGGTGCGCGGTCGTCCTCCTGAGGTTGGCGGCCGGCCCCTCGGTGAACCGCGGCTCGTGCCGGCGGTGCGGAGGCCCGAGATGAGCATCGAATTTCACTGTCCGATGTGTCGAAAGCTGATTCGCGCGCCGGCCACTGCCGGCGGCAAACGCGGCAAATGCCCTTATTGCAAGGAGAGCGTCTACGTCCCCATGCCGCCCGAGGAGCGTGAAGAGATCCCTTTGGCCCCCCTTGACCCGAACGAAGAGGCCCGCGAGCACCAACTGCTCGACGAAGCCCGCCGCCTGACCACCGCGCTCGATAAGGAAGAGCCGGCCAAATATGACACGGGTGGGGAGGTGCCGGATACCGGAAGCGGCGTGGTGCTGCCACGCGACTTCGACGTCGATGTCCCGGAGTCGGTGAACGACTTCCTTGCGGCCATGGCTGCGTCAGACATGGGTCGGGCCGACGTCGCCACCCGTCAACTCAAGAAACACGCCGCCGAGGCCAAAGAACACGTGCGACAACTCATCGCAGAGGAGTCGCCGTCCGCCGACTTGGGCAACATCCCCCTACCGGTTTACAAAGGCTTCCTGCGCTCCTTGCTGGAACTGCTGTAACCGGTGCAGGTGAGACCCGCCCGTTGCGTGCGTCGGCAGCCCGCCACTAATCGAAATGAAACTCCATGCCGACGAAGTAGCCCTGGTGCATCTCCGTGCAATGCCGCACCGTTGCCTTGCCGTGGTAGCTCGCCTGGGGGAGATGGATCGCGATAGGCAGGGTGGCTCCGATCGGCAGAGGTTGGTCCGTCCGCACCCCGAGCCCGTGCGCGCTGAGGTTGCAGCAAGTCCCAAAGATCAATTGCTCCGCCCCGCCTTTGCCGGTGACCCACAACTGCGTGGCCCCGGGGAAGGGCCAGCGCGGCGCCCGACGTTTACCGTTTTCAGGTCCCGGCCCCTCTATCGCACGATGGGCCTGCACCAACTCGGCCACGGAATCGACGGTCAACAGAATGATTTCCTCAGCATCCACGGCTTGACCTTTCCTATAGGGATGACTTGGTCCCGCTCCCGCATGCGCGTCTCCGACGAGGTTCACCAAGCGCCGCTACAGCTCCGGCGGGACCAGTAACACCTGCGTCACCTCCGCCACCTCCTGACGCAGCTTCCGCTCCACCCCCATCGTCAGAGTCATTTGCGACATGGGACACCCCACGCACGCTCCTTGCAGCCGCACGTGGACCTCGCCTTGCTCGCTCACGTGCACCAGGGCGATGTCCCCGCCGTCCCGTTGAATAAACGGGCGGATTTCGTCAATGACGCTCTGTACCCGGTCCCGCATGGAGCGGGCGGGTGACCCCGACTGGTCTTCTGTGGTCATGGTTTGAATCCCGACGAGGACCCTATCGCCCCGCTCGACCCCCGTCAACAAAGCCATTATAGCTTTCGAATGTCCTGCGGCAATCGGGCGGCCACAGGTCGGTCACCAACCGAAGGCATGGCTGCGGCGGCCGGGGATCGGTTCTTGACACGTACAGACACGCCTGATTACTCTGTGGTTTTCATCGGTGCGCGCGGCCCGGGAGTTGATCCAAAGGAGCTCGGCTTTGAACCCGTGTAGTATCTTCGTCGTGGTTTCGATTACGATCTGGCTGGGCCTCGTTTCCCCCACGTCCGCGCAGGCCCCGGAAGAGGTCACCCTCGACGCGGTTCGCACCCGCACGACCATCCAGCCCGACGAGCCGGCCATTGACGCTTGGATCACCTACCGGCTCAAGAAACTGAGAGAAGACCTACAGGTGTCGCCCAGCGAGGCGGACGACGCCCTCCTGCAGGCTTACCGGACCCAGTACAACCACCCCGAGAATTCCGCGAGCTTCAAGACGCGGTTTCTGGAGCAAACCAGTCAACGCTTCGCAGCAGAGTTTGAGAAAGGCCAGGGCTTGGAAGCGGCGGTCGGGCTGGCCCTGGCGCAGGTCCTCGCGGACCTCAAGGAACTCGGTGCCATCCCGGGGCTGGCGGCGGGCCTGAAAGCCACAGGCCAACCCGGCGTGCGCTACACCTGTGCGAAGACGTTCGCCGCACTCATCCCGACGATCCAGGCCGATAAGGAACGAACCAAGACCACCATCCAACTGCTCCGCGAGGTCGGGGCCCGAGAGGCCAACGGCGTGGTCCTTGCCCGCATTTATGAGGCGTTATTCTACAAAGATGCGAATCTCGAACCCGCGGTGGAAGCGATCCTCGAGGTGATCAAGGGGCAACTGCGTATGCGCGAACAGGGCTCTCCGGCCGCCGACGGGGCGGAAGAAGTCGCCTTGAAATTTCTCCGCGACGAAGCCAACAACCTTCAGGCCAAGAACCGCCTGGTGGCCGTCCTGGCGGCCTACCTGCGCCTGGACGTCGAACGCTATCTCACCCAAGGCATCTCGGCCGACGAGCAGTATCATATCGAGGTGACCACCGACGCGACGGAAAACTTGTTGCTGCGGTCGGCGGCCCCGTCGCCAGCGCCGAACCTCCGCGAGGCCATGAAGAAGGCGGAGAACCGGGACGTCACCCTACCGTTGGAACTGAACAAGTGGATCGGCACCCCCCAGACCAAGGGGGTGCTCAACAATCCGCCCTGGAACGTGGCGGTGGGGGCCCCGATCCCCGAGTGACCCCTCCGAAAACCGAAACGTGACCGTACGGGAGCGGTGCAATTGCGAGTTGAAAAGCACCCCACGGTGAGCGGTCGGGCAGCGGAACGGGCATGTTTCGCGTTTTGATGATCGTTACCCTGCTCTCGCTGGCCCTCGTGGCGGCGGTGATCACCACCGCACAGGACTCCACGCGGGGCGACTTCGTCTATGCCGAGGCCTCGGACCTCAACACGCTTGACCCGGCCCAGATGAGCTGGACCAAGGACATCCGCATCGCCATCAACATCTGGGAAGGTCTGACCACTTATCACCCCCAGACGACCGAACCGATGGAGGGCGCTGCTTACTTCCCCCCGGACATCTCGTCCGACGGGCTGACTTACGAGTTCAACATCCGGCCGGACGCGCGCTGGTCTAACGGCGAACGGGTCACGGCCGGCGATTTCGTGCGTGGATGGCGCCGGGCCATCGAACCCGGGACCGCCATGGACTATGCCGGGCTGCTGATGGACCATATCGCGGGCCTGCGCGAGTACTACGAGTGGCGGAACCGGGCGGTATCGGTACTCACGGCCTTGAGTCGCTTGGCCGGCGGTTGGACCATCGACGCCGCGGGCGCGCGGGCCCTTTATGAACACACGGACCTTCCGGAAATAACGACAGCAGCTGGCAGGCTGGAAGCCTGCGCTACAGCAGGGGCACGCCCCGGCCGGCCGACGGGTAGGGATCGGCCCGCGGAGGCTTCGCCTGCTCGCGAAGTGGGGAGAGAGACCGCCGAAGGTTTCTATCGTGCGCTAGCCGACGATTTGTCCGCCCGCGACGCGGACTGGACTGCCATCCACCGCGAGTGGCTCCACCGTCATGCCGGGGAGTGCGACGAGCACTTCGCCCGGACCGGCATCCGTGCCGTCAACGATTCGACGCTACGGCTCACGCTGGTCAGGCCTTGCGTGTACTTTCTCGACCTGTGCGCTTTCCCCACCTTTGTGCCCATCCACGAGAGCATCGAGCGACTCCGCGAACATTTCGACGGGGTTCCGCTCACCCGTGAGGGACTGGTCATCTACGATCAGCAGTGGACCAAACCGGCCTACCCGGTGCGGGGGTACGTAGGCTTGATCACGAACGGACCGTACAGGCTTGCCGAATGGTCGTTCAAGCGTCGCGTCCGTCTGGTACGCAACCCCCACCATCGCGACTACGCCCGGACTGCGTGCGCCACCATCGACCGCGTGGCCTACAGTGACGCGAATACGGCGGTGATGGCCTATGAGGCCGGCGAAGTGGACTTCCTGCCGGATATGAGGGTCCACTACGACCACCGGCTGATCGAGCTGGCGGTGCAGGGCCTGCGTCCCGATCTCCACAACCCCGTCGTGCTGGCCACGCACTTCTGCATCTTCAACTGCCGCGACGCGGAAGTGCTTGGACGCCCCAACCCTCTCCTGGACGTTCGCGTGCGGCGGGCGTTCAACCTGGCCACCGACAAGAAGCTGCTGGTCGAGAAGGTTTTGCAGCGCGGCGAGCCGGCCTCGGGTAACCTCGTGCCGGTCGGGAGCATCCCGGGCTATGCATCGCCGACCCCGTTGGGCTACGACCCGGCCGAGGCCCGGCGGCTGCTGGCGGAGGCGGGTTATCCCGGCGGCGCGGGGTTGCCGCCGATCGACCTGCTCTACAGTACCGCCGGCGGCGACGAAAAGATGTGCGAGGTCCTGGCCCGCATGTGGGGCGATGCCTTGGGCGTCCGGGTCGAGCTGCGTGCCAAAGAACCCAAGACGTTCGCCGAGGACAAAGTCAACGGAACGTACATGATCGCCCAGGCCAACTGGTACGGCGACTACAACGACCCCACGACCTTTCTCGACATCTTCCGCGCGGGGAACGGCAACAACGACGCCGGCTATGCCAACCTCGCCTACGACGAACTGCTCGACTCAGCACTCGGCACTCCGCATGCGGCACAGGGCTCTTCCTCCCGCATGGCCCTGCTCGCTCGCGCCGAGGCGATTCTGATCCGCGATGATTGCCCCCTGCTGCCCCTGTATCAACTCACGAACCTGATGGCCATCAAACCCTCTGTACGAGGTTTGTATCCCAACCCACGACTGCTCTATCCTTTTCGCTATGTGAGGATCACCAGCCGTAAAACGGCTGGCCTACGGCCCTGCGGGGAAGGCCGCTGAAGCGGCCTGATACGGAGCGTGCACGCTGTCTAGCAAACGGGACGCCGAACCGTACCATGGGATGTCATGTTAACGCGTATGGGAACGATCCCCGAGCCTGGTAGACCATGACTCAAATTCTTCGTCGGCTACTTTTGGGCTTGGCCACCCTGGCGGCCGTTTATTTGCTCACGTTTGTCATGGTCATGGTGGCGCCGGGCAATCCCTTCGCCAATCCTGAGCGCAACCTGCCCCCTGAGGTGCTCAAAGCGCTGGAAGCCCGTTACAGCACGGATCAGCCGGTGAAGTACTTCTTCGAGTTTCTGGCCGGAGCGGCACGCTTGGATTTCGGCCCCCTCTTTTCAATATAAGGACTGGACCTGCACCCAAATTATCGCCGACGCCCTGCCCGTCTCCCTGACGCTCGGCTTTGTGGCCATTCTGCTCGCCGTTCTGTTTGGCGTTCCGGTCGGCGTGCTCAGCGCCGTGCACCGCAACGGCTGGTTCGACCTGACCACCATGGGCTTGATCCTGATCGGGATCAGCCTGCCGACTTTTGTAACCGGATCGGCCCTGCTCATTGCGTTCACCGTTTTCGCACACTGGTTCCCGATCGGCGGCTGGGGGACGCTGGCCCACGTGCCGCTCCCCGCGGTGACCCTATCGCTGCCGTTCACGGCCTACATCGCGCGGCTCACCCGCATCGGCATGTTGGATGTGCTCAGCAGCGACTTCGTGCGGACCGGTTTGGCCAAAGGGTTGCGGCCGCGCGCGGTGATCTGGAAGCATGCGTTCAAGCCGGCGTTCCTGCCGGTGTTGAGTTACCTGGGGCCCGCGGCGGCCCAGGCCATGACCGGCTCCTTCGTGGTGGAGAAGGTCTTCGGCGTGCCGGGTCTGGGTCAGCATTTCGTGGATGGGGCGCTCAACCTCGACTGCGGTCTGGTCATGAGCACGGTCCTGGTCTTTGCCGTCATCCTCGTGGCCTTCAACACCCTGGTGGACGTGGCCTACGGGCTGGTCGATCCCCGCATCGCGGAGCCCGCGTGATGGCGCAGGTGGTGCCAAGATCGCTCGCGACTCCGCCCACCAAAGCGTGGGCCCCCCATCGCGGTTGGAGACGTTTCTGCCGCAACCGGCTCGGACTCGGCAGCGCCGCGTTTCTGGTCCTGTGCCTGATGCTGGTTCTGGCGGCGACGCCGTTCTCGGTGAGTTGGTTCGACCTGCAGAATCTCGAACAGGCCGTTCGCCACCCGCCCACCGCCACGCCGGTCGATAGCCCGGTCGCTTTCCGCGATCAACTGGGCCGTAACCCTGTCGGACGCTGGTTCACCTGGGCCGGGTCAGCTGCCCATGGCCTCTCCGGCGGCATGGGCTACGATGCCCTCGGCCGCAGCCTGCTCTATCGTGGGATGCTCGGGTGGCTGGTGAGTCTGGGAATCGGTCTGGCCGCGGCCACCTTCGCAGTGGCTTTGGGCACGCTGTGGGGTGCGGCCGCGGCCCTCGCCGGCGGAAGGGCGGATGTTCTATTAATGCGGGTGGTTGATGTGCTCTACGGCCTCCCGTACGTGCTTCTGGTCATCCTGCTGAAAGTCGGGCTCGAAGGGCCGCTGCGCACGCTCCTCGGTCAGCGGGCCGAGGTGGCTAACCTCGTCATTCTGTTCATCGCCATCGGTTCGGTGAGTTGGCTGACGCCCGCGCGGGTGGTGCGCGGCCAGGTGCTCTCGCTCTCCCAGCAAGTCTTTGTGGAAGCGGCGCGGGCGAGTGGCGCGGGCACCTTTCGCATCCTGTGGCGGCACCTGCTGCCCAATTTGGTCGGCCCGGTGATGGTCTGCGCCACGCTCGTCGTCCCACAAGCCATTCTGCAGGAGTCGTTTCTAAGCTTCCTGGGTATCGGGATCCGGGCACCGATCCCGTCGCTCGGTCGGTTGGCGGCGGACGGTGTCCAGGCGGTCAACACCTTTGTCGGTTTTTGGTGGCTGATCACCTTCCCCTGCGTCATACTGGTGGCCACGCTGGTGGCGCTGAGTTTTTTGGGCGACGGGCTTCGCGACGCCTTCGACCCAAAATCCTCGGCCGCCCCGATGGTGTGAGGAAGTTCAATGCCCGATCACCCGGAAACACTCCTGGAGGTTGCCGACCTGCGGACGGAGTTTGCCGCGGACAGCGGCACGGTGACCGCGGTGGACGGCGTCTCCCTGACCGTCCCGCGGGGTCAGACGGTGGCCCTGCTGGGTGAGAGTGGCTGCGGGAAGAGTGTCACTGCTCTGTCGCTCATGCGGCTGATCCCCTCCCCCCCGGGCCGCCTCCGTACCGGCCGGGTCGTCCTCTATCCCGAATCCGGCGGCGCCGGCGTCGATCTCCTGGCCCTCTCCGAAAAACAGATGCGCTCGATCCGTGGACGCCGGCTGGCCATGGTCTTTCAGGAGCCGATGACCTCCCTCAATCCAGTCTTCACCGTCGGGGCCCAGATCGTCGAAGCCATTGAGTTGCACCAGCACCTTCGCGGTCGGGCGGCCTGGAAGCTCGCCCAGGACATGCTCGAGCGGGTGGGCATCCCTGACCCGCCAGGTTGCGTCCGCGAGTATCCCCACCAACTGTCCGGCGGCATGCAGCAGCGCGTCATGATTGCCATGGCCCTCGCCTGCCGGCCTCTGCTCTTGATCGCCGACGAGCCCACCACCGCCCTTGACGTGACCACCCAAGCGCAGATCCTCGATCTCCTCCGCACCTTGCAAGCCGACACCGGCATGAGCCTCCTCATCATCTCCCACGATCTGGGTGTAGTGGCCCAGATCGCCAATTGGGTCTATGTCATGTACGCGGGAAAAATCGTCGAGTACGGCCCTATCCAGGCAATCTTCGAGCGTCCGGCCCATCCTTACACGCAGGCCCTCTTCCGATGTACGCCGCGAATCGAACGCACCATCGAACGTTTACAAGTGATCCCTGGCAGCGTGCCCGACCCCGCTGACTATCCTAGCGGTTGCCGATTTCATCCGCGGTGTGCCCTCACGGAACGTCTCGCGCGGGAAACGGGGCGTCCGACGGCGACCGTACATCGTGGCGAAGAGCCGCTCACGGTTGTGGCCTCGTGCCGCGACGGCCATGACCATGATGGGCAGGGGCCGCCGCTCCGCCAAGTGGACCCAGGCCATTTCGCGGCCTGTCGGGAACTCTGAGATGAGCACTGGGCCACTCAGCACTCAGCACGCAACACTAGGCCCTCCCGCGGCTGGTAGCCAACCGCTCCTGAGCGTACGCAACCTGCGGGTGTACTTTCCTATCCGCCGCGGCGTCTGGGGCCGGACCGTCGGGTGGATCAAGGCCGTAGACAGCATCAGCTTCGACATTCCTTGCGGACAGACCCTCGGTTTAGTCGGCGAGAGTGGGTGCGGAAAGACGACGGCCGGCCGCGCGATCCTATGTCTGGTTCCCGCTACCGGAGGGCAAGTGCTCTACGACGGCCAGGACGTCTTGGGCCTCAAGCGCCGCGAATTGCGCGCCCAGCGCCGCCGCATGCAGATCGTCTTCCAGGACCCCTACGGCAGTCTCAACCCGCGCATGACCATCGAAGACATTGTGGGCGAGCCGCTCGCGGTCCACCGCATCGCCCGCGGGCGACAACGCCGCGAGATGGTCGCCGCCATCTTGGAGCGGGTCGGCCTGAGCCCCGCGTACATGCACCGCTACCCGCACGAGTTTTCCGGCGGCCAGCGGCAGCGCGTGGCCATCGCCCGGGCCATCGTGCTTATGCCGCGCTTCGTCGTTTGTGACGAATGCGTCAGCGCCCTCGATGTCTCCGTCCAGGCCCAGATTCTCAATCTACTGAGTGACCTGCAGCGCGACCTCGGGCTGACCTATCTTTTTATCGCCCACAACCTGGCCGTTGTGCGTCATATCAGTGAGCGGATCGTGGTCATGTATCTCGGGCGAATCGTGGAGATCGGGGATCGCCGGGACATCTTCGAGGACCCGCGCCACCCCTACACCCGGGCCCTGCTGGCCTCCATCCCCAGTCTCGAACCCGTCGCGCCCGCGGCGGGGGGGCGGCGGGTGCCGCTCATCGGCGAGGTCCCAGCCCGGCCAACGTACCTTCCGGTTGCCGGTTTCGCACGCGCTGCCCCTTCGCCGCCGACCGATGCCACACGGAGCCGCCGCTGGAACCCAGGGCCGGCCTCCAGGCCGGCCACCTCGTGGCCTGCCATTACGCCGAAACAACGTTCTGAAACCGCTTTGCCCGACGAAAAACGGGGGTTCGGGAATACGAAAACTGCGGCAGTGGTGTATTCCTTTGTGGAACAAGAGAGAAAGAGCGTTGGGGTATAGCCCCAGCAGAGCGTGGCCGGATGAAGGGAGGCTTTACAATGTTCGTAGCGAATAGATGGGGTGAAGAACATAGCGGATTCGCCGCATTGCGGTCCTGGTGTTCTTGGCGCCGGCACGGCGGGGCGGCCAGGGCGGGGCTGATCGGGCACGGCGTGCTCATGGCCTGCTGGACGCTGCTCAGCGCGCATCCTGCCGCGGCGGTGGGGCCCTGCGACTTGGATGCCAACGGGACGACCACGGGCGAGGAGTGCCGGCAGTGTTGCGACGTCGACCCGGCCTGCCCCCTGGCCAGCGACCCGACGCTCTCCAGCCGAAGCCGGAGCCATCTGCCGGAGGATGAGATCGTTCTGACCCGCTCGTACACTCAGTGGCTGACTACCACTCACGCACTCACCATCCACGATGCCGACGATCTTCCAGGTGGGAATCCGGAGCTTCCGGGCTATCCGAAGACCTCCGGGGATAAGCTATGGGCGGCGCTCGACTGCGGCGACTTCGACGGTGACGACGACGATGAGATCGTCATGGCGAAGTACAAGTTCTTTTTGCTTGAGGTAGACGGGATTTTTGTCCGCGACTATCTGGAAAGCGGCGCCGGCGCGTTCAGTTACGACGGCCCGAAACTGGATGTGCTACTAGATGTAGCCGCCGGTGATTTCAACGGCGATGGGGATGACGAGATCGTAGTGGTTCGCCCCGACGGTATCTTGCTGAAACCGCAAGTGCGGATCATCGATCCCCTTGCCGGGCCGGCGGGAGCTTACGACGCTAGCAGTACCGATTGGGTCACCGGTCGATGGTTAACCTGGACCCGGGTCACGGCCGGCGACTTCGACGGCGACGGCGACGACGAGATCGTTCTGGTCGGCCCGGACCAATCCAACCCCTTCCGGACGGCTGTCTCAGTTATCGATCCCGGCGATCCAGGCCCCAACGGCTATCGCTGGACGGCCGATCCCGATATCGGCGACTGGCTAGGCGATGCCGCGACGGGAGATTTCGACGGAGACGGCGTCGATGAGTTGGCGGTCGTGCGTCCTTACGCTATTACTCAGATATACAAGCTACCCGTGAAGGGCTCCACTGGCCAGGCCCAGGGTGCCGCCACAGTTGAGTGGACGCGTGAAGATCCCAACATGTCCTATCTCGCCATCGGGGCGGGCGACCTCGATGGGGACGGCGACGCGGAACTCGTTCTTTCCCAGGTTTGGGATCGCGACTGGCCCGACGGAGACCAGGTGGAATATCAGATTCTGGACGCCCTCGATCCCGACGCCCTGCCCTATCCCGCCAGGAATGTCCTGGTTCCCGAGCCTGACATCCCGTGGCATGATCTGGCCTTGGGTGATCTGAACGGCGACGGTTACCGGCTGGGATTGATCTGGAAGGACAGCTTTACTCAGGCAAGCTTCCCCACCGCCATCCTGTTTACGCCGCCGGCACTGGAGGGCGGCCACGTGGTCGGCGGAGATAGGGAAGCCATCGCCGGGGCGAAGTTCAGTCACCAGAAGGAATTGTCCTCGTCCAACACGGTCAAGGTGGGTCTGGGCATATCCAACGAACTCGCTGTCGAGGGGGACCTCCAGGTCGCCAAGATCAAAGCTTCGGTGGAAGTGGCCTACAGACACGAGCTTCAGAACACTCAGAACAACAAGAGCTGGGTAATCGAGGAAGCGCCGTATGATGCGGACCTGGCCAATCCCGTTGGCCTCGTAGTCTATCAGGACATTGACTATCGTTTGGAACGGTACCGCATCCTGTCCGGCAACCCGCCGCAACCTTTGCTCCTCGATGGAGAACCGCAGTGTGTGGAGTTTGTCTACCCCACGCGGGTTCACGAGGGCACTGAGATCGGCTATGATGACTTCTTCTGGGGTGACACGGGCACCAATGGGCTGTTTTATGATACCTTTGGCGTCGAGACCGCCGATGCGCTGGTCGGGACTAGTGGTATCTGGACGGACTACGATAACCACACCGCGGGAGACCCCCTCTCCTATGCCGACAACGTTCTGGGCGGCGAGAGCGACCTCTTCGGCGTCAAGACGCAGACCATTTCCGAGCAGACCGAGATTGGGGCCGGCAGCGCACCCTTGATCTGGGAGATCGGGGAGAGTCAGCAGGATTGTACCCTGGAGACCAACAGTTGGAACGTAAAAGTCAAAGTGGGCGGCAGCGGCAAGTTGGGCCCCGTTTCCGTCTCCGACACGGTTACTCTGGGTTTCGACTGGGCCACGTCGGAGGGACAATGCGCCGAGGACAAAACCCGGATTCAGGGCTCTTTGCGCATTAACCGGCTCAAGGATGACGACTTCGAATACCGCGACACCACGGAGTTCTTCTTGTCGCCCGATCCGGACGCCGAGGATGACTCCGGCCCGCCCGGGACGGTCATCATCGCTCATACCGCGGACCAGTTCGGGGTCGGTTACTGTAAGCCCCAGGCGAGCCTGAAGATAACCACCACACTGCCCGTGGACACGAACGAGGAAATCTGTTTTGACGCCTCGGATTCGACCGAACCGCAAGGCGAAAACCTGACCTACGCCTGGGATTGGAACTACAACGGCACGTTCACCGCCTCCCCGGGGGATACCGGTGAGACGGCCTGTCACACCTACGGCACACCTGGGACCTATCGCGTCGCGGTGCGCGTCACGGATGCGGGCGGGAACGGCCTGTGTGATTCAGGCAGCGTTTCCCTTTCCGACTTGGCCGTGAGGGAGTTTGGCGTTGGCGGATGGGAATGCAAGACCTGCGATGACCTGAGCACCCCGTCCTGTGACGGCGATCAGACCATCAAGGCCTGTGTCAAGCTTGCCGAAGGCGTCGGAGGGGAATCCTGGACGACGAACCCGCACCTGGTGAGCAATCCCGATCCCAACCCCAATCCCCACCCGGGGAACTGTTATAGCAAGTTGGGCGTCTTCTTCGAGTTCGTCACGCCCTATCAAACGAGCGACGTGAGTCGCACGCGCATCGAAGCCACGTACGGCGATGACGACCTGACCGTGGGCAACAGCACCATCGCGGAATACTCGATCATCATCATGCGTTACACCGCCGGCACCTGGGAGGCCCTCGGCGCGCCGGCTGACCGGTACGTCGACCCCGCCAACAATCGCGCGTGGGTCGAGACCAGTCTCCCGCTTCAACCGATTCAAGGGGTTTTCGGACTGTTCGGCAATGCCTACCCGGTGGCCGCTCTGACGGCATCGCCCTCGGGACCGGTCTGCCCGGATGAGGAGATCACATTCGATGCCAATGGGAGCAGCGATCCTGAGGGCAGCGCGCTGACCTATCATTGGATCGTGGACGGTCTGGAGCAGGTGCTTCCCACCTCTTCCAAGATGATCACCCGTTCCTTCCGCAGTACCGGGAATCACTTCGTTCGCGTGAGCGTCGAGGACGCCTGTGAAGATGGCAATCCCTTCACCGAGACGGGGCTGTCGGACGATGCTCTGGTCATCGTCACGGTCAAGGCCAATCAGCCGCCGAACATTCCGACTTTGGGCGACAATGATTACCCGCGGTCGTTCGGGGCATACGACGCCGAGGGGGCCACCAGTATCACCGTGCAGTGGACGGACGGCGACCCGGACGTAGGCGATACCGTCCTTTCAGACGTGTTTCTGTCGGAGGGAACCAACTTCCAGGGCGTTGATCTGGACAATCCCCCGCCGAACGTGGACGTCGTCTCGGACACGCCGGGCACCTCCGCCGTCTTCAACGTGAGCGGCGCAGACAACAAATACTACTGGCGCGTCCGGGCCACCGACTCGTGCGACGACGAAACCCACAGCCACGTCGGCGAACGCAGTTGGAACTTCAGCCTGGACAATACGCCGCCGGAGTGGTCCGACGCGGAGGGCATGCAGTTCGCCGTTCTGAACGTGAACTCCAACGGCCATACGATCACGTGCCGCTGGGAGCCGGCTTACGATCCATCGCAGCCGGTGACCTATGACCTCTACCGCGAGGCGGGATATCCTCTGATTTGGGGCAGTCCACTGGCTTCGGAGGTTTGCCCCGTGGAGGACGCCGGCAACACGTACTGGGCCCTGGGATGCGAGATGTCCGAGGTCAACCAGGGGACCCTCTACTCGGTGGGCGTCCGGTCCAAGGACGCGACCGTCCCCTATCCGGGCGTAGCCAACGTGCAGCCCAACCGCGACGGGAACACGGTGTCCTTCGGCGTCTACGCCACCGCCGGTGACGGAGGCTTCGACGGCGATCTGGACGATCTCGTCATCGACACGGAGGACTTGGTCAGCGACGACGGCGGGGGGACCTACACCTTCCACGGTTCCGTGACCATCTCTCCCGGCGACACGCTGACCATCCCCGCCGGCACCACGCTCAAATTCGCCCGGAACGTCTGCCTTAACGTCTATGGGACATTGATCGCGCATGGCACGGAGGAAGACCCGATCATCTTCACCGGGGAACTGGCCCAGGACTGCTACTGGTACGGCATCACGGCTTCGTTCGATCAGAGCGGTGGAGCAGTCTTGGACCTGAAGTGGTGTAAGGTCCGCCGATCACGCGTGGGCATCCAAGCTTACCAGTCCGACGTAACGCTGGAAGACTGCGAAATCCAGGACAGTTGCGGGCGGGGTCTGATGATGATCGGTGGGACCGTGAACGTCACCGGCGGGCGTATCCACCACAACAGCGGCAGTGGGATTGGCAGTTTCCATTCGGCCGGAGCCATCGCGGACTGCGAAATCGACAACAACGGCGTGGACGGGATCGAAATCAGCAACGATCCGTCTGACCCGGTGGTTCTGATCATCGACGGCTGCCTGGTCCATGATAATACCGACGACGGCATTGGCGTCAGCAATCCCAGCATCCAGAACTTCATCACCGACTGCCGAATCTATCAGAATGAAGACGCCGGGATCGAGATCAGCGAGTACTCCTGGGTGCAGCAGCCCGGCCCGGTCATCGACGGCAATCCGGAGATCAACACGAACAAGTATGGAATCGCCTGTTACAAAATGGCCCAGCCGATCGTGCGCCGCAGTGCCATACGCTTGAACTACGTCGCCGGCGTGTACACCAGCAACTCCATGCCCGACCTGGGCAATTGCAACAATGACGGGGCGTGCACGGCCGGCGAGGATCCCGGAACCAACATCATCGCCTGGAACGGCCAGATGGAAGTTCTGGATGAGCAAGCCACGCTGAACATCTCCGCGGAGGGCAACTGGTGGGGCGTCAGTCCGCCGAACCCCGCGCTCATCGCCGCCAACGTGGACTTCAACCCGTGGCTGGCGGCGGCCCCCCAAGACGTGGGTGACCCCTCTGATCCGCAGGTGGGCAATCCTGGCTTCGAGGGCCTGATCGGGGTGGTGCCGGAGGGGTGGCGCTGGTTCCATAGCAGCAACCCCACCGGAGGTTTCGCTGTCACCCAAGCCCCAGGCGGGGCCCCGGAGGGTGTCAACGTGGTATTGCTGAATCGCAGTGATCCCGACGGCGATTCCGCCTTGGACAAGGATACGCCGGCGCTGCGCTTCCCCATTGCGGCCGGGCGGGTGTACAAGCTCGAATACGCCGCCCAGGCATCTATGGCCGGGACCAATCACAGTGCCGCACTGCAGTGGTACGCCGGAACGGCGGATGAAGAATTCATCGCCGACTCACCCGCCAATGTGCCCGACGCCCAGAGCAGTTGGGAGTACTTCGGCTTGTCCGCCCGAGCTCCGGCGGTGGCGCAAGGCGACGCCGCGGACGCAACGTATGCCTCCATTGGCTTCTGGATCATCGGTACGGGTGAGACGCTTCTGGATGACGTGAGACTGGACGAAGTCACCTACAACCAGAATCGGCTGGTCAACGGCAGCTTTGACAACTCGGCCCTGCGGGCGGTGAATTGGAGCGTCTTCAATACCCCTCCCACAGGAGCGAACTACGTCGAACTCATCACCACCCCGGGTATCGCCTACGAAGGGCCTTATGTGCTGCGTATGTACCGCGGCAGTGCCACGAGCGACTTCGGCATCCAGAGCAGCTCCGTCGCGGTCAAGCCGGCTGAAACCATCCAGGTGAGCCTGGCCGCCCGCCGGTATTCCTCCCTGGGTGGGTCCTCCCTCAAGCTGAAACTGACCGTGACGGAGTACGATAGCGGGGCACCGGTCGGCGCGCAGGACGTACTCTTGGGCCCGCATGCCGTTCCCCCCGCAGCGTATCTGGAGTCCTCGGCCTCGTTTACGATGGGGGCCTCTACGGATGCCGTCACTTTGGCCATTCGGATCGTTAATTCCGCCGGCGCTCCGTCCGTGGGCGACTATCTCCTCGACGCGATTTCAGTCATCGTGCCGGCGAACGACTGCAACGGCAACGGGGCTGACGACGCCGACGACATCGCCGGGGGAGTCAGCCAGGACTGCAACGGCAACGGGACTCCCGACGAATGTGATATTGTCTTTGGTAGCAGCAGCGATTGCCAACCCAACGGCATTCCCGACGATTGCGAGACCGACTGCAACAGTAACAACATCCCCGACGATTGCGACATCTCCGCCGGCCTCAGCTCGGACTGCCAGCGCAACGGCACGCCCGACGAGTGTGAGCCGGATTGCGACGGCGACGACATACCCGACGGCTGCGAGATCGACTGCGATCTGAATGGCACACCCGACGATTGCGAGACCGTGCCGGACTGCAACACCAACGGTCGCTCCGACGTGTGCGACGTCGGGTGGGGTTTCTCCCTCGATCTCAACGGCAACGGGGTCCCGGACGAATGCGAGCCGGACTGCAACACCAACGGCCAGCCTGATGATTATGACATCTCTTCGGGAGTCAGTACCGACTGCGACGGCAACGGAACGCCGGATCTGTGCGATTTGCAGAGCGGCGGTCCGGACTGCAACAGTAATGGCTGGCTTGATGCGTGCGACCTGGCCGGCAATGACTGCGACTCCAACGGACAACCGGACGAATGCCAGGCGGACGCAGACGGGGATCTGGTGCCCGATCCCTGCGACGTGTGCCCGGGTTTCAATGATGCCGACGACACTGACGGAGACGGCATCCCGGACGCTTGCGACCGATTGGGCGACGTAGATCACGACAGCGACATCGATCTGGACGACTACAGCAGTCTCTCCGCCTGTCTGGGCGGCCCCGGCGTGTCGGCGCCCCCCCAAGGATGCGCGCCTGGCGAGTTCGCCTCGGCCGACCTCGACGGCGACGGGGATGTGGATCTCGGCGACTTCGCCTTGCTCCAGCAGGTGTTCACCGGGGCATGCGGGAACGGATTCCTCGAGGGTGCTGAGGAGTGCGACGACGGCGGCGAATCCGTTTCCTGTGACATCAACTGCACGGCCGCGTGGTGCGGGGACGGCACAGTGAACGCGACGTCGGGCGAAGCATGCGACGCGGGCGGCGAATCGCCCACCTGCGACACCGACTGCACGTTCGCGTCCTGCGGCGACGGCACCCTTAACGCAACCGCAGGTGAAGAATGCGATGCCGGCGGCGAATCGGCCACCTGTGACATCGACTGCACGGCCGCCGTGTGCGGCGACGGCACGCTCAACGTGACCGCCGGTGAGGAGTGTGACGACGGCGGAGAGTCGGCCACGTGCGATGCCAACTGCACTTTCGCCGTGTGCGGCGACGGCACGCTCAACGTGACCGCCGGTGAGGAGTGTGACGACGGCGGAGAGTCGGCCACGTGCGATGCCAATTGCACCTTCGCCTCCTGCGGTGACGGCACGCTCAACCCCACGGCCGGTGAGCAATGCGACGACGGCAACCAGATCGACGGCGATGGCTGCTCCTCCACCTGCCAGATCGAAGCACAGCCGCTGCCGGAGTGCGTCATTCCATTCGGACCGGGGCCGGGGTGGTGTCCGAATATCGCGCCGGTGTGCGGCGCCCTATTTGCTCCTGGCGGAGGAGACTGTGTGGAGTACCAGCCCTGCGCCACCACGCCGCCGTTTGCGTATCGCGTGGAGGCCCCGTTCGTCATTGCGCTGGGGGGCGACTTGAACCGGCTTTCCGTCATGTTCTCGGGCTTCCAAGGCACCCAGGGCGTCATGCAGTTCTTTGATGCCTTGGGAGCGGAGGTGGGCCCGCCGCTGTTCACCAACGGCGATTGCCAATCCGGGCCGCCGCTGCCTCAATACGTCATCTTCAGCCGATCCGTACGGACCATCCAGGTGACGGCCATGGGCGGGCCGGTCTGGATCGACACGTTCCACGTAAACCCGCCGTAGGACCTGCCGAAAGGGTCTGACCAACGTTATCGGCCAAGGGCCGCCCCTCGCGGGCGGCCCTTTCCGTTGCGCACGTGTCAATAACTCCACCGCCCACGTCTATTCATCTACGGAGGAGACCGCGATGCACTTATCGGTCGAGACAAGACTCCAGCCCGTTCGGCGGGTAGAATCCGTAGGGAAAAAGGCCGTCGCCATGATGCCGACGCGTTCCAGTCTGTTGCTGCGTATCAAACGGGCCGATGATTCGGTCGCGTGGCTGGAGTTCGACCGTCTTTACCGCCCGCTGATGTTTCGCTACGCTCGGGCCTGGGGGGTGAGTCACGAGGACGCCGAAGACATCGTACAGCAGTGCATGACCACGATCACCCGCAACATCTCCCACTTTGCCTACTCACGTGAGAAGGGCGGGTTCAAGGCCTGGCTGCGCACCACCGTGGACAACGCGGTCAAGAACCACTTTCGCAAGCGCGGCATGGTGCAGGCCAAGACCGCCCAACTCGCGGCCACGCCGGCGCCGGAAGAATCCCCGGCGGAACTGTGGGAGACCCATTGGGAGCAGGAACACCTTTCATTCTGTCTGGAGCAGTGCCGAACGGAAGTGACCGCCCAAACCTTCCAGGCGTTCCACTTGTACGTGCTCGAGGAATGGGCACCGGAGAAGGTGGCCGAGGCGGTGAATGTGTCCGTGGACAAGGTCTATCGCGCCAAAGCGCGCGTATTGAGGCGGGTACGCGAGAAGATGGCCGAGGTCGTCGCCGCCACGGAGTAGCCTCCTGAAGCTGGGCATGTCCGCTTGTCCGAGCCAGGTCGACTTGCAGCGCTACGTCGAAGGTCGGATGCTCTCTGACCAGGGTCGTGAACTCGAGCAGCATCTAGTCGCATGCGACCACTGTCGAGCCGAGCGGGACCACTTTCGGGCCGACGAGGAAGTGGCCGCCCGGCTTCGCACGGCCTTCCGCAGTCGCACCCTCCGTGCTCCGGTCGATACGCCCCTCGAACCCGAGCCCTCGCTTCCGCCGACTCACGCCATCCCAGGGTACACTATTCAACAGGAGATCGCCCGGGGCGGCATGGGCGTGGTCTACAAGGCCGTCCAGGAAAGCACCCACCGCACGGTGGCCCTCAAAGTCATGTTGGAAGGGCCGTTTGCGTCGCCGTCGGCCCGCCAGCGGTTCCAGCGTGAGGTGGAACTCGCTGCCGCGCTCGAACACCCCAACATCGTGCCCATCTTCGATTCCGGCCGGCACGGCGACCACCACTACTTCGCCATGCAGTATGTGGACGGTGTGCCGCTGAACCGCCATCTGGAAACCAACGCGCTTCCCATCAGCGAGCGTCTGAAGCTGTTTCTGCAAATCTGCGCCGCGGTCAACTACGCCCACCAGCGCGGCGTCATTCACCGTGATCTCAAACCCTCGAACGTCATGGTCGCGGGGCAAGGGCACGTCCACGTGCTCGACTTCGGCTTGGCCAAGATCATCGCCAGCGTACGGCCGGAGGCCGCCAACGGTGCCCCCGTCAAGTCTTCCGCCGAGGCCCGGCATGCCCTGGTGTCCATCACGGGGCAGATCCTCGGCACCCTCCCTTACATGTCTCCCGAACAGGTCTCCGGGGTGCCGCTCGATATCGACGTGCGGGCGGACGTTTACGCGCTGGGAGTGATCCTTTTTGAAATGCTGACCGGCGATTTCCCCTACGACGTCGGCGAATCCCTTTCGCAGACCCTGCGGAACATCACCGACGCCCCGCCGCGTTCTCCGACCGCCCTGACCAAAAACCGCCCCGCTGACCAGCGCATCGACCGCGAACTGGAAGCCATCGTGCTCAAAACGCTGTCCAAGTCCAAGGAACACCGCTATCAGAGCGTGGGCGAACTGGCCGCCGACCTCGAACGCTACCTCAAGGGCGAGGCGGTCGAAGCCAGACGCAATAGCCGGTTGTACATCCTGCGCAAAACGCTCTCGCGGCACCGGCCCTACGTGGCAGCGGTCGTCCTGGTGTTCGTAGCGGCATGTACGGCCGCGCTGGTCAGCTTCCGCATGTATGTTCAGATGGTTGAATTGAACCGCTCCCACGCCCGCGCCGCCGGTCTGGAGGCCGAGTTGGCCCTGAGCCAGGGTCTGCACCGCGAGGCCCTGGAGAAGGCCGAACAGGCCCTCCAGCTCGATCCCCACCTCAGTGAAGCCCAACTCTTGCGGGCTAACACCCTGCTGCTGATGGACCGCAGGGATGAGGCCAAGGCTTATCTCGAACACCTTCTAGAAGTCGACCCGCAATCGTGGGCCGCCCACTACGCCTTAGCGGAAGTGGACGCCGCCGACCCCGAGAAGGCGCGCTTCCATCAGCAGCGCGTGCTGGCCCTGCGTCCCAATACCGCCGAAGCCTACTACGCCAGTTCGATCGCCACTCCGGACGATGAGGCACTCGAATGGCTGAGCAAGGCGTTGGCTTGCAACCCCATGCACTATGAGTCACGGGTGCGCCGGGCGCGACTCTACATGCGCAGTCACCGATGGGATGCGGCTCTGGCCGACGCGGAGGTGGCCATGCGCGTCCGCCCGGGCGATTTTCAGGGGTGGTGGTGGAGGGGCGAAGTCTTGTTGCGTTACCGAGAGTATGCCGCCGCCATTCAACTCTTCAATGAAGCGATCAAGCTCAAGCCCACCAATGCCGGCCTTTACTATCCGCGGGCCACGGCCTACCGCAGGCTCCGCGAGTATCACAAAGCGATAGAAGACTACAGCGTGGCTCTGAAGCTTGGGCCGGCCAATACCGGAGGCCCGTGGCTCCCCTATCATCGCGCGACCCTGTACTGGATCGTAGGCGACTACGAGGCCGCCCTGTCCGACTATGATCGGTTCGGCGAGCTGCACCCGGCGCCCTTCTGGTCCGATGCACGTCGCTATCTCATCCTCCAGGCACTGAACCGCGATGAAGAGGCCCAAAGCCATCTCGAGCAGGCCTATGCCCGGACCCCGCCGACCGACTGGCTCGGATGCGTATTCGAGCTTCTGCTCGGCCGACGCTCACCCGAGGACCTGCTGGCCCTGGCCGACACCGATGAAAAGAGGTGTGAAGCGACTTACTATATTGCCGAGCGCAAGCTCCTGGAGGGTGATCGAGAGGGTGCCCGCCAGTCTTACGAAGCGTGCCTGGCCACCGGCGTGGATCGCTACATCATCCCCGGCGAAATCACCCCCTCCAGCGAATACGAACTCTCCGAATGGCGTCGTGCCACTCTCTTCGCCGGCCCATCCCCGTAGATAGCATGGGCTCGTAGGGTCCGCGCTCGCGGACCATTCTTCGCTAATCTCGATTCTCTCTGCGTTCTCCGCGATCCCTGTGGTTCGATGAATCCCCTGGGGAAGCCATTATCCCGTGAACCCCTCTTGGAACCCCGCGAAGTCCGTCAAGTCAACGTCGGAATCCACATCGAAGTCGAACACGTTCAGGCAATCCTGGGCCGTGGCCGGCGGGGCGGGCGCCGGTGTGGTTTCGGGCCCGGCCATACAGTCGGCGAACACCGCGTAATCCGCCAGGTCCACGTCCCCGTCGCCGTCGAAGTCGCCGGGCACGAAGCAGTAAAGATCGTAGACGTTGACGGCATCAACCGCCGCCTCGGTCACCGAGTTGTTGGGGTTGTCCGCCACGCTGAAGCGGACCTTAAACTGCGGAGTCAGGGCCACGTAATCGCGGAGGTGAACCGTCCGCTCCACCCAACCCTCGGTGTCGGGGACGCTTTCGAGCAGGGTCCACGAGGCACCGTCGTCCGCGGAGACTTCAACCACCAGGCGGTCCTGGTCGAGATCATCATTGCTGAACCAGCGGGCATAGCGCAGCACCGGATCGGCCACCCCGCTCACGTCAAGTGTCGGCGAGATCAAACGCGTGGGGCCGCCGTCGACATCCGAGTTCCCCGGCCGGTTGTCGGTCAGGTAGCACCCTCCCGAGCCGTCGAAGTCGTTCACCGGATCCCCGCGGGTACCGCCGCCCGCGGGGATGCCCCGCTGCCAGGTGCCGGTGCTGAGGTCGATATTCTCCACGGCCCAACCCTGATCGGTCTCAAAGTCGTCGTCCAGGACCGTCGTCAGCGTCGCTACCAGAGCGCTGTATACGCCGGCCGGGGCGTCCTTGGGATTGGTCACCGTGGTCCCGCCGTCGCCAAGGGCGCTGAAATAAAACTCCGGCGTATCGCCGCAGGCGGCCGCCGGCAACAAAGCCTCATACAGGTTCGCACCCAACGGAGTCAGCGGGCCGGTCAGGTAGGCCCCTCCATCGAAGCGATAGTGGATCAGGCCCGATCCCGGCACGTAGGATTCGCTGGCATTGTTGATTTGAACGGTGATCGGCGTCGGCACCTCCGGATCCACGCGCGTCGGCGTACCCTCGGGCAGGGTGATGGTTAAGGCGGCCACCTGCACTCCGGCGTGGTCCACCAGGAAGCCGACCACGGAGCGGACCATCTTGACCGCATAGGGGAAGTTCAGGTTGCCGGGCTGCTCGAAGCTGTCCTGCTGCGTGTGGTAGTAGGGGTTGCTCCACATCTCGCCTTCGATCAGCAGGCAGGCCTGAAACCCCGCGGACTCGAACGGGGCATGGTTGCTGTACGGCGTGTCGCCGCCGATGGTATAGGTCAACCCGTCGCCGTACTCCGTGATCGCCTGGCCCAGGGCGGTCTTGATCGGATTCGACGCGGTGCGACCATAGACGTTCGCGTGATTGGTCGCCGGGTCGTACGCCACCATGTCGGCCGAGATCATGCCTCGGATGTCGTCCCCGCCGTGCGCAGCGACGTAGGCCTCACTCCCGTACAGTCCTTGCTCCTCGCGGTCGAAGGCGATGAAGCGGATGGTGTAGTCCGAGGGATATTGGCTGAGGATGCGGGCGGCCTCGAGCACCAGGGCCACTCCGCTGGCGTTGTCATCCGCGCCGGGGTTGTCCACCGAATCGAAGTGGGCCCCGACGATATAGAACTGATCGGGGTAGGTGGTGCCGAGCTGTTCGCCGACCACGTTGTAGTAGGTGATGCTGGAATAGAGGAAGGGCTCGAGCGTGACGGTCAACCCGTAGCTCTCCATCAGATCCACGATGTTGGCCCGGGCCAGGTTGTGCTCGGGCCCGAAGCCACGGTCGTCGCCGACGTGCGTGTACAGGTACAGGTCCAGGAAATCGCGGTAACCGGCCGGACTGACCTGATCCGCGGCGGCAAGGCCCGCTTCCGAGGCCGGTGCCTGGCGCACCGTAACGAGGATCATCCCCAGAACCGCCGCTAACACCCCATTCCGCAGTGTCCGCACGACGTTCATGTTTTGCCCCTCCTGTGCACGTGTTCACGATCCTGTCCGAAAGCTACGCATCAATCACCAGTGTACTTGCACGGGGTGGTGCAATTCAAGGAACAAACCGACCATCCATCGCAGCCTGCACCAACATCGTCCGCCGGAAGGCCCGGCACGACGCGGGGGGTGGGATGTCTGAGCATAGCGCAGCGCGGCAGGTATCTGCCCGTTGGTGGCTGGGTGGCATGCCCAAGCGGCTGGGCGGCATGCCCGAGCGAAGCGAAACGTAGTGGAGTGCAGCGCGGGCATGTAGAAACGCTCGCACGCAAGATCGTTCGCTCTCCCTGAGCCTCAACGCGCCCGCGCCAGTCTTCGGCTGGCTGAGTGCCTGGCATCCTATGATGCGGCGGAGTCGGTTTCCGCGTTTCAGCGATGCTCCCGTTTTCGTGTGTTTCGCCCGTCGTTTCGAGCGGATGTCGTCCCGCGGTCGTCAGCGAGCTTAAGGTCCGCTCTGTTCCACAAGCGAGGCGGCTGCACAAGGGCACTCATCTCTCGCTTGAACCCGCGGCCGCGGCCTTGGCGAAATCCCCGGCGCGGACGACGGTCATCTCCGAATCGAGGTCTTTCTGGGCAAGAAAGCTGTTGACCATGCGATCGGCTTCGAGCTTCAGCGCGAATTCGAGGTTCCCGTCGGTGGCCGGCAGGGTCCCGAAGCAATTCGTGCGGAACGATTCGGCTATCACGGTCAGCGGTCCCATGGTCGTACACGGGACCATATCGCTCCCGCCCTTCACCGTCAAAAACCGCGTGGCCCACCCTGTTGACAGCACGCCGCGGGCGGATATGCTTCTCAACGAAAATGTTTATCTGTCCCCATGGCACAATTGGATAGCGCGTTGGCCTCCGGAGCCAAAGGTTCCAGGTTCGAATCCTGGTGGGGACGTTTTCGGTAGCGTCGTCGGGCAGCGCACATGGATCGGATTATGTTCTCGCACGACGGCAATTCGACTGCATCGCTCCGCAGCTACAAAGGCGTGTGGCGTTTGGCGGTGATCGTCGCCCTGTTGCAGGCCTGCTATGCAGCGGGCTTCATCGCCAGAACCAGCTTCACCGTGGAAGGCCGTCGGTACTTCTGCCTGTTCGACGACGCGATGATTTCCATGCGCCACGCCGCCAACTGGGCCAATGGAGAGGGCTGGGTGTGGAATCCCGGAGAACGGGTCGAAGGGTACACCAACTTCGGCTGGACCGCGATCATGGGTTCGTGCCATCTCCTGCGTTTGTCCCCCAGCCACACCTGCCTTTTGGTCCAACTGCTGGGCATACCCATTCTGTGGTCCTGCTTGCTGGCCACGGTTTTGCTGGCGCGTTCATGCCGACTGCTGCCGGTCTCGGCCGCCTGTGCCCTGGTGTTGGCCGCCACGTGTTTCAACCTGAACTTCTTCACGCTCTTCGGCATGGAAACGGGGTTGGTGACCTGCCTGGTGACCTTCGCTCTGGCGGAAAGTGTCAAGGCGGTCCGGCGAAAACAAGGCCGGATGGCTTGCATGCTCTGGTTTGCGCCCGCACTGCTGGTGCGGCCCGATGTCCTACCCGTGATGATCTTCGTGCTCGCCTTTCTCGGGGTCACCGTGCGGAAGGGACGCCTGCGTCTGGCGTCGGGCGTGGTGGCGGTGGCGGCCGTGGTATGCACGCACATGCTGTGGCGGCACCACTATTACGGGCAGTGGCTACCGAATACGTACTATCTGAAAGCCACGGGTTGGCCGTTGGCCGACCGCATCCGTGCGGGCATCACCCATACGGAGTGGACCATCGTCCAGTTCGGCTTGCCTTTCATGTTGGCGATGTTCGCCCTGGTCTGTGCGAAACGCTGGCACTTCCTGCTGCTCGGCAGCTTCGCGACGACGGTGGCTTACCAACTGTACATCGGTGGGGATGCGTGGCCTTTGAACCGGTTCGTGCTCCCCTCGAGCCTCGGGCTGTTCGTCTTGGCCGGGGAGGGCGTACACCGCACGACGGCTTGGCTGGTGCGACAAAAGACGCACTTGCGTGGGACGCTGGTCCGCGCCGGGCTCACCCTAGTGAGTATCGTGCTCATCAATGCCGTTCACTGGGACCACTGGCTATTGATCGCGCGACCGCAAACCGCGGCCCTCAACCTCGCGAACATCAGGTGCGTGCTGGCCACTGAGCGAATCGCGGACCCCGGCGCTACTGCGGCCGTCATTTGCGCCGGTGCCTTTCCATACTTCTCCCACCGAAAGTGCTTTGACTTATTGGGCAAGTGCGATCCTTATATCGCGCGCTTGCCCGCCAACCCTGCGGTCCCTTCGGCGGGGCACAACAAATTCGATCTGCCCTACACCTTCTCCACCTACAAGCCGGACATTGTTCTGCAGATCCTCGATGCGATCCATCCGGAATTCATGGGCTGTTATCGGCCGATTGCCGTGGAAGTGGACGGCACCCCAGTGATGTTCTGCGTCCGCAAGGACAGCCGAAGAATCCATGGGGGGCGGCTGGTCAGTTGGCAGACGCTCAGCGAGTGGATCGCGAAAGAACAGGGTCGGTAGCCGGTGGATTGTCGGAAAAACCGGCCAGGAGGTAGGCGCTGGGGCCTGAATCTGGCACCCTGGGATTCACCGGCTGGCCCAGGTTGACACCGCCCGGTCCGAGGCTAGATTCGCAGAGGCCGAATCTGGACGGTCCCTGTGGGGCAATGGGATAGCGCGTTGGCCTCCGGAGCCAAAGGTTCCAGGTTCGAATCCTGGTGGGGATGGTCTATCGTCCGCGATGGGCCCAGAAGCGTATTGGAGATGGTTCATGAGCGCCGGCATGGGTAGGCCGCGGTTCGGGCTGGGCTCGAGACTGGCGCTCGTACTTGCCGGCCTCGCGGCGATCGAGCTGCTGAACACCGCGCGCCTGTGGGCCCGCCCCGTGGCCAACCGGGTATTCCCCTTTGGCTATGTGAGCCAGGGTATTTGGTCTGCGGGCGCCCTGTTCAGGCCGCTGGACTCAACCAGCACAGACCTGGCGCCGGTGCTGGAGGCAGCGCGCCGGGCGTTCGAGGGCACCGGCCAGCTCTATGCAGATTTCACCGTTTATGGAGCAACCTTCAACTACCCGCCTACAGCGGCCATCGAGCTGCTACCGCTCGGCTGGATGACAGCCGCTGGAAACTCGGCCGCCGCGATGAAGCTGATGGATGGGCTTGGGCGGGGGGCGGTCCTGGCGACCACGGTGATCGCCTTGACGTTCTGCCGAGGCCTGCCTGCGAGCCGCAGACAGTGGATGGTGCTCGTGCTGGTGCTCCTGGCCTTCTACCCCCTCCGGTGGACGCTGGTCTGTATTCAGGCGCAATCGCTGATCACGCTGTATCTGGCCGTGGCGATCCTGGCTTACGCCCGATCGCAAGGTTTTCTGGCCGGCGTGCTGGTGGGATTGGCGGGGTGTTTGAAACCTTATTTGGCGATACTGGTGCTTTACGCCGCGGTTCGCAGGGAATGGCGTGTCGCGACAGGGGCGGTAGTTAGTGCCGCCCTTCTGATCGCCGCCAGCGTCGAGGTTATGGGGATGGATCCGTGGTGGACCTATTTTGGGGAAATCTTGCCTCGTGTCGCGGGGGGCTATGGCTTCTGGCCCAATCAGACCATCACCGGGATGGCGCACCGCTGGGCCGGCCAATCAACATTCGTGCTCGGGCCAGTGTCTCGTGGGATAGCCATCGCCTCGAAGATCTCGCTGGTGGTTTTCGCCCTCCTGGCGGTGTGGCCGCGGACCCTCGGTCGCCGTTCGCGCCCCGACGACGGCTCCCTACGGGAAGCCGAGGCGGTTCCGCAGCAAACACAGCGTTTGATTCGTGCGGCGGACCTTGGTATCGCTATCCTGGCGATCACCTTGGCGAGCCCTATTGCCTGGGAGCACTACTTCGCCTGGACGGTGGTGTTGTTTGCGGTGTGTATGGCCGTGGGCCGGATCGCACCGCTGCCGCGAGGCTGGTTCGCGGCCTTGGGTTGCGGCTACGTCTTCTTGGGGACCTACTGGTTACCTGTGGGGGCGGCCTCATCTGGGCCGCTGTCCTTGATTAACGCGACCGGCTTTGTCGGAGCGGTCCTGTTGCTCGGGGCCGCGTGGTACGCACACCGACGGCTTCAACGGTGGTGGGGGTGAGGCTAGTTCGATAAGGAGAACCAACCGCATGGACGCTTCCCCAGCACAGCACCACGGCGGTCGCATCCGCGCGGGCCCGAGTTGGGCGTTCATGGCCCTCGCCGCGTCGGTCCCGGGATTACCGGCCGGGGCCCAGGTGCTCGTCGACGGCGGAAGAGACCCAAACAACATGGCCATGTACGTGTGGACCGTGACCAACCACACGCCAAACCCCATTGTCGCCTTTCAGATTCCCCACCATTACGGATGGACGTTCGAGCCGCCGCCAGGGTGGAAATCCGATGTGACCGAGCAAGCTCTGCCCGGAACCAAGGCTGGGCAACGGGTCATTCTTTTCAACGCCGAGTCTCCGAAGTCAGCCATCCGGCCGGGGCAGTTGGCGGTTTTCAAGGATCTGATCACCCTGGACAGAGCGACGCCGACGCCGGCCACGGTCGTGGTCGGCTTTGCCGACGGAGCCACCGCGTCGGTGGCCAATGTCGAGATTCCTTGGCGCGCACCCTGGTTCCAGCGGTTCGCGCAACTGATCGGGTTCGGCGCCATGTTTGCGGCTTTCCTCGTGATTCAGGCCCTCCGTGCCCTCCGCAAGAGAAGACGCGCCGCGAACGAATCCGTCGTGCCCTCCGAATGATCATGACCCGACGCAGTCGG
>JAZDKM010000289.1:0-24111 GCA_043803085.1 Planctomycetota bacterium
CGGGGCTGGCCGTGGAGGTGAAAACGCTTTCCACGGAGCCAGGCGGGGGCACCGACTTAGCGGCCCGGACCGGAACCATCAGTCCTGATGGCCGGTTGGCCACGGTCTGTCCTGGGCTATCCGGGCACTTGATTCTCTTGATCGCCGCAGACCGTGAATCTCGGGGGGTGGCATGGGTCCGTTACGGGCCGAGCCCACGGCGAGGCCGGTAATGGACCCGTGCATGAGGCCCGGAAGGTCATGGCGCACGGGTCTGGCTCGCCTCGTTCCGAGGCGGACCAGACCCTTGCCACCCGCGTGGAACGGCGTCACCGTCCCCTCCCCTTGCCACACACGCCCTTAGGCGATGATCGCACCAGGACGTTCTCCATCCTCCCGGGATCCAAGTTGCCACAAAACTTGGCCACACCCCGCCCAGCACCAAGGCAGCGATTCTCGTTGACATGCCCGGTCCTATTTATGTAAAATGAATAGTTCGATACGCGGCTCGCGTCGAGGGGAGGGCGCGCGCCGGTCGATGAGCGTCCGCGCAACGGTCGGGGGGGCCGATCGGGCCTCGGTGGGTTGCTGGGTTTTCCGTAATGCACGGGGGCCCTAAGGCCCCCGACGGAGAGGTGGTTCAAGATGGTTCACACCGAACTCGTCCATGGATGGTCCGCCGCCAAGGCGAAGGGTACCCCCGGCACTCCCCGGCACTCCCCGAACATTCCGGGCTTTACCCTGGTCGAGCTCCTGGTGGTGGTTTCGATCATCGCTTTGCTGATCTCGATCCTGGTGCCGTCGCTCAGCAAGGCGCGGCAACAGGCCAAATTGCTCCAGTGCCTGTCCAACCAGAGCGGTTTGGCCCGGTTGGGCCTGGTCTTCTCCCAGGACCATGAGGGGCGTTTCCAACTGGTGACCAATGACGTGGGCCTAGCCAACGCGGACTCTGGGAAACGCCGCTTCGAGTATGATTCGAACGGCGAACTCCTTACCTGGCCGGTGGCGCTGGCCCAGGCAGCGAAGATCGGGATCACCCACAATCGCGACTGGGGCATTCCAGCTCCGACCGACCTTGCTTCCCGAAAGTGGATCCTTGAGCAGATCAATTCGATGCCTTTTGAGTTTAAGCTGCCCACCTGTCCCGGGGACGCGATCCAGCTTTCCACCCCTTTCTATCCCACGGCGCTTCCCATGCCGGGGTACCCGGACCCACCCGAGGGTTCCGTCTACTGGGGGCGACTCAGCTTCGGGATCAACGAAGACTTAGTTGGGGCGGAAGTTTTCGGTGACAAGCCACCCGCGGTGGGGCGTTTTCTCAAGGGCGGTTGGCGAGTGGGACAAGTAAGTCCGTGGGCGGGTGTGCGGCTTCAAGGTAACGTGGAGCGGGCCTTCGAGCCCAGCACGGTCTTGCTGATTACAGACGCAGGCCCCAGCGACTCCGAGGAGTTTCTCAACGGACCTATGAGCTGGCCGCCGAGTCCAGACAGCTACATTAACCTGATCCTCAGTGCCAACGTCCTCAGTGCCAACCAGACTGATGGGCCCTACTTGGGGGATTGCACGGCGTACTGGTGGAACCGCGTGCCGACCCGGCGTCATCCGAAATCGGCGGTAGGGGTCATCTTCGCTGATTACCACGGCGACACGGCGACGCCTAGCGAATGGAGGTGGATTGCGGCTCAGAACAAGAAGGTCCCCAAAAAGTACAATGCCAGGGTCCGAGTTTCGCCGTACAACACGGCCCTCTGGTCGAAATAGCCCAAGCGGAGGGCCCCTATGCGGAGGGTATTGAGGGGCCAGTGCGTGCTTTACGGGGGAATGGGGAAGGAAGACACCGGCCGGGTCCGGGCGGTCGCCGCACGCCGCGCCACGACGGTCCGGTCGCGGGTGTGGATTCCCACTTCTCCAGCGAAGCGTTCTGTCAAAAGTCGAAAATGTACCCGGGCGGTGAGATCAGCCCGCTGAACTCGTCCGCGCTTTGGGATAAGGTTAGGACGTACGTCATTTACGAAAGGAGCAAGTGTATGAGAAAGTTCAGTATCATTAGTGTCTGTGTGTTCCTCGCAGGAGGGCTCGGCTCGGCGGCGCCGCCCGGGACGCTGGACGGGCAGAACATCCCGACGGATTATTCCGGTTCAACCGAGTTGGGCGTCCAAACCAACCGGACCGGGTTCGGCGACCAGCAATTGGGCACCGGTGACTTTACGCCCGGGTCGGAGTTAGACGGGCTGTTTCTGGCCAAGGACGCCGACTTCCTCTACGTGGCCTTGACCGGCAACCTGGAGCGCAATGGCCACACCTACGTCATTTTCATCGATATCAACGACCCCGGGTACGAGGGGCAGCAGGAGTTACGTTCAGAGGGCGTAGGCGGGCCGCCGTACACCGTCCAGACCGCCTCGCGCGAGATCGTGATCAACACCAACGGCCCCGGCCCCGAGGACGACACCTGGAGCTACGGCGCCAACGGCACGTTCCTGCCCTGTGAAGCGGACCTGGCGCTGGCGGTTGATGCTTATGGGGGGACCATGTCCGTCAGCGAGTACAACCTGTTCGACCCGAACGTGTACCCTCCGGTGGGTCAGTCCGATCCCACGCCGTCGAACCCCAACGACCCGCTCTTGGATCTCTACGCCGTTCGCGTCTTCGTCGGGCAGAGCCCGATCAATGACCACAACGACGTGATCGAGAACCTGCAGGCGCCGAGCTACGGCCCCGGCGGCTTCGATGACACCAACACCACCGGCGTGACCACGAACGGCGCCTCGCTGGCGTATGCCACCACCAGCGGCCTGGAGATCGGCATCCCGCTTTCCATGTTCCAGGGGGTGAATGAGCTGAACATCTTCGTGGCTATGGTGGACGGCGCCGGCGCGACCGGCCTCTTCACCAACCAAGTCCTCCCACCAACGAGCAGCAACGGAATCTGCAACCCGCCGGGCACCTTCGCGATGCGGGCCGACCTGAGCGGCGACACCACCTGCCGCTCGGTGAGCGTCTCGGCGCTACCGACGTTTACGGGTGTGGCCGAAGGCATCATCCACGCCTCCGAGTACGGCGTCCCACCGCCACCCCCCACCGAGTTGCAGACCTGCCCGACGCCCTACGGCGACCAACAGTGGGACCCGGATGCCGTCACCGTACAAGGCGGTTCCGAACTGGACGTCCTGTATGCGGATAATGACGAAGCCTACCTCTACCTGGGCATCACCGGCAACCTGGAGCCCAATGGCAACACGTTATTGATCTTCATCGACAGCGATCCCGATGGGGCCGGCGGCGATACCGGCGTGCACGTCATCCCGAATGCGGGGAATGTATGGGGCCTGCAACTCGACGAGCTGCCCAACGGGGCCTTGCCCTCCGACGAGCTCGTCAAGTACAACTACTTCTACCGCATGAATTGTGGTGGTGGGAGTAACCTGTGGGTCGACTTCTACGACCTCGTGAACCAAGTTCCCGATTACCGCGGTGTCACTCCCCTGGTCAATCGTCAAACCGTTACCCCCTACCTCACCGGCGGAAACAACCCCAACAACATGATGGTTGGCCTGAACGACCTCAACGAGGAAGGGGTCACCGGCTGTGATCAATCTACGGCTTGCCACGACGAGACGGCGGAGAATGTGGCCTTGGAGGCCCGTAGCGCCCTCTTGGGCTTTGAGGTCGCCATTCCCCTGGCCGACGTCGGCCTGGGCAGCGTCGCCCTCCCGCACCTCGTCAAGGTTTGGGCCTACGTCACCAGCAGCGACGGCTGGGCGTCCGATCAGGGCTTGCCGAGCCTGCGGAACGTCTCGAACGGAGGCAATCAGGTACAGAACGCCGGGGCCGGTCCGAACAACTACACGGACCCGCTCTACACCCCCGTCCCGCCGTATCGCAACTTCGAGGCCCGGGCGGCGGCCTATACGCTCCTGGGGCAGGGGGCCTGTTGCCTGCCCGACCCGAGCTGCCAGGACGGCCTCACGCCCGGCGAATGCGCACTCGTGGGCACCTACATGGGCGATGGGACTACCTGTGACACGGTGCTTTGCCCCGGCTGTATTCCGGCGGGCCAGGACTGCTGGTCCACCGACTGCGGCAGCGGCACGCAGTCCAATTTCGCGAGCAATCCGATCCCGTCGGACTTCTTCGGCCCCGGCTCGGATCCGTTTGACGGCATTATCGTGCTGGGCGGCGGCACCGGCGGCTGGATCGACACCATCATGGCGAGGCTGAGCCAACTGTGCATCCCCGAGCCGCCGCCGGGTACGGGCGACGTGCCCATCGAACTGATGCAGTTGAGCCTGGTGAGTTGCGCGCCGATCACCGTGACCTACTTCGGCGGCGGGAGCCTGGAGCAATGGGACGTGTCGGTGGGTCTGTCCGCGACCGTGCCGCCCCCAGGAACGCTGACCGCGACCAAGACGAGTGGCTTGGGCGGTACGTTCTCCGCCGACTTCTACGTCCAGCCGGTGTATATCTTCACGCGCGTGCTCCCGCCGAATGATCAGCGGATCTTCGACACGGGCGCGCAAGGGATTTCGCCGATTCTGATGCAGACGGTGGGCTCGGCGGACTGGGCCGTGAACGAGTCGTATGAGGTCTGCACTTACGACGGCTTTGCCGGGGGCGTCCTCGATGACGGCACCGGGCACCCGTGTTGCGAGGAAACCTGCCACGGGGTGTCCGGCGACCCGACGCCGTGCGACCCGACGAGTAGCCACTGCCACTGCACCCGACCGCCGGAATGCCCGCCCTGCCCGCCTCCCGGCGACGGGGATTTCGATAAGGACGGTGATGTGGATCTGAAGGACTTCGCAGCGTTTCAGGTCTGCTTCGGGAGTACGGGGCACCTTCCGACTTGCTCGGCTGGGGACTTCAACGGCGACGGCGATGTGGACCTGGGCGACTACCACGCGTTCAATCTCGTGATTACTGGTCCGTGACCGGAGTGCGTGTCCCATCCCGTTCCGCATGCTGCGACGCAGCAGGCGGACGGGGTGGGAGGTAGCGGCCGGCGTCCCCACCGGCCGCTACGGACGCAGGCCGCTACGCGACCACGCGGGAACGTTCCGTTCTGGGGCTGAACACGTACCGGTCGCACGACTTACTGTTTTCGGTCGGTGGCATGGGCCAGCGGAGCCTCGGCACGCCGGGGCGAAGCTGGCCCGTGTCGCCGATCGGCGAGGAATCTCAGGATGCGCTGCACTACCAATAGGGTAGCTCTCGTCGTCGCCTGGACGGCGCTGGTGTGGGGGTCTGCCGCCTCAACGGTCCGCGGCGACGTCGCCGACGACATCTTCTACGTGTTCATGCCGATCGCCTGGCGCGACGCAAACGGCGACGCCTATCGCTTCGGCGATTTCGGCGGCATGACTGCCTCGCTGGACTACTTGCAGGACCTGGGCATCACGGCCGTCTGGATGACGCCGATCTTTCCCTCGCCCGCGTACCACGGCTATCAGCACGGGCCGGCCGACCAGATCAACCCGTGGTTCGGAAATGAAACCGAGTTCTGGAGCTTCGTCAGCGCCGCACACGCCCACGGCATCAAGGTGTTCATTGATTTCGTGGTCTACGGCATCTCGCAGGACACGATCTGGTTTCAAGACTCCTACGCTAACCCGTCATCGCCCTACGACGACTGGTTGGCCTACACCAACTCCGCCAACACCAGCTATCTCGGCAGCGTCTACACCACGTGGAACGGCGATACCGTCGGGTTCATTCACTGGAACCTGAACAATGCCACGGTCACCGACCTGGTGACCAACTGGGCCCTGCACTGGCTCGACCCGGATGGCGACGGCGATCCCGCCGACGGCATTGACGGCTACCGCCTCGATCATGTCTCCGCCTACCACCCCCAGGAAAGCCCCTGGGGCTACGATATCGCTTGGTGGGAAGCTTGGAAGGCCGACCTGCTCGCGGTCAAGCCCGACGTGTTCACCTTCGCGGAACAAGCCGACTGGGGCTCACACGGCGCGGACCTACTGTCGGCCCACGATGCTGCGTTCACCAAGCCGTTCGAGTTTGCCGCCCGCAGTGCGCTCAGCGGCGAACAGGCCGCCGGCCTGTACTCCGAGATGCTCAACACCCTGGCCACCCTTCCGGCGGGCAAGACCTACCTGGCTACCCTGGGCGATCACGACGTGGACCGCCTGACCTCGGTGATCGGCGGGAGCCTGGACAAGGCCGAGGCGGCCGCCGCCATCCTGCTGACCCAGCCGTTCCCGCCGGTGCTCTACTTCGGCGACGAGATCGGCATGCTCGGTACCAAGCAGAGCTACGGGAGCGACGCCAACGACATACCCATGCGCGAGCCGTTCAAGTGGAACGCGGTCGCCGGTCCGCCGATGTCCAACTATTGGGTGCTCAACAGCCCGGCCTACAGCAACCCCTTCTCCCACGACAATGACGGGCGCTCCGTGCAGGAACAGCAGGGGGTGTCCGGTTCGCTGCTGGAAACCTATCGCACGCTCATCACGGCGCGCACGGCCCACGCGGCCTTACGCCGCGGAACTTACCATGAAGTGCCGAATTCCAGCTCCAGCGTCTGGGCGTTCGTGCGGCACCTGGCCGACACGGAGACGCTGCTGGTAGCCGTCAACCTGAGCGGCTCGACGCGTAACCCCAGCCTGAACCTGTCGGAGTTCACCATCCCCGGCGGATCGACGACGGTCCAGGACATCCTCACCGGAACTTACCTGGCCAACATGACCGACGCCAACAAGTCGGCCTATCCGCTCAGCCTGTCGGCGTATGGGTACAAAATTCTGGCCCTGAACGTGCTCCCGCCCGAGCCCGAACCACAAGTGATCGACGGTTTGGGTATCCCGACCGACCTTGGCCCGGGCGCGCTGGTCGCCACCCAGGATAATGCCACCGGGTTGGGGGACAACATAAACGAACTCGACCAGTTGTTTGTGCGGGTGGAAGCCGACGGCCTCGACCTAGGCATCCCCGGCAACCTGGGTACTGACGGGACGGCGCTGATGCTGTTCTTCGATGGGCAAGCGGGCGGACAAAACGTGCTGAACACGGATACGTTTTCCACCCCGCCGAACAACCTCCCAGCGATTGACGGGATGATCCTCGACGCCGGCTTTGTCCCCGACGTGGTCGTCCACATAAACGCCTATGGGGGAACGATTTACGTTGATCACTACACGCTGGCCACCGCCGGCGGCGGGACCAAGCGCTACGTCGGGGCCGGCACGGTAAACGATCTCGACGGGTTTCTCTCCGGCGGGTCCAACCCGAACGGCCTGTTGATGGCCGTGAACAACAGCAATACCGCGGGGGTCACCGCGACCGACGCTTCCGAGGCCGGCACGGCTGCGAGCGGCTTCGAAGGCTTCCTGCCCTTTGCCGACCTCTCCATCGCTGAACCGCCGACCGGGACGTTCAAGCTGATGGCCATGCTCGTACGTTCCAACGGCGAGGTGGGCAACCAGTTCCTGCCTGGTTTGGGCGGCGGGTATCCGAACCTCGGCTTCGTACCGCTGAATCTGAACAACATACCCGGCGAGCAGTTCGTCACCCTTTCGCTGTCCAGCCTGCCGGGGGATTGGGACGGCGACGGCGACGTGGACGTGGCGGACTACGGCCATTTCTTCGATTGCCTGACCGGTCCGAATAACGGGCCGCTTGGGCCGGGTTGTAACACCTTCGATTTCGATACCGACCTGGACGTCGACCTAAAGGATTTCGATGTTTTTCAGTCTGGCTTTACAAGCTAGTGCTCCGTCAACGCTGAATCTGCGGGTTCGATGGGAGGGCGAGGCTCCTGCCGAGCCAGCGTATTGGATTGGCTCTTTGTCGAGCGGCTCGCCAGGAGGCTCGCCCTCCCGTGGTGACGCAACCCGCAAGAATAGAGTTGACGGAACACCAGGAGGAGCGCCGCCCCCGATAGGCGGCTTGAAAATGAACTCCGCTGGTGGATTTAGTATTGCATCGCCCGGCCTGCCTGGTTAGAATGATGGGTTGAGGTAGTTGGGCGCCTCAGGGCGGAGGGAAGAAGCGCCCGCCAATTACAACGCCTCAACGTACTCCCCGAGAGAGAGCATTGCATCGCGCGAGTGCGCGCTGCGGAGTATCGCGAGCCGGTGTGGCTCACGGAGCGTATTGAGCGCATTCTGGAATGCTTTTTTTGGAGGAGTAAGGAAATGAGGATATTGGTTGCTTTGTTGGCCGTCGCGTTGATGGCCGCGCCGGCGTTCGGCGACTGGTACTACCGGGGTGAATATAACGGTTGGGGCTCCACGCTGATGACCGACAACAGCGACGGCACATTCAGCATCGGGCTCGGTACCCTTGGTGCTCTTCCGGATGACCGGACCACTTGGAAGTTCGCCGACACGAACGACCCTGGTGATTGGGATTGGCCCGGGAGCGGCGATAGCTGGGGTTACACTGACGGCTCTGGTAATCTCACCATCACGCTCGACACCAATACGTACGCGGATGGGTGGGTGAACGACGACATGCGGATCAAGCTCGATTACGATCCCGGTCACCAGTGGCAGGCCGTCGGCGATTTCAACGGCTGGAACGCCAGCGACCCCACGTGGAATATGTCATCGCTCGGCGGCGGCATCTACGAGGTGCAAGGCACCATTGCCGTACCGGGAGACCACTGGTGGAAGGCCATTGAAGCGGGTACCTGGGACGCGATCGGCGGGGACGCCCGCAGCGTGAATGCCGACAACGTCCTGTACACCACCACGGTGCCCAACGAGACCGTCGTTTTCCAGGTGGACGTGCTGAACGGCGTGGTCCCCGAGCCGACCTCACTGGCCCTGCTGGGCTTGGGTGCACTAACCCTGCTCCGCCGCCGCCGGTAACATTCGACCTGCGGTCGGCATAGGATGCGACTGGGAACAGATCAGACGGGTGGCCCGTCATAAGGACGGTCCACCCGTTTCGTTTTTGCAATCGGCGGGTTAGTCTCTGCGACGCGCTCATCGGTGAAGATCCAGGGTCAGGTGGGCAGGATGCTTGCCGAGAATACCAGAAACGCGGATACACACGTCCCAGCGCCGGCGGCCAAGCCGCTCGTCTCCCAACGACGGAGGTGGGCGTTCCGACTGATCGCCCTGGCCGTTCCGATCGTGCCGCTGCTGGTGGGTGAGGTCATCTGTCGCTTCTGCGGGTACGGGGGTTATCCCCCGGTGCTCCGCGTGTTGGGCACCTCCGGCGGCCGGACCTATATCGGGAGCAACCAGTCCGGCCTGAGCACCTTCTTCTTCCAGAACCTCACCGTACCTGGGAGCATGGATGAGCAGGTCTTTACCATGCCCAAGGGTGCGAACACCGTGCGCATTTTCGCCCTGGGCGAGTCGGCCATGCGCGGGTACCCGCAGCCGCCGACGCTCGCCGCCACGTCGTTTCTCGGCGCGATGCTGTCGGACTTGTGGCCGGAACGACAGGTCGAGGTGCTCAACCTGGGCACCACCGCGATCGCCAGTTTCCCGGTGATGTACATCCTGGACGAAGCCCTGCAATTTGATCCCGACCTGGTCATCGTCTACACCGGCAACAACGAGTTCTACGGGGCGCACGGGGTTGCGTCGGTCCACGCCTTCGGGCGGCGGACCTGGACGATGCGGTTGTTCCGATTCGCCCGTCGGTTTGCCGTAGTGCAGTGGTTCACCGACAGAATCACGCGACAACCACCGGAGACGCCCGCCGATCCGAACCGCGACCGTGAAATAGCTGAACCGAACCGCGACCGTGAGGGAGCGGCCTCCCAAAGGGATGACCGCACTCTGATGGAGCGGGTCATCGCGGACCAACAGATCGGCCCCGACGACTCCCGGCGCGATGCCGCCGTGCGGAATCTCGAAAACCATCTCACCCAAATGGTCGAACATTGTCGGGCCCGCGGCGTGCCGCTCATCCTCTGCACGTTACCGGCGAACCAGCGTGACCTGGCCCCCATTGGTGATGAGGTCGTTCCCCAACTCCCGCAGGCCCAACTCGCCCAATTCGAGAAGTTGCTGGAGGAGGGCCGACGGGCTCTGGCGGACGATCCTGAGGCCGCTCTCCGCGCCTTCACGGCTGCGGAGGCTTTGTATGACCGGCAGGGGGCTTTGCATTTTCTTATGGGCCGGTGTCTGACCGCCCTTGGCCGGCATGAGGCGGCGTTGGCCCAATACATCCAGGCGAAGGACCTGGACACGATGCCCTGGCGGGCGCCCAGTGCCCTGAACGAAGTAGTCCGGCGCGTGGCCCAGCACGGTGCCGTGCTGTGCGACCTCGAACGGGTGTTTGAGGCCCAGAGCCCGGGCGGGGCGCTCGGTTGGGAGCTGATGGACGATCACGTCCATCCTTCGCTTCGAGGACAGGCCCTGATCGCGGAAACGTGGCTGCGCTCGATGGGAGAATGTCCTGGACGCCTGCGTGTTCCCCCCCAAGCCCTCGAACGGCTGCCGTCTTGGGACGCCTACGCCGAACGGCTAGGTGACAACCTGTTCGACCGGTACGGCGTGGCGCATCGAATGCTCAGTCTGCTGCGTGCTCCGTTCTATCAGAGAAACAACCTTCCCGCTCTGCACCGGTTCGAGGCGATCTGTGCGGCTTTTGAAGCCCAGATGAGTCCCACGGAGCTTTCCGCGGCCCGGCGCTGGCAGGACCCCCAGGTGCATCGCGGAGGTCTACGTCCCATCACGGGCATGGTGGGAGAGGCGCTCTTGGCGGAGGGCCAGTACGAGAAGGCCGACCGGTTGCTGTGTATCGCCCGGCGGGCGGTGCCGCGCTATTCGATCTGGCACTTGCAATTCACCTGGCAGGCTCTGCAATGCCGGCGCCATCTTCGCCAGGAACCTTTGCCGGAAGACTTGGCCCTGGCGCGCGAGATGCTTGAGGTGGGGGAAACCTTCATTACCGTGACGGGGGTCACGCCGCCGGCGGTGCGCCGGTACCAGGGACTCGTCTGTAACCTGCTGGACGAGCACGAGGCCGCCGTTCCCCACCTGAGCGAAGCGGTCCGGTACGTCCGTGAGCCGGAGGGCCTGGAGGTGCTCTACGCTCTGGTGGAGTCTCTGGTCAAAACCGGCCGCGTTGATCAGGCCCGCAACCTGCTGCAAATGCCGGTCAAGCACCCCGTTTTGCAGCGCGAGTGCCAACGCCTGCTGAACGAGCTCGAGCGCCCAAAAGGCCCAACGTGATCGCTTCACCATAGCTGGGAGGTGAATCCATGGATCCGTTCCTACAGGCAGCCATCGAGGAGGCCAAGCAAGGCCTGGCCGAAGGCGGGATACCTATTGGTTCCGTTCTGGTCATCGGGGGCCGCATCGTCGGCAGAGGGCACAACCTGCGTGTCCAGAGGGGAAGCCCAATCTTGCATGCCGAGATGAGTTGCCTGGAGAACGCCGGTCGACTGACCGCCGCGGACTATCGCCGGTCGGTGCTCTACTCCACGCTGTCCCCGTGTGATATGTGCAGCGGTACGGTCCTGCTCTATCGCATCCCCAAAGTGGTCATCGGGGAAAACCAGACCTTCCAGGGGCCGGAAGATTACGTGCGTTCGCGCGGCGTGGAAGTGCAGATTCTGAATCATGCAGAGTGCATCCAACTCATGCGTGATTTCATCCGAGCCCGGCCCGAGCTGTGGAACGAGGACATCGGGCTCTTGGGGGCGCGCGGGGTGTAGGGCGGGCTTTGCCCGCCGCAGAACGTAGGCGGCGGGTAGAACCCGCCCTACGCGTGGTGAGAAACGCGGGCCAGCGCTCCAACGCAGCTAAAGTCCCGGGTGTGCCACTGCTCTGTGAGCAGTGCTTTCCAGGGAGCCTCCTGCGACCGGCACTGCCGAGACGGCAGTGGCACACAAGGGTGATCGACTCCGATCCCGCAGGTTAAGGTGCGGCGGGGCGTCTAGTTGCCGGTCTCAGGAGGGAATTGCAGCCGCAGGATTTCGTCGGCTTTCTGGACGAGCTTCCGGCGGGCCTGGATGGCGTCGGCCGAAAGCTCCGATTCGCGAATCAGGATTTCAACTTGGACTTCGCCCGGTTTGGCCGGAAGGGCCAGCTTGGCAACGTACGGATCCCGGGCGGGCGAAGGCGTGGGGCCGGTCTCCGCCGGCTGCTCGGCGACGGCCCCGGGGTGGTAGAAAACCACCGTATCGTGGTCGATGCGGTAGCCCAGACCGGCAGCGGCGGCGATCTGCTCGAGCACTTCGCCGACGGTGATGCGCTCGACCAACAGGGAGAAATTCTGGCGAGTCTGCGGCGGCAGCGACGCGAGCACGCCGGGCTCGTGCCGAATGGGCACGTGGGCCGTGCGGGCGAGTTGCTGCAACACCTCCACGAGCGGACGGTGCGTGGAGCGTAGCGAGACGACATCGTCCAACTGACGGCGGACCTGGTCCTCCATGGAAAGGACCACGATTTTGTCATCCTCGGGGAACCAGGTCCAGCCCAAAGCGGAGCACGCCAGGGTCAGCACCTGGTCACCCAGTCCGGCGCCGACCCGCGCTGCGGCCGCACTCAGCAACGACCAGGGGTCCTCCACCTTCAGCCGGAACTGGATCCGCGGGCGCAGGGCTTCACGGTTGCGCGCCGCCGTGGTCCAGTCGGTCTCGCGCACAAAAGCGAGGCCGTCGAGTTCCGCCCACGTGGCCCGACGTCCGATACGCAGCAGTTCAGGCTTGGGCAGCACGCACAGGCCGTCGCTCGTTACCTCGAAGGTCATCGCCAGCGGGAGCAGGAATTGCCCCAACCCCTCCCGAAGCGAAAGTCGCTCGAGCGTGACCGACATCCGCGTGTCGCTGCCGTAAGGAAGCAGGTCGAGCACGTCTGGGGCTACCGCGATGTCCACGCCCGTCTCGGCGGTCAACGCCGCGAACGCCTCGACCACCGGCACGTCCTCGATCTTAAACTGCATGGGCTGATCGAGCGCCCCCTCGATGAGCGGGGCCCGTTCCGGGCCGGGGATACCGATCGAGGCCGCGATACTCACTAATGTCATCAGTAGCTTCATCACGCGACTCCAGGACGTCCTCGGTTCAAAAGAATGGGTTGGTCTCCTGCGTTACCCCAGCGCGGTCGAAGGGTTTCGCGCCCGCCGCGGCGATGACGTAGGCGCCGGCGGTCAGCGGCGCGGTGCTCGGCCGGGTCGGGGGCGTACGGTCCATCCGTACCGCCACCACGCGCTCACCAGGCGTCAGCTTCTCCGGCTCGGCAGGCCTGGTGAGCCGGACCATGACGGTGGGGGCCGGTCCCGGAGGGCCCTCAGGCTTCTGGCGAGCCATGAAATAAACGGTGCAAACCAGAGCGATCACCGCGGCCGTCGCGAGCGGAGCATACAAACGATAGAACACGCTCCACCTGGGCTTCGTGCCCTCCACGGCGCAGCGGCGGCGGATCTCACTCGCAAAGCGCTCCCAGTCCAACTCCGGACCGCGGTCACGCTGCGCTCGCAGCAGCGCCTCCGTCCGGCGATAGGCCTCGAGCAGCCGGGCCAGCGCCGGATCAGCGTGCAACGCGTTTTCCATCTCGCGCCGCTCGGCATCGGTCAGGTCGCCGTCCAGATAGCGGCTAACCAGAAATTCTCGATCGCGGATATTAGGCTGTTCTTCGGTCACCGGTGAGTTCTCCGGTCAGTCCATAAACCGGGCCAGTTTTCCCTTCATGGCTTTCCGGGCCTGGAACACGTTCCACTTCACCAACTCGACACTACAGTTCATGATCTGGGCCACTTCTTTCTGCGGTAGGCCCTCGATGCTGAACAGCGTCAGCGCCACCCGTTGTTTTTCGGGAAGCTGTTGCAGTGCGCGCTCGATGGCGGCGGAGAGGTCTTTTACATCCGCACCGGCGGACGGCGGCGCCGCGGTCAGCGGGGCGGCATCGCTGGCCCGGCGAAACCCCTCGGCACCGGTCTCCGCGGCTTCCAACGATACGGACTGGCCCGCCCGACGTGTCCGCCGGTAGTTCAGCGAAAGATTGCTGACAATCCGCATCAGCCACGGGCCGAACCGTTGGGGATCCTGCAAGGAACGGAGCCCCCGGTAGGCTCGGACGAACGTATCCTGGGCGATGTCCGCCGCGGCGTGGGCATCGCCCACCAGCCGGTGGGCCACAGCCACCACCCGACGCTGATAGCGACGCACCAACTCGTCGAAGGCAGCGGCTTCACCCTGCACCGCGCGGGCGACCGCCTCGGCGTCCTCGAGGCCGGGGTCCCCCGCCCGGTGCTCCATTGCGCACACCTGTTTAGACACGCGTCGAGGCTTCCCGTTAGCCGTTTTTGACCGAACCGGTTCGGGGAGCGAGCCTAGGCCGACCGGGAGAGGGTGTCAATCGGGTATCTTGGTGGCAGGTCGAAGCCGGTCTGGCAAGGAATCGTGGCAGCCCCGGCAGGGGCGTCGGGAGTCAGCCCACGGCGCGAGCCGTGGGTAAACGGGGCATAACGATGTCCCAAGCCCCGGTAGGGGGGAAAGAACACGCTCCGCCCACACATTGCTTGTTAGAACCTGTCAAAGATGGTGAGAGGCGACTATGGGGACGTCTGGTCCATCGGCAGCCGCTTGCGTGGCAGGCACGTCCGCTTATAGTTTCCCCAGCCATACGTGACTGGGCTATCTTCCAAGGCTCCTCTGGGGCTTGGTCCTGACAGGGAATACGGGTGCAAGTTCTCCAAACCATCGAGCAGGTCCGCGAGGCGTTGCGCCCCGCGCGCCGAGCGGGACGGCGCATCGGCTTCGTACCCACCATGGGGGCGATGCACGACGGACACTGGTCGCTGGTGGACCGGGCACGCCAGACCAGCGACGAGGTAGTGGTAAGCATTTTCGTCAATCCGCTCCAGTTCGGCCCCAGCGAGGACCTCGAGGCGTATCCGCGGTCGTTGGAAAACGATCTGGCCGGCTGCGAACGGCGCGGCTGCGATTGGGTCTTTTTGCCCACGCTGCGCGAGATGTATCCGCACGAGGTGCTAACGCGGGTGGTGGTGCGCCGACTCAACGAGCCGCTCTGCGGGCGAACGCGGACCGGCCACTTTGAGGGCGTGGCCACCGTGGTGTGCAAGTTGTTCAACATTGTGCTGCCCGACGTGGCGTTTTTCGGAGAAAAGGATTTCCAGCAACTCGTCATCGTTCGCCGGATGGTCCGCGATCTAAACCTGTCGGTGGAGATCGTCGCCTGCCCCACGGTGCGCGCCCCCGACGGGCTGGCCCTGTCCAGTCGCAACGCGTACCTTAACCCCGACCAACGGTCCCGCGCCGTCTCTCTCTCGGCGGCCCTCCGTGCCGCAGCCGAGGCCGTGAAGCACGGTGAGCGCGACGCGCGACGCCTGATCGCAAGTGTCGGGCAGGGCATCGCCCACGCCGGCCCGGTGGAGATCGAGTATGTGGAAGTCGTCGATCCGGAGACGCTCGAGGCCGTCGAACGGGTCGACCGGCCGGCGCGGTTGTGTGTGGCCGCCCGGTTCGGCCCGGCGCGCCTGATCGACAACATCGCCCTGGACGGAGGTGCCTGTGCACCCTGAGTTGTTCACCATCCCTTTCATCAACCTGGCGGTCAAGAGCTACGGCTTCATGCTCATGCTCGGCTTCCTCAGTGCGATCTGGATCGGGATGCGGCTGGCCGAACGGGTCAAGGCCAGTCCCGACATCCTCCTGAACTGCGGGATCGTATGCCTGTTTTTCGGCGTCGGTGGGGCGCGCCTGTTTTACGTCATCCATTACTGGCAGACCGATTTTGCCTTCCGCCCCAACCCGTTCTGGGCGGCGCTGAATATCAGTGCCGGAGGGCTGGAGTACCTCGGCGGGCTGATCGGCGCCGTGGTGGGCGTGGTTGGCTATATGGCTCTCCGAGGGCGACTTTTTGCCCGAAACGAGCCGCGCCTCTCGCTGCGGCTGTACCTGGACATCCTGGCCCCGGTGGCGATGTGGGGATTGGCTTTCGGTCGGGCCGGCTGCTTTCTCAATGGCTGCTGTTGGGGCGGGCTCTGTACGGATACGCACCACCAGAGGCAGTTGCCGTGGGCCGTCACTTTCCCGTTCAGCAGCGGCGCCCACGAACGACAGTGGATGAACCGCCAGGTCACCGTGCCGGCGGAGTTGATCTGGGACGACCCCCGCTACACCCAGATGAGCACGTTGGTTCCCAAGTCGTTGCTGGAGATGCCGCCGGAAGCCCTGCGGGACCTGCGGGAGTTCAAGAAAATCGACGCCCAATACCAGGCGGAGAAAGCCAAGGGGCCCGTCGGCGATGAGTTCGGAAGACTCGAAGCGCGCTGGCAAGCGGCCCAGACCGCAGCCAGGAAACTTGCGGCCAAGGTCATGCCGGTCGAGCCGGCCAAAGAATACCCTTCGCGCAAAGACCCGTCGAGGCAGACCACGCTCAGTGAGTTGAACGAGCTCGCGGAGCGGCACCGTTCGCTTCCGGTACACCCGGCCCAGTTGTACGGTATCGTCAACGCCTTGCTCCTGTCGTGGGTGCTGGTGTTGATCTTCAATCGGCGGCGGCGGCACGGCGTGGTGATGGGCTGGATGATGCTGCTTTATCCGATCTCGCGGTTCATCCTGGAGCTGGTCCGCGTGGACAATCCGCACGACGTGGGCGGTCTGACCATTTCCCAAGCCTTCGGGTTGGGCCTGTTTGTCTGCGGTCTCCTTTGGATGTTCGTGACGTACAGGCTTCTACCGCTGCGCTCGCCGCTGGCCGTCCCGTGGATCGCACCTGAAATGGAAAAGGTCCCCGTCAAAGCGGGGGCCTGAAGGCGACCGCGAGAAGTGCCTTCAGGCCGGCTGTAATGATTATGTAACTAAACCGGTCGACCGTTCCACGCTGCTCGAGACCATCCACCAACACCTCCGGCACAGCCCCGTAGCGGCCACGGTATGACGCACCCAGTGCAGTGCGCCACCAAGAGCGCAGCTTATCCGAGACGCGATTTTCCAGGCCGATGGTACCGGCCCCAATGGGTAGGGAGCAGGTGCGTGACTTTTCAGGTGGGGACCCAAGTGCTATACTGATACTCCGGAAATCAGGTGTGGCGGATGGCTTGGCGAGGGACCGTAGTCGGGCTCCGCCCGGCGCTTGGTTCCGGCGGGGGAAGCCCGCCCTACGGGACGCGGCGCGGGAAACGATGATGACGTTACGAGAGTTCCAACAGCTTATCGACACGATGTACAGTGCGAAGGACCGCCGACGCGGCAGTGCCGCTACGTTCCTATGGCTCAGTGAGGAGATCGGCGAACTGGCCGCCGCGCTCCGCGAAGGCACGCCGCGGGAGAAGGCCGGCGAATTCGCCGATGTGCTCGCCTGGCTGGCGACGCTGGCCAATGTGGAAGGCGTCGATCTCACTGCAGCGGTCCAGGCGAAGTACGGGAGCGGCTGCCCGGGTTGCGGCCGGATGGTTTGCACCTGTGATGAGAAGCCGTAATGGCGCGTACTCCTCTGCACCATTCTCGGATGAACGGCGGAACACGCATGGGTCTAGTGCTCCGACGCACCTGAACCTGCGGGTTCGGAGTCGATCACCCTTGTGTGCCACTGCCGTCTCGGCAGTGCCGGTCGCAGGAGGCTTCCTGAAAAGCACTGCTCACAGAGCAGTGGCACACCCGAAACTTTAGCTGCGTTGGAGCACTAGGACATGGCCGAACTCCACGTGACCCTGGGTGATGGTCGAACCGCGACGCACCGGCTCGCCGCCGTCCCGGTGGTGATCGGGCGGGACGCGAGTTGCGAGCTTCCGGTGGACGACGCCAGCGTCTCCCGCCGACACGCGTGTATCCGGCCCAGCGCGGGCGGCTACGTCGTCGAAGACCAGGGCAGTAAGAACGGTACCCTGGTGAACGAGGTTCCGACGTCGTCCGCACGGTTGCTGGATGGGGACGTGATCATGATGGGCGCGGTGCGGGTGGTCTTTTCCAGCCGCGAAGCGGTCTCGTCCACGACCGCCGTGATCGTGGTCGACGATGAGCCGAAGCGCGAAACCGCCAGTTTCAGCGCCCGCCATGACCCCCTCTCCCTGCCCCAACGCCGGCTGGAGATGCTTTACGAACTCAGCGGCCGGCTGACGTCGTTGCGCGACGGCGCGGCCTTGCTCGAAGACGCGATGAACATCTGTTTTGAGACGCTCCGCTTCGAGCGTGGGGCGATCGCCCTTCGCAGGCCCAACCAGCGCGCCATCGATTGGCCGGTGGTCCGCAACCTGCTCGGCACCCACGGCGAACTGACCATCAGCCGCACTATCCTGGGCCGGGCCTTGGATCATGGCGAACGGGCCATCATCAACGAAGGCGATATCGGTGCACTCGACCCCACGGTCAGCATGGTGCAGCACGGCATCCGTTCGGCGATGTGCGTGCCCCTCATACATTACGATGAGATTCTGGGCGTGATCTACGGCGACCGCGTCTCTACCGGCACGGTTTACTCCGACGAGGACGTGGATTTCCTCGCCGGGTTGGCGCGACAGGTGTCCATTGGTCTGGCCAACAGTCGCCTGATGGAAGAGCAGAAGCTCAAGGTCCGGCTGGAGAACGAGATCGCCTTGGCCCGCGAGATCCAACGCGCGCTGTTTCCGGCCGTGCTCCCGGACCACGACCGCTACAAGGTCGCCGCTTTGAACGAACCGGGTCGACAGGTGAGCGGCGACTACTATGACGCGCTCGAACTGCCGGACGGGCGTTTGGGAGTGCTCATCGCCGACGTGACCGGCGAAGGAGTCGCCGCGGCCCTGCTGATGGCGAATTTGCAGGCCGCGGTCCGCGTCACCTTTCCCGATCGGGATGACCCCGGCGACGTGCTGGCTCGCTGGAACCGGCTGGTCTACGGCAACACCGATGCGTCGACATTCATTACTTGCCTGGTGGCGATCCTCGACCCGCGGACTCGTACCGCGCGCCTCGCCTCCGCCGGGCATCACGGACCGTATCTCCTTTCGCTCGAACCCCCCGGTTGCCGCACGCTGGAGTGCGAGCCGGGTTATCCCCTGGGGGTGGTCGCGGAGGCCGAATATGTGACCGCTACGGTCGAATTGGACCGTACCCCGTGCACCCTGTTCTTCTGCACCGACGGTGTTTTTGAAGCCATGAATTCCGCCCAGGGTGAATTCGGGGAAGAGCGCATGCGCGAGGTGCTCACCGACCGTAGCTCCCTCGAGCCCCGGAAGGTCATCGAGGACATGCGGCAGGCCATCAAAGATTTCGCCGGTCCTGCCCCTCAAAGCGATGATATCACCATGCTGGCGGTCTATGTGATCTGATGGGGCCTCTGGTTAAGCGTGAGGCCACTGAAACACCAGAACAGCCGGACAGACGCACCGGATGCGTAGGTGATATCGGCGTGCCCGCCTTGCTAAACCAGGTTGGAAGTATCGGGAGACCATCGTGATGTGCCATCTCACCCCAAGAACGCTAGGAATGATCGGTGTATCCCTCTCGACCCTGCTCTGCGGCTGCTCGGCCGGCGGTGGTGGCGGCGGCGGGGGTACCATGGCCATCACCGGGCAGACGTTCGACTACGACTTCGGCGATGCCGGAGTGCTCGCCATTCGCTGGCAAGCCGGTCCGGGCCAGAGTGTCTCCAGCATGATCTACTCCGCCGGCGATCAGTACAACCTGGTGTGCAACAATATCCGGCTCACCCAGACGCAGACCGTGGTCAAATTCTGACCACCCTAGCCTGTGGTGCAAGTGGCCAAGAGCGGTGTGGCACGGGCATCTTGCCCGTGAAAACACAGGCTGGAAGCCTGTGCCACAACTTTTGCCACGGGCTGCTGAGGCACTCCGGTGGGGAGAACCCGGGCGATGACGCATGACCCGAATCTGACCCTCCAGCGTTTCTACCGCTGGAACGCGCCGATCTACGATCTGACACGCTGGACCATTCTGCGCGGGCGGCAGGCGGCGATCGAGGCCCTGCGGCTACGGCCGGGCGAACGTGTGCTCGAAATCGGATGCGGGACCGGCTTGAACTTGGCCCGGCTGCGTCAGCAGGTCGGGGCGCGTGGGTTGGTGGTCGGCTTGGATCATTCCTATGCGATGCTGGCGCGGGCCCGGCGGAGGCGCCTGCCGCACGTTTGCTTGGTACAGGCGGACGCAGCCCGGTTGGCGTTTCGCGGCCGTTTCCACGCAGTGCTGATGGCCTACTCGCTGAGGATGATCCCCGACTGGAACGGTGCCCTGGAGCGGGCCTGCGCCCACCTGGAGCCCGATGGAACGCTGGTGGTCCTGGACTTCGCCCCGCGTACCGAGCCGCTCGCCTTCTGGCGGGCCTTACTGGACCGCCACCTGGCGTGGAACCACGTGGATACCGGGCGCGATCTGAAAGGTGCTTTGCAGCAGTGCATGGAGCAGGTCGAAGAGCTCGACGCGGTGCCCGCGTACGTCACCCTGCTCCGCGGTACTGGATTGCGGATGCCCTCGGAACTTTGAACTCGAGACGCGGAACTACTCGTCGATCTGGACGCCGGCCAGACCCATCGCCACGTCGTCGGCGAACTCGAACACCTGCTCCAAACCGGTGACGAGAAACACACCCCACACGTGCGTATTGACACCGCAGAGCTTAAGCTTCCGGCGGTTATTGACGCACGCCGTCTTGCGCAGCTTGAGCAACTTGGCGATGTTGGACGAGTTGAGGTAGGTGACGTTCGCGAAGTCGAGGACCACGTCGAGGTTCGGATTGGCGGCGACCTGTTCGGCCAGGGCGGCCAGATCATCCGAAAACGCCGGATCGTCCTGCAAATCCGCCAGCAGGATGTTTTCCGACCAGTTCTGAACCGTCATCGTGCAGACTCCGCCAGACCCCCGGTACGCTAACCGGGCCGGGGGGGCATGTCAAACCGGATCAGCGGGCGCGGACCAGCAGGCCGCGGTCGATCCGCAGCGCCTGCACGGCGGCTTCGATGTCCCGCAAGAAGCGCCGCGCGTCGGTGTAATAGCCGGCGGTCGGCCTGAGCCTCTGGACTTGCCGTGCCCAGAAATCATTGAACGCTCCCATAAACAGTTCACGCAGATACTTGCTGTAGATACTGGCCAGCGCGACGGGCAGGTGCCGGTCTTCGCCGTGGGTGACAAAAGCGATCGGGTGACATGCCGTGGCACCACTCAACTCATAGGCGCTGCGGGTCCCGGTCTCCTCGACGATCCGCAGCGGGTAATCGGGAAAGGCGGACATCAAGGGCCGGCGATAGTACGCCCGCCCACCCTGCCGATCCACGTGAATCACCACGCGCTGGGTACCGGCCCGCGACAGGAAGTGTTGCACCACGCGCAGCACGACGCCCAGGGCCACCACCGCCTTGTTACGCACGCCGGCCACCAGACGATTGTAATGCCCCTCCAGGAGCGGCTCGCAGAACACCCCCACCAGCCGCACGCCCCGGGCGGCCAGGTCTCGCCGGACCGCGTTGGCCCGCGTGGCGATCTCCGCCTCCGCACACCGCAGCGGAAGGGGGACATCAAATGCATCGTACCACGGATAGCACGACAGATCGTCCAGGGCCTGCGGCGCCACCAGCTTGAGCAGTTGGCGAAACGTGCTCGGCCGATGCCCGGAAGTGCTCAGCATCACCAGGGCGGTCCGCTCCAAGTTTCCCAGGCCCGCTTTGGTGGCATAGAGCTTCTTGCTGTCCAGGATCGGCAGGCGCAGGTCTTTGGCCGACGGGCGTCGCGTCACGCTGGCCTTGAGCATTTCCCACAGGCCTAGCTCGGCGGAGTCGTCGGGCACCTGGAACGCGACACCCGTGACGACCAACGGGCCTAACAGCGGCCCGTAGCCGGCTTCGTCTATCCCCGCAACGATGGCCAAGAGCAGGTTCTCCAGGGGATCCTTCGCCTCTTCGCGAGGAGTCTCATATACCCAGCTTCTCGCACAGGCGGTCGACGCTCTCAGCCGCGGCCCGGTCCCCGTCACGGGCAGCCTGCACGCCGGCGGCCAGCCTCGAGCGCCCGGTCTCCGATTGAATGAGCACGTCAACGGAACCCTGGTCGCACGCGGCGGTCAGCGCGCTGCGCACCTCGTCACACGCACTCCCCACGGCATCGAGCCCGTGCTGCACTGCATCGGGAACACGACCGCGGTAGTGGGCAAGAAAATCAGCGGCCGACTCGCGGGCGCACGTAACCAGGCGCGCCATTTGTCGGTGACAGTTTCCACTTTGCTCGCGGCACACCGCGCAGACGTCCTGCTGCCGCAAACGCTCCAGCCACGCCTGGTAGGCCTCGGGCCCCGTGGTAATGCCGAAACGCCGGTCGGTCCGGTTGTGCAAAACGGTGCGGAAGTTGCGGACGGCCCGGCTCAGGAGTTCATCTTCCGAAGGCACCCGCGGACGGATTTCCTCCACGACGTAGACCTGTACGGGAGGCCGCTCCAAGGCTACGGGTTCTCCGTCCGAAATCATGGTCGTTCCGCGAAGGCCGAGGCCGCCGTTATCCAGCCCGGTAATCACCCCCCACAGCGTCGCCGCCTCTCCCGGCCAACCACGACAGGCCAACACCGGCTGGTCGTGCTCGATCGCCCGGGCAATCAGCGGCCGGTAGCTCGCCTGGAAATGTTGGGCGAACTCCGGCGCCTGCTCCACTCCGATGGCGGCCTCGGGAGGGTGCAGTTCGCGCAGCCGGACCCCGAACCGTGCGGCTATCGGAACCAGAAAAGCGTCGCGCCCCTCGCTCAGCCACGTGGCGAGGCAGCGTTCGGGATGGCGCACCGCGGTCATGAAGGACAGCCCCAGTGCGGCGTTGAGGGTCCGATAAGGCACGGCGCAGCCCGCGGAGCGCAACAGGGCTTGCAGCGCAAGGGTGAGCGACTCGGAACCCATGTCCTGAACCTGAACACGGATGGGCGCGACCGGCATGCCCGGTAATGTAGCAGCGCGCGCCGGATTTTGGAACGTCCAGTAGCGGCCTGCGTCCCCACAGGCCGTTTTTCTTTCTCGGCCCGCGGAGACCCGTTCTTTACGCGAAGTGTCAAGTACGCAGGCCGCTACAAAAGCGCGACGGCGGATCGGCCGATATCCGAAGTTAGCTGTTGACGCGGCACCACAGGCAACTACCTGGAGGGCAGGATTGTGGCAGACCAGGATAGAAAACGGGACGAACGCATCCCTTCTGATCTCGTTCGGCAGGATGAATCGTTCGCCGACCTCGTACAGAACTTCGTTACCGGCCTCGACGGACGAACGGCCGACATGGAGAAGGCCCTGATGAACGGCGATTTCCAAATGCTCAAACGCCTGGCCCACCAACTCAAAGGCAGTGGCGGGGGCTACGGCTATCCCGCCTTGACCCACCTGGCCGCAGAAGTCGAGTTGCAAGCCCTCTTTGAAACTCTTCCCGAGTGCCAGCGGGCACTGGACGAACTCAAAGACCTCATCTCGCGTGTGGTCGTACGGTTGGACTAGCAGCCCGCGGTGAAAGTGGCCAAGACTGGAACGGCATCAAGGCCGCGCGGTCCACACCTCCGGGACGCCAAAAGAGCGCGCATTTCTGTGCCTTTGTGGCATAATAGGCTGGTCCGGAGGAACGTTACAGGAGAGCACCCGTGCCCAGCATCGAACAGTTGGAAGCCCTGCTCCAAAAGGACCCCGACGACGTCTTCCTCAATTTCGGCCTGGCCATGCAACTTACCCGGGAGCAGAGGTACGAGGAAGGCCTGGCGCGCTTCGACCGGGTCATCGGCCTGGACCCGAACTATATCGCCGCCTACCACCAAAAAGCCCAGACGCTGGTCAAAATGCGAAACCTCAAGGAGGCCAAGCGCACCCTCGCCGCGGGCATCACGGCGGCCGAACGGCTCGGCAATAAACACGCCCGCTCCGAGATGCAGGAGCTGCTCGACTCCCTTTCCCTTGCCTGACGAGTGCGAGATTAGCGAGGGTGGCGTCCGGCGTTCCGGCCGGCGGAGGAACAGACGCCCTGCAGATGAGGGGCGGGCGAAGCGCGGTACCCGCGCAGCCGTGAAGGGTTGGAATCAAAGCGGACCGATACGTAGACGGGCCTCACGGCTCTCGATCCATCTCTTTCACCTGCGTCTCCCACGCCTGCGCGTCCTCGACGCGCCCGAGCTTCCACAGGTTCTTCGCCCCACTCCGCAATGACGTTGCCACGCCGGCCCGATCGACGCGCCCGTGCACGTCGCCTTGCTCCTTGGCGGCCACGGCCCGCTCGAACCACGGCTGGGCCTCTGCGAACTG
>JAZDKM010000290.1:0-6115 GCA_043803085.1 Planctomycetota bacterium
CGTGCGCTGCTCCGCCCCATGCCGCCGGAGTTTCTCGATGCACCCGATTCCGGCTGCGATAAACGATTTCGGTTCCGGCGGCCTAACGGACCCTGCTCAATGTCGGGCGGGGCCCGACCTACAATCCTGCAGCCGATGGAAATGAAGGTCCGCGAGCGCGGACCCTACTCGTCTGCATTCTCTCCATGCTCCGCGCCGAAATCTTCACTGCCCCCCGTAGGTTGTGACGCGGGGCCTGGTCCGGCATACTCCACCACCGTACCGCCAAGCCGCAGACCGGGCAGAAACCGATCGAGCAGGACCATCATGCGGGCCCAGACCAGCGGCCGCGGCGGCAGGTCGCTCACCTGCCGCGCCACGGGGAGCCGCCCTGCGGCCAGCTCATAAGCGTAGGCCTCGTCGAAATAGAGCGGGAAGGCCAGCGCGCGGATGTGCTCGATGCGCCGGACCTCGCCCATCCCGCGGGCCAACCAGAGGTACTCGGTCACGTCCACCCGCGGTCCCCAAGGGACCCGAATCGCGGTCTCCGCCACCAGCCGCAAGCACGCCTCAAAACGCACACCGTCCGTGACGACGTCTTCGTGACCCTCCATGCGGACGGTGCGCTTCGCCGTGCCCGTCCGGAACCGATGGCCCCAGCGGTCGAACACGCGGAGGGCGGAACGGCATTCCGCCTCGGCGGCGGTGGGAAGGGTCATCGGTAGATACTCGAGCGGAGGATCGAATTCCAGGAAGATGCCCAGCCAGCGGTCCTGGTCCGACGCGGGCCAGTCGAGATAGCGCCCCGGCTCCGCCTCCCCCGGCCGGGCGACGAAGCACGTCCACTCGCCCACCTCTCGATCGGCGAACGCGCCGTCGCGCTGGCGGCGTCCGCCCAGTTGCCGCGCGTAGATCATGGCCGGAGCGTCGGGCGCGCGGAGGTTGCGGCGCAGGTAGACGCGGCGGTGCTCGGTGGCGGCCGGGAAATAGGAGGCCAGATCAAATGCGGCGGCCGGCGGCACGTCGCGCAGCGGTGCCATCGGAGGGCGCCAGGTCTCCGCGCACCCCGCCAGCACGATAAGCGCGGCGATGGACGACAGCGTTGCAGCGAACATCCTCACCATACTTCCATTCTATACGGCCGGAATATAAGCGGGAGTTCGGGAAAAATGGGGGTGTGGTAAGAAGCGTTGGAAAACCGGGAGGGCGAAGCTCCTGCCGAGCCGTTTGATTCGGCTCGCCGGGAGGCTCGCCCTCCCAGTTTGCCGAAACCCCTTGCCCCACCCGAAAAGCGGCGGCGTTCACCTCATTGGCGGCGCCGCGGACGCAAAACCCGCCGCTGACTTGACGCCGCCGCCGATGTCCGATATTCAGCGCTTGTTCCTCGCGTCCCCGGCATAGGATGGGCCTGTGATGAAGAGCGATCCCTCCCCACCGTCCCCCGAGCATCCGCGATTCCCTGAGGCGATCACCTTCGACGACGTGCTGCTGGTCCCGCAGCGCTCCGACGTGCTCCCAGAGGCGGTCGACGTACGCACATACTTGAGCCGGCGCATTGCGCTGAACATTCCGCTGATCTCGGCCCCCATGGACACCGTGACGGAGTCCGCGCTGGCCATCGCCCTCGCCCAGGAGGGCGGGATCGGCATCATCCATAAAAACCTCAGCCTTGAGGACCAGTGTCGTGAGGTACGCAAGGTCAAGCGCTCCGAAAGCGGTGTGATACTCGACCCTGTCACCCTCGGGCCGGACCATCCAGTGGCCGCCGCCCAGGAAGTCATGCGGCAGCACAATATCTCCGGGGTCCCCATCGTGCAGGAGGATGGGCGGCTCGTGGGCATCCTCACGCGGCGCGACCTCAAATTCGTCGAGTCCTCGGACCTGCGCATCCGGCAGGTCATGACCTGCAAGCACCTGATCACCGGTCCGCCGGAGACCACCTTGGAGGAAGCGGAGCGCATCCTCACCGCTGCGAAAGTCGAAAAGCTGCTGCTGGTGCACCAGAACGGTCGGCTCGCTGGCCTGATCACCATGCGCGACATGGAGCGTAACCGCGAGTTCGGCCACAGTTGCAAGGACGCGCGCGGGCGGCTGCGGGTGGGGGCCGCTATCGGCGTCCACGATTACGCGCGCGCCGAGGCCCTTCTCGCTCACGACGTGGACCTGCTCGCCGTGGATACGGCCCACGGGCACAGCGCCAACGTGCTCGAGACGGTTAAGGCACTTCGGCAGAGGTGCGACGCGGAGATCATCGCGGGCAACATCGCCACCGCGGACGCCGCCGCGGAGTTGATCGACGCGGGCGCGGACGCCCTGAAGGTCGGCGTGGGGCCCGGGAGCATCTGCACCACCCGGGTCATCTCCGGGTGCGGGGTCCCGCAGTTGACCGCGATTATGGAGGTCTGCCGGGTCGCGGCGGCGGCCCACGTGCCGGTCATCGCCGATGGGGGCATCCGGCGCTCGGGAGATATCACCAAGGCCCTCGCCGCCGGCGCGCAGAGCGTCATGATCGGATCGTTGTTCGCCGGGGTGGACGAGTCGCCCGGCGAGGCCATCACCTGGCGCGGGCGGCGCTTCAAGAGCTACCGCGGCATGGGTTCCACCGGGGCCATGATGAAAGGGTCGGCCGACCGCTACCGCCAAAGGACCCCGGCCAAAGGCGCCAAGCTGGTCCCCGAGGGCGTGGAGGGGATGGTGCCCTCGCGGGGGCCTTTGGCGGACTTCATCTACCAGTTGGTCGGCGGTCTGCGGGCCGGCATGGGCTATTGCGGGGCGGCGACCATTGACGACCTGCGCCGAAACGCTAAGTTCTGTCGTGTGACCGCCGCGGGCGTGGCCGAATCGCATCCGCACGACGTCACGATTACGAAAGAGTCGCCGAACTATGAGATCGACTATCCGACGGATCAGTAGCAGGCGGCGTCCCCGCCGGCCGACGGCCTGCGAGACGCAGGCCGCTACAAAGCCGGCAACGGTCGCGGGCCTCTGGCTCATCGCCGCCGGCGTGTGGGCGGCGGGCGGGTGCAGCGAGTTGGTTAACCCCTTGGTGGACGACTTGCCGGCCACCGGCGAAGTGTCCACCGCATCGGTCACCGGCATCCGGGACGCCCACGCCACGCCGGCGATGCGCGTGCGCGACTACCCCCCGGCCCTCGCTTCCGCCCACGACGGGACGGTTTCCCACTGGCCCCTGTGGTGGGAAGATCCTTTCGTCGATAAGGGCAGTGAGGACGGCCGATTCGCCTGGACCGAGGAAGATTGTCTGGCGATACCGTACGGGTTGGGCCGGTTTCTGTTGAACATCATGGGCTGGCCGGTCAGCGCGGTGGTGACGCCGCCGCCCACCGTGATGGGCAGCGACGGCGTGTTGAGTCGCCAGGCGCTGGGGTACGACCATGACGCCACACGGCTTCCCGGCGGGCTGGCTCCGCCGCTGGATATTCTGGAGGTCGGCACCATCCCGCCCCACGAGCCCGGGCCCGGCGCCGATCACGAAGTGGCGCCGCCGGAAAGCCCCGGGCCGCCCGGTACCTCGGGGTAGGCGGCCAAGCAACAGGGCGGTTCCTTTAGAGCGTCTATCAAAACCTGTGGCACCGGCGTCCCGCCGGTGGAATCACAGGCCAGAGGCCTGTGCCACAAGAGAGTTCTGTTAGAGGCTCTCAGGATGACAGGCCGAACGGCCTGTCGCCCGTCAGATGACTCAGCATGCTCTTGATCGACGATGCCCCACGCACCTGCCGATACCTCTGCCCTGAAGTGTGACACGGTCGGCTGTCCGGCATGTGGTCAGCCTCTGGCCAACGCGCTCAGAGGCCAGTGCCCGCTGTGCGGGCACCGCATGGAGACCTTGACACTCGAGGTCGTGGACAAGACCCCGTACGGGCAATCGGACCGGTTCGGGGCCAAAGCGTTCGGGCAGACCTGCTGGTGGGTTTGCGCGGCGAGTGCCGAGCGGCTGGCGCATCTGGCCCTGATCCCCCGTTCGTCCGCGTCTCGAAGGTTCGTCTTTTGGATGGTCCTGCTGCTGGCCTTCTCCGTCGCAGTCGTACCGCTGGGGCTGGTAGGTTGGCATACGGCGACCAACGCGCCGCGAGATGAAAGGTCACCGGCACCGACGCCCGCCGGACGCGGCTGGTACCACCTGGCCCAGGCCGTCCCGCCGCCACCGTACCAGGGACGCGCGGTCCCCATCGCCGTCTGGTGGAACCCCACCCAGGCGATCCTGGCGGCGGCGAGCACTTTCGTGGCCGCTCTACTGGTCGCTTGCATCATCCTGGCGTGCCAGCGGGCCGGGGCGCAACGCGCGCTCGGGCCGAAATACCGGAACCAGGGCCGGCTCGAAGCGGCGCTGCACTACGGCACCGCCTGGTTAGTCCCGATGGCTCCCGCGGCCGTGCTCACCGCCCTGGGGCGCTTGGCCGACCTCAGCGCCGCGGCGCCATGGCCGGTCGTTATCCCCTCGGTCGCGATCTACGCCCCGGCGGTAGTCATCGCCCTGATCTCCGTTCTCGGTTACAGCTTCGGGCTCATCCGCGTGGCGGTGATGGTCCCCGTCGCCGTACGCACTCGAGTGGTGATCTTCCTTGCCCTCTGGAACCCGCTGATGAGCGCGTTCTGGGCCGCCGCCACCGCCGTGGGGCTGTACTTCTGGATCCAATTGCTCGTTCCACAGTTGAACCTACGCTGGTAAGTGGTGGCCGACATGCAACCCCAAACCATCGCGGTTCTGGACTTCGGCAGCCAGTACGCACAACTGATCGCCCGGCGGGTGCGCGACCTGCACGTCCACAGTGTGCTTTGCGCCCCGGACGTCACGGCGGAGGAACTCTGGCGGATGAACACCGTGGGCGTGGTCCTCTCGGGCGGGCCGGCCAGCGTCTATGCCGCGGGCGCCCCCCGCTGCCGACCGGAAATCCTCCAAACCGGGCTTCCCGTCCTGGGCATCTGCTACGGCATGCAGGTGTTATGTGAGATGCTCGGTGGGAAAGTGGAGGCGGGCCGCGTGCGGGAATTCGGCCGGAGTGAGTTGAGCCTCTGCGAGCCGAATCCGTTGCTGGATCAGGTGCCCTCGCCCACGCCGGTGTGGATGAGCCACGGCGACCGGGTGACCGCGGTTTCAGGCGACTTCGCGGCGATCGCGCGGACCCCGACATGCCCGTTGGCGGCGGTGGCCCACATGACCCGCCCGCTGTTCGGTGTGCAGTTTCACCCGGAGGTCACCCACACGCCGCACGGCACTCAGCTCTTCCGCAATTTCCTCTACCACGTGTGCCGGTGCGACGGCGGCTGGACCGTCGGCCACGTCGTGGACCACCTGCTCGAAAACCTCCGGGCGCGCGTGGACGATGACGCCCGCGTGATCTGCGCCCTGTCCGGCGGCGTGGACAGCAGCGTGACGGCGGCGCTGCTGCATCGGGTGGTCGGGGACCGGCTGATCTGCATCTGCGTGGACAACGGCCTGATGCGCCAGGGCGAGATCGAGCGCGTACGCAAGACCTTCGCCGGGCACTTCCGGATCGACCTGCACGTGATCGATGCCGCGCCGCGGTTCCTGGATGCCCTGGCCGGGATCACCGACCCGCGCGCCAAACGTCGGATCATCGGGCGGGAGTTCATCGAGGTTTTCAAGACCGAGGCCCAGGCCATAGAAGGTGCCAGGTATCTGGCACAAGGCACGCTCTACCCGGACGTCATCGAGTCCGGCTACGGGCACGCCGGGAAGGCGGCGGAGATCAAGCTGCACCATAACGTGGGCGGGCTCCCCGCGGAACTGGGTTTCGAGCTGATCGAGCCGCTGCGCGACCTGTTCAAGGACGAGGTGCGGCGCGTCGGCGAGCACCTGGGTCTGCCCTATGAAATCCTATGGCGTCACCCCTTTCCCGGTCCAGGGCTCGCGGTGCGGATCATTGGGGAAATCACCCCAGCACGCCTGGAGTTGCTGCGCCGGATAGACGTGATTGTGCTCGATGAGATCATCGCCGAAGGGTGGTATCCCAAGATCGCCCAGGCCTTTGTGGTCTTGCTGCCCGTGCGGACCGTCGGGGTCATGGGCGACGAACGCAGCTATGAGGACCAGCACGTCGCGGTGCTGCGCTGCGTCGAAACCAGCGATTTCATGACCGCCGACTGGGTCCAC
>JAZDKM010000291.1:0-18818 GCA_043803085.1 Planctomycetota bacterium
CCGGGCCCATCATCGCCTTGACCGCCCATGCCATGGCCGGCGACCGCGAGAAGTGCCTCACCGCGGGGTGCGATGACTATGCCAGCAAGCCAATCGACCGCCGCAAGCTGATCAAGACCATCCGCGCCCACCTGCACCAGAGCGCAGCCGCTTTGTAGGTCGGGCTCCGCCCGACGCTCTGCTCCGGCGGGCGATGCCCGCCCTACCGTGTTCTTCCGGCAAGCATGCATGAACCCTGAAGACTTAGGAAACTGGGCGATAGAGGACTTGAACCTCTGACCTCCTGCGTGTCGAGCAGGCGCTCTAGCCATCTGAGCTAATCGCCCTCAGGCGAGAGACCATTAGACGGCGGTGATTACGGGCTGTCAACCCGGACGACCGTCCCTGCCGCGGGGGGAAAACGGCGACGTCACTGATTCTCTGCCGTACTGTCGGCCACAGCGTTGGCGTTGCGGTCCGGCTGGCAGCCGTCGGGGATGCCGTTGCTGTCGCAGCCGGCACCCATGCCGCCCCAGAGCGAAACGAAGTGGGCGGTGACGCTCTTGTACGTGCTCATCGTCAGGCTGAGCGGGTTGTCCTGCTCGTGGCCCGCCGGCACGCCGCCCGTCCAATGGTCGAAGAGGGCCGGCACCGCGGCACCCTGCCAACCCGATTCAAGCCCTACCCCCGCCTTAATAAGTAAGCCTGACCCCCTTATTCCCTTATTTACGAAGCCTGGTCCGCGAGCGCGGACCCCGTAAAGTGCGTCGGGCAGAGCCCGACCTACAAGAACAGGACGGCCGGAAACCATGCGCCACGGCCCCGGGCGGTTACGTAACTCCTTGTCGGAAAGCGGGTTAAAAACCGTTCGACAAACCCAAAAATCTTGCCGGTACCCCCTTGACATGGGAGGTCCATTTGGCTAGTGTAATGCGTAGGAGTGTGCGCCTGCCGCCGATGGTGGCAGGAGGGAGTTGAGGTAGGGGAGAGAGAGAACCCTTCAGCAGTTTCCCCTCCGCAATTTCCAGCACGGTCGTACAACTAACGTAACGAGGTCGGCGCCTCTGCCGTGCGCTGCCTGCGCGCGTGGCGGTGAGCCTCCGTCCTCACTGAGAGAGGAGAGAGGATGAAAAGCAGCTTCACATCTCAAGCGGTGGTGCCGGCTTTGGCCGCGCTGCTGCTGGGCGTCCCGGCATGGGCGGACACGTTGACGGTCGCGACCTTTGCCGATCCTTCGCCAAGCAGCATGGACCCGTTGTTCACGGTGGACCTGGGCGCTGACCGCATCACCAGCACCTGGGGACCCGGGAAAACGGGGCTGGACTTGGAGGTGATCCTCACTGGAATCACTTATCCCGACGCGTACTTCACCTTGAGCCAAGATGCGGCCGGCCTGATTCCCGGGATCAGGTACGTGGATAACCCGCCCGGATCTTTCTATGGACCCACCCGCAAGGGCTTCATTCGGTTCTTTGCCGCCGACGACACACCGTTGATGCGGATCAAGTTCAACGCGGCGTTTTTGACGCCGGGCGGGGTGGGGGCGGACGAGATAGTGAGTCTGAATATCGTAGACATTCGCGGTCCCGCGCTTCCGGGCGGAGGTGCGGGCCTGACGGACGAAGGGTTCGGGTTCGCGTTTGCGAACCAGGTCCGGTTGCCCGGACCCGACCCGACGGACCCGGGGGACGACCTGCTCAAAGCGACAGCGTCGTTCACAAGCTCAGCGGTCCCGGAACCGTCCATGGTGACGCTGTTCGGTTTCGGTCTGCTGACGGTGGCCAGACGGCGGCGACGCACCTGATTCAGCGGGGGGTGCGCAAAGTCGGATCGGCCAGCGAAATTTGAAGGCGTCAATGCCAGAGAGGAGGAGCAGGGAGAGCGCGTTGGGATTGAAGCAAACCAAAACTAGGGAAGGAGAGACATCTTAAAAGAGGTGTCGGCCTCGCGGTAGGACAAGTCCGGCGTGAGGTCGAACTGAGGGCTTCGTCGAGTGTCGGCAAGTCCTGCCGGACGAAGCCGCGAGGTGAGAGATACCAGTTTTTGGAAGAGGAGTGAGAGAACGTATGAGAAACTTGATGGCAATTTCAGCAGTAGTGACTTTGTTCGTGGCAGTGCCTGCCCTCGGTGTGGGTACCGCGACGTTCAGCCCCTCGGAGATCAGCGTCACACCGGGCACGAATGCGATCTTCGATATCACGATCAACTCCGGCACGGGCGGGTTCATTTCGGCGGACTTGATCTTCGGAACCGATTATGACTATGGAACACCCGGGGAGAGCGGCGAGTTTAGGTTCGCGTATCACGCTGACTGGCTCAACCCGGTCACCGGCTTTGGTCTTGTTTTTCCTGCCGGCGGCACCACTGCTCCGCAGTATTCTGAGGATGTGGTCTACGGGAGCGTGGTGTACGAGAACAGGGTGTACGTCGGCGGGGGGCGCTCGAGCTCGGTCGGAGCCAGTCTAGCCCTGGGCTCCATCACGCTGGAGACGTTGGGCATGCCCCTGGGTGACTACCATGTCCGCATCGATAGCAGCATTGATGGGTACAGCAACTTGTACCTAGTTGCCGAGGAGACCATCAGCGGTCTGGGCACTCTTCACATTGTTCCCGAGCCGGCTTCGCTGGCGTTGCTGGCCCTGGGTGCCGCAGGGGGTCTGCGTCGTCGTCGGGCGTAGGCATGAACGCCTCATCGCCCGATTGACGGGTCATAAACTGTGATCACAGACGGCGTGGTGCCGTGGAACAGCGGCACCACGCCATTTTCATGCGCTGCTTAAGCCGGTGAAGCCTCATCCTTTGATACTGCAAAGAAATTGGGTTAGCAGGCTGTGGTGAAAGTCGCCAAGCGCGGTGTGGCACGGGCATCTTGCCCGTGAAAACACAGGCTGGAAGCCTGTGCTACGACTTTTGCCACGGGCTGTTAGACGGTTATGGCGTGCGGACAGTACGCTTGGGACAATCTAATGATGGATGATAACGTCACTGGGCTAATGGGGGAGGGGGAACGGGAGGAACTCACTGTGCCCGTCCCACCGCGGTACTGGTGGCTCAAGCGCATTTTCCTGGCGTGCGCTCTCCTCCTGGTGCTGTTGGTCGGCCTACGGCTGTGGTGGGGCTACGTCGTGCACCAGCGGCTTCAAACCGAGATCGACCGCCTGGTGGCCGCCGGGGAGCCGATCTTTCCCGAGGATTTCGACACCCCGCCAGTTCCCGATCCAGAGAACGCGGCCCTGCTCTATACCAACGCGGCCAACGCCTTCGTCAAACCCGCGGAAGCGACGATAGACATTTCGCTTTTCCCGACTTCGAGCTTCACGCCGGCACAGCTCGCGGAGGCGCAGCTCTATGTTGACGCCAACACCAACGCTCTGAGGCTCGCGCGCCAGGCCCGCGACCTGCCGAAAGTCGACTGGGGCCTGCACATCCGCAGGCCGGCTATCACGTTTAGTCTGCCGGCCTTCACTCAGCAGCGTCAGTTGGCCCGGCTTCTGGCCGTCGCGGCGAGGCATCATCACCATCTCGGCCACGACGCCGAAACCATCGCCACGGTTCGCGATCTGCTCGCCTTGGGGGATGCCGTGAATCATTGGCCTCTCTTGATTTCGCATTTCGTGGCCATTTCCATTGACGCCCTGGCCGCCAACAGCGTCGAGCATGTTGCCCCCACTCTTGCTGTGGGCGGTGCACACGATACCTTCGACCCCGACCCCGAACCGGCCAAGCGTGCCGAAGTGACAGCGCTCATTGCCGAGTTACTCGATGAGCAGAGGAGCCGTGAAGCGTTTATCCGCGCTATGCAGTGCGAACGAATGGTATATCTGGATTCGATCGAGTCGGTCATCCGCGGGAACCTCGGTCTTACTTCCCTTACGGTGCCCGGCGGAAGCGGTCTTGCGGCCGCCTGGGCGCGGATCCTCACTTGGCCGATCAAACCGCTCTTCGAGCTCGACGGCATCGCGTCGCTGCGGTTCGGAACGGCGTGGGTAGAGGCCGTCCAGGAACCGACCTGGCCCGCTCTGCTCAGCAGACGCCCGCTTGATCCTGGGACGGATGAAGGACTACTCGAAAGAGTGAAGCATCCGCTCAGCAGCATTTTGCTCCCCTCGTTGCACCGCGCCACGCTGTTGCACTACCGATCGCTCGCCGACCGACGTATGGCGGCCGTTGCTCTGGCCATTCGCCTCCATGAAATCGACCACGGCCGCTGCCCCCGACAACTCACCGACTTGGTGCCTGAGTTCCTTGACCATGTCCCGCTTGATCCGTTCAGCGCCGAGGAACGTGTGATCGGCTATCGGCCGGACGCCGCCTTGCCGCTTCTGTACAGCGTCAGCACCAACGGCGTGGACGACGGCGGAACGTTTGCGTTTCGACGTAAGGGAGGAATCGACTGGGAGGTTTTGGACTTGCCGTTCTTTCTCGACGGGAACCGTCCTGAATTTCCACGTGACTTACCGACACGCCCAGTGGCTTCACAGCAAGCTGGTGACGATCAGGACAACGTAGAAGACGATGGCGGGGAGGCCGACGAAGATGAGTCCGGCCAGCCCCAGCCACAGGAGCGGCAGAGCGAACCCCAATAGCGCCAGCTGCCCCTTCCGCTGCGGCATGACCCGAACCCCGATGTGGATCAAGTCCCCGATGTACCCGACGATTTGCCCGATGGGCAAGAGCGCTCCCAACATGACCAGTACTCCCCCGACGATGGGGAGCACTTCCGCGGATCGTCCCCAGAGCCTGTCTTGAATGTATAGAACCGACAGTCCGGCGAGCCCAATCACGAACGCTAGCGGCGTCCAGCCCAGCGCCGCACAGGCGTAGTAGCTCAGGGCGACGGCCCGGTTCTGCTGCTCGATCGGGATGTCCCGCGGATGAAAGAAATAGCTCGGCACCCCCGTCGCCGCGGCCAGGAAAAGCAGGATGCAAAGATGAAACCCCGCCATCGGCCAGACGCCCCGGAACGGCTCGTCGAGCCACGGCCCGTCAAAGGGCGACGGCCACGGCAGGACATGCAACAGCACGGTCCCCGCCAGGACCGGCAGGTAGACGTGCAACACGGTCACCCAGCGGAAGCGTTGGGCATCGCCATAGTCAACCGGCCGGGCGACCTCTTCGCAGAACCGCTTGTGCCGGAACATGACCATCCAGACCGTGCGCCAGTACGCCCGCAGGCGCCCGAGTTCCTCACGAAAGACCCACGGGATTCGCGGGACCTGCGAGCGCAGCGTTTTGAGCGAATACCCGCACTCCGGGCAGCGGTCGCTGGTCAGGCCGCGAAGGTTGTATCCGCACTCCTGGCAAAAGAGGTCGTAAGGAATCTCAGTCTGTGCGTCTGCGAACGGCACGGTTACGTTCCTCGCCGCCCAATTGGCTGCGGTTCCCATCCGGGCACCGCCGCAACCTATCGGGCAGGCCGTTCCGAACCCGGTGGTAGGCGCCACGTGGCCATTGGACAGAATATACCCTTGCTTGAGTCATGGTGGGAGAGATGCCGGCGGGCAGTCAGCGGCCGGTCTCTGCGGCCGCGGTACGTTCGGAGGACGACACCCTCTGGCGACAAACCAGACGCCGGACAGAACGCAAATGCCGCCCAGGATCGCGTTCGCCCTGACCGGCTCGTGGAGCACGGCCGCGGCGGTGCCGAGCGTGACGAACGGCTCCAGATAGAGCAGCGAGCCCACCCGCACCGGACCGTGCTCCGTCAGGGCACAGAACCACAGGTAGTAGGCCAGTCCGCTGCACAGAAACCCCAGGAATCCCATCGCAAGCAGTTCTTCGGTCCCCGGCGCTTCTCTCAGCACCCCAGTCCCGAGGGTTGCGCTGGTGACGACGAGGGCAGCCACGGCCATGCCCATCGTCGTGACCCGGAGGGCGCCGCTCCGGGCCACCGGCACCACACTGGCCAAGATATACACCGTCCAGGTCAAGCACGACGAGATTTGCAGCAGGTCGCCCCATCGGGCGTACCGGAAATCCGGCGGCGAAACCATCGTGACGATCAACACACCGCCGGCCCCGAGCACGACGCCCCACCACCCGATCGGATGGATGCGTTGCTTCTGTAAAAGGTGCGCGCCCAGCGCGATGGTGACCGGCATGAAGCCGATGATCCAGCCGGTGTTGATGGCGGACGTGTACTGCAAACCATAGGCCTGGATGAGTAAATGCAGGCTGAGGACGAGTCCGAGGAACGCGCACGCGGGGATATCGGCCCGCTCCGGGAGCAGTCGACCGCGGCGCGCGCGGATCAACCCAAAGAGCAGCAACGTGCCGGCCATGAGCCTGACCGCCACGAGTCCAAACGGATGAAAAGACCGCAGGGCGATCCGTGTGAAGACGAACGACGCGCCCCACAAAGTAATGGCGATGAGCCCCTTGCCCGGGAATGTGTTATAGATGTTTCGGGTTCGATGCCCCGGTAGTGGGTTCATCTCGTTAGAGTCCGATAAGGTACTGCCACCCCACCATTGGGCAGGCACCTCCGCCTAGGAGCCTATCCGAGCAGTTGTGGGACAGGCTTTCTAGCCTGTCCTTGACCGGCAGGAAAGCCGGTCCCACAGATACCTGGCCGGTAAGGCACGGCCACGCCGGTTCATCCCAACTGGAGCACGTGGAGTTGCCCATCGTTTGTTCCGATACTCCGATAAGAGCCGAGCAGCGTTTTGGCGTTAGGGCGGCCCTTGGTCGCGGGTTTGTCCCATCTCGGCGGTTCGGCGCGAGCGTTGGGATCCATAAAAATCAGCCCTGGGTGTTTGCCTGCGACGCCCGATGAATTGTACGTCCGTAGTAGGGAGAGAGCCGGAGGCCTGGTCGGCCATGAGCCCATCGGAAGCGCCACGATCCCGCACCTTATCCGGCCGTTTCAAGGAGGCGCTGTTGGGCCTCCAGTTCCGCGCCACCTGCTGGGTGGTCAGCCTGACGTTCGCCATGGTGGCGTTGGTCTGCTGGCTGTTTGTGGCGATGACCGAAAGCCTGACCGGGCGTTTGCAGCGGCACCAATGTGCTCAGCTTTCGGCGGTGCTGGCCGAGGCGGCGGTGGACGCGATGGAGCGCGGTGACGCCCACGCCCTGGACACGCTGGCCCACGAGTTCACCGGGTCTGAGTCGCTCCTGTTCGTGACCTTCTTCGACGCCGCGGGCCAAGTGGTGGCTACGGCGGACGTGGACGCGGCCCGTCTGCGGCGGACCCTGGCGGAAGGGACAGCCGCCGTGGAGGGCCACGCCTTGGGCACCCCCCTGTTCGTGCCCGCCCGAGACGGCGGCGCTGCCTATTTGGACGTCACCTATCCCATTAACAAGTTGCTCGAAGTGGACCGTCACGAAAGGCCGGCCGGCGATACACCGCCCCCCAACCGCATCGCTTTGCTCGGCTACGTCCGGTTGGGCCTGAACGTGAAGGATTCGATGCACGAGCTGGTCACTTCGGTGGACTTGGTCTCGGGCACCGCCATCCTGGTGGCGATCGTCACCGTCCCCCTGGGTTTCATCATCGTGCGGCGGATTGTGGAGCCGATCAACGAGTTGTCCGACGTCACGCGCGCCTTCGCCAACGACGATCTGAGCGTCCGCAGCCGCGTACGCCGCAGAGACGAGATCGGGAGGTTGGCGGAGGCGTTCAATCACATGGCGGATCTCCACGAACGTAGCCACGAGCAGCTCGTGGCGCTGAACGCGGAATTGGAGGAAAGGGTGAACCGGCGCACGCGGCAGTTGCACGAATTGGCTTCGCGCGATCCGCTGACCGGCTTGTACAATCGCCGGCATTTCAACGAGGTGCTGGCACACCGGCTGGCCGAGGCCCGCCGCTACGGCACTCCGCTGTCCTGCCTGATGCTGGACCTGGACGATTTCAAGAGTACGAACGACACGCACGGCCATCAGGTAGGTGATAAGCTGCTCATCCTGACGGCGCTGACCATCTCCAGCCAACTGCGCGCCGCGGACGTGGCCGCCCGGTACGGCGGCGACGAATTCGTGGTACTGCTGCCGCAAACGACGGCCGAGCGCGCCCACCTGCTCAGCGAACGGATCGCCGAGCGACTCGCCCTGGGGGTGCGTGAGCAGCTTCCCCAGGGGAAGCTCACCTTGAGCATCGGCATCAGCAGCCTGCCGGAGCTCGACTGCGACGAGCCGGAGAACCTGATCCGGGTCGCCGACCGGGCCCTGTACACTGCCAAGTCCGACGGCAAGGACCGGATCGTCACCGCTGGGGCCTGGCAGCCCGTGGCAGAAGTTGTGGCACAGGCTTCCAGCCTGTGTTTCCACAGGCAACCTGCCTGCCCGTAGGCAGGTATGCCCGTGCCGCACCGCTCTTGGCCACTTTCACCACGGGCTGCTACTTGACCTCGACGGGGGCCGACACGCCGCAAGCCAGAACCTCTGCCGCCCGCCCGCGATTCACGGCGATCTCCAGGTAATCGCTGCTGCCGATGAGTGCGAGAGAAGCCCCGGCGGCCACGTCGGCATAGCAGGTCCGCAAGGGGCCGACACAATGACCGTTAACGTACACTTGCGCGTCCGCGCGCTGGCGGCAGGTGCGGATCAAGTCGTCTTTGCGGATGTTGGTGACCAGATTGCCGAAGCGGTCCACGTACAGGACGGAACCGGCGACGCCGCCGTGCGCGTGGCTGGTCGCCCACTCGATCTGCAGGACCTCCAGGCGGTCGGTCGCGGGGCCGAACTCACGGAGGTTCTGTCCTCTGGCCAGATAGGCGGCGACCGGCGCCATGATATCGCGGCCGTGAAAGGTGGCCGATATGACGGGGAGACAGAAACGCAGGTTCTCCACCACGCGGAGGTCTTCGATGGGGACTTCGCGGTGGACCATGCTGATCAGTCCGTTGTCGGGTGCCACCACGTACTGTCCTCCGTATTTGCCCGCCAGGATGCGCCGACGAGAACCCACTCCGGGGTCCGCCACGGCCAGGTGTACCGTGCCCGCCGGATACCAGTTCCATACCTGGCGCAGAATGAAGGCGGCATGAAGCACGTCGTGCGCTCGGACGTCATGGGTGATATCAATGACCTTGACCTCCGGGGCGAGCGCGTGAATCACGCCCTTGAGCACACCGACGTAATGGTCGGAGGCGCCGAAATCCGTCATTAAGGTAATACAACCCATGGTCGTTTCCCCAGCCGCGTGCGTCGTGCCCAGGTCAAGCCGGCGTAGTATAATATACGGCGCGCACAATGAGAAACAGAACCCATGGCTGGCGACGGACAAGGCGATTTCCCCTGGGCGAGTTTGCGACGCGAAATGGTCGAGGTCCAACTCCTCGGGCGTGGCATCCGTGACCGGCACGTGCTCGAAGCCATGGGCGGCCTGCCGCGGGAGGAATTCGTGTCCGCCGATCAGCGTGCGGCGGCCTACGAGGACCGCCCTCTACCCGTAGGCCCAGGACAAACCATCAGCCAACCCTACATCGTGGCCTACATGACCGAGAAACTCGAGGTGTCCCCCGGGGACCGGGTGCTCGAAGTGGGCGGGGGGACCGGCTATCAAGCCGCGCTGCTCTCCATGATGGGGGCCCAGGTGGTCGCGCTGGAAATCGATCCCCGACTGGTACAAGAGGCCGAGGCGCGTCTAGCGCGGCTGAACATCAAAGGCGTCCGCTTCATTCGCGGCGACGGGACCTTGGGATACCCCGACCTCGCCCCTTATGACCGCATCATCGTGACCGCCGGCGCCCCGCGGGTTCCGCCCGCCCTGGTCCATCAACTCCGGGAAGACGGACGCCTGATCATGCCGGTGGGCGGCCCGGCCCAGCAGATCCTGGTGTGTGTCATCCGTAACCGGGAGGGAACCACCGAACATCCCCTCATTCCGTGCCGGTTCGTCAAACTCGTCGGGGAGCAGGGCTGGGACTGAAACGCGGGGCGCGGAGATCAAGCTTGGTGCCGCGTGACTTGGAGAGAGTCACGGTGGACGCGTGGCGGGCGGATGGGTTGATGCCCCACCGGCGTTCTTTGGGATCCCGGACTTTGGGGCTTCGAACCGCTTGGACTTCTTCGGCCGCGAGTCCATCTGGTGACCGCACGCCGGGCACCGGATGAACGGCAAGGCGCTCGCCCACTCGTCCGGCTTGTACTGGACCTTACCTACCTTCTTGGTCGCCCGATCAAACAACACGGGTAAGTCGCAGGGGCCACACTCGGGACACGTGTAGGAGATGTGGACGTACGCCAATTGACCGCACGCCGGGCAAGGCTTGGGGTCGTAAGCCCCGGGGGCAGGAAAGGGATGCCCGTTGGGGCAGCGCCAATTGAACGAGACGTCCTCCGGCCCGCGGGTCTGCCCCACGAGCACGGTGTCCCGATGCCACGCCCAATAGGCCGCCCAACTGCCCACCGCGGCGACGCCCGCGACCAGCAAGCTGGCGATCGCCGGTCTGTTCCGTCCACCTGGAAAGACGACGCGCAAGGTATTTCTCCGCCGGCTCCGTGCAAGACCTCTCCCTCTTGCCCCCCACGAACCCGCGCGGCAAGCCCTCTCAACCTCCCCCTATGTAACAATAATAGCCCCGCTCTTGAAAGAACGACCACTTAAATCTGAACTAAGGGGTGGGAACGGGACCGGTCCACCAAAAAGTCCGCGAGGCGGCAAAAGAGTAGTGGGCCGTGCTCTGCAAACAGAGCGTACATCCCCCCGCAGCACACTTCTCGTACCACGGTACAGGGGGCTGATTCATGAGCGGGCGCGTGACCACCCTTTGAACGTTTCCTCCCGCCATCATCCAGACATTGATGGCCCCGAGGTGTCGCGCGGTGAGCGCAGAGATTTGCACGTTGGGGTTTCCTGGATCGTAACTATCATCCCAAGGGAGCACGCCGCTGAAGCGGGTTCCCCCCTCCGTGGCCGATCCGGATTGCCCGCTGTAAAACACATCCGGGCCGATGTCGCCGATAAGGAGCGTATCGAGCTGGCGGAGAGGACGATACCGGTCTAAGTTGCACAGGAACTTCCCCGCGCTCTCCTGGATAAACTCATTCATGCCATAGCTGGAACCCATGAAGACGGACCCAGGCCCGCCAAACGGGTCCGTGCGCAGGATCAACGGGCCCAGCGGATCGTCCGGACAGACCAGACTTCTCGGATCGTTCAAATAACCCCGGGAGAGTTTCTGAAACCAGACCGAGGACGACGCTCCTTCGTCCCGAGCGCCGTCGGACCCGGTGGTGATCGGCACCCACCCGCTGTTGTCGATCCTGTATTGCTCGATGGCGTAGCCGATCTGCTTCAGGTTGGCCATGCACGCGGTAGCCTTCGCTTGGCGTATGCTCTTACGCAAGGAGGGCAAGAGGATTGAGATGAGCACTACAATAATGCCGACAACGACGAGCAACTCGATGAGAGTGAACGCCTCCCTCTGCGGACCACGCCCGCTCGCAACGGCATTGCGCCCAGCGCTCTTTGCACCACTACCCGCCATCTGAATCCCTAATCATAAGAATAATGCCTGTTTGCTTGAGACGCAACCAAATCTTACATTTTGGGACAAAAAATCTTCAGCATGGCCCGAGGATCAGTTGATTAAAGCACGACTGCAATCACGGCCCCGCTGGAACCGTGACTCGGAGCGGGGCGAGCCAAACGCAAGGGGGGAGGAAGGGCCCGCCATGTACACGACGACCGGCTCGGGGCAAGGGTTGCCCGAGAGTGGTGGCCAAGACGAAGCATGCACCGTCGTGCAGGCTCAGCGCAGCTTGAAGCGAGCGCTGATCGGGTTGTGGTCCGAGCCGGAGCTCTCCACCGTGCCGGCGTAGACGCGGTAGCTTTGCGGCTCATAGCGCCGGGCCATAGCCGGCGAGCAAAACATGAAATCGATCATGCTCCGGTACGGTTCTTTGTTGAAGGTAATCCGTTGATCCTCGGGGATGTCGGCGAAGAAGCATTGCATGGCGGTGGGGCCGCTGCCCACCAGGGCGCGCACCGGCGCGCTATCGAAGGTGTCGTTGAAGTCGCCGCAGAGCACGAAACACGCCTCCGGGTCCTCGCGGAGCACCTGATCGAGGATCGCCCGCGCCGCGGCCGCCTCGCCCATACGCACGGTGTTCGCCCCTTCTCCGTCGCCTTTGCTCTTGAAGTGCATGACGAATACGTCGAAACTCTGCGCTCCGGGTGGTCCGATCCGGACGTGGAGAAGATCGCGGCGAAACCGGGCCGCTTGGCCGTCGGGATTCTTGTAGGCCGTGTGGCGGTAGGAGGTCACCGGCCCCACGGGCAGCCGGGAAAGCACCGCTACGTCGATCCCGCGCTCGTCGTTTCCTTCGAACAAGACGACGTTCTCATAGCCCAGGTCCGCGAGCAGCGTGCGGTTGAACTGCTCCACGTAGCCGCGGTTCTCCACCTCCTGCAAAGCCAGCACGTCGGCATTGACCTTGTGGATGGTGTCCGCCAGACGAGCCAACTCCTCGCTCGGTTTGGGCGGAGTACCCTCGTCGGCATGGTACGGTTCATCGTAGTCGTCGAAGAGGTTCAGGACATTGTACGAGGCGATGGTGACCGTGCCCTCGAAGGGACGGGACGTCGCTGGTGGAGGGTGCGGGGTGGCCCCGGTTTTTTCCACCGTGGGCGTCCGCGCCGGCTGCGACGCCGGTACGGTGGTGGTCACCGGCACTCGCCCGATCTCCGCTTCGTCCACGATCCGAACTTGTTCGGGTCCGGTGACGATGATCTCCGGCTTGCCCTGGTACTCGATAATCGTGCCCGTGATCTTGACGAGCTTGCCGGCGTAGAGAGTTTCGGGCGGTTCTGGGAACCGGTCGAAGCTCTCCTGCTTGACGACGGCCGTGAAATGCGCCCTGAAGTCCGCGTGGAAGTTCAAGAAACACATCGTGCCGATGTTCTTGGTCAAGACCACCTGGCCGACCACCACACATTCTTCCCCGATGTGCTCGGCGGCCTTGTCCCAGGAAACCTCCGGGAGCGCCTTGTCCGGCTCCGCCGCGAGGAGCCCCGATGCCAACACCGGTAAGAGAATCGACAGGCTGAGCCACAGTGTGCGTCGTCTCATGTCCATACTCCGTTTAACCTCGTTCACGCGGCCCATCTTAGACCGTTATCGGGCGGCTGTCACGGTCTGCGAGAAGAAACCAGGAATCTTCTTCCGCGCGCGTTCCCCTCGCTTAGCAACCCGTGGTGAAAGTGGCCAAGAGCGCTGTGGCAAGGGCCTCTCGCCCGTGGAGACACAGGTCGGAAGCCTGTGCCGCAACTTCTGCCACGGGCTGCCAGCGGTGTGTTCGGGGCGTGCTGAGTTGATTATTCCCAAGCCGCCGTGCCCGATTCCTTCTGCGCTCTCTACCATTTGAAGAATTGAGGTTAGTATTCCGCCGAGTACTCCAGGCACCGGCTTTCATGGGGGTCGCGGATGAATCCGAGCGCCATGTTGGTGCTGCTGGCGGTGGGCTTCGGCGTCTTTGCCGGGTCCGCCTGGCGACGGTGGAAATTGCTCCGGATCGGCGCGCCGGCCATGCGCTTCGACCGGATCGGCGAACGGATCCTCCTCACCCTGCGCTACGCGATCGGCCAACAACGCATGCCGCGTTACCGCTGGGCCGGCATCGCCCACATCCTGATCTTCTTCGGCTTCCTGGTCTTGCTGCTGCGTACGTTGGTCCTGTGGGCCAGAGGCTTTGTCCGCGACCCGCACTTCGGCTACTGGATTTTCGATGACGGGACCCCGCTGGGCCAGGTTTATGCGCTGCTCAAGGACATCTTCGTCGTCCTGGTGATCGCGGGGGTCGTCATCTTCTTCTACTACCGGGTGATCAAACGCCTGTCGCGCCTGACGCTCTCCGGCGAGGGCCTGCTCATCCTCGGCATCATCTTCATCATGATGGTCGCCGACCTCGCTTACGATGGGGCGTCGATCAATCTAGTTGCCTGGCCCAGAACCTGTGCAGCTCATCCTCTCGGTGCCCATATACCCGCTACAGGGGAGGTCGTGTTCAACTCATGGGAGCCGGCCGGGTCGGCGATGGCGCTGCTGTTCAAAGCTCTTTCCATCCCTACCCTCAAAGTCCTCGAACATGCCGGATTCTGGACGCACTCGGGCATGGTGCTGCTGTTCCTCAATCTGCTGCCGTACTCCAAACATTTCCACGTCATTACCGCCATCCCCAACGTGTTTCTCCAGGATCTGACCCCCCACGGGCGCCTGGAACCGATCCAAGACCTGGAGGGCAAAGTCGAACGCGAGGAGACCTTGGGCGTCGCCCGCATCGAACAGTTCTCCTGGAAAAGTCTCCTGGACATGTACACCTGCACCGAGTGCGGCCGGTGCAGCGACAATTGTCCGGCCACGAGGACTGGCAAACGGCTCGCGCCCAAACACTTCCTCGTGGATCTGCGCAACCATCTTTACAGCCGCCAGGGCGAGTTTCTCAAGAAAAACGGCACACCGGCCAAGATCGACGTGGTGGGTACGGTTATTGACGCCGACGTGGTCTGGGCCTGTACGAGCTGCCGGGCATGTGAGCAGGAGTGCCCCGTCTTCATCAGCTATGTGGAGAAGTTCGTCGATCTCCGCCGTCACTTGGTCCAGGAGAAGAGCGAGTTCCCCAAAGATTTGCAGGTTGCATTCCGGGGGCTGGAAAACGCGGGTAATCCCTGGGGCCTGCCTGCCGAGGACCGCCTCGCCTGGGCCGCGGGGCTCGAGGTGCCCCTCATCGCCGACAAGCCCGACGCGGAATACCTCTGGTGGGTCGGCTGCGCCCCGGCCTACGACGACCGGGCCAAGCGCATCTCGCGGGCCATGGTCCAGTTACTCAACAAGGCGGGCGTGAGCTACGCCGTCCTCGGGCCGGAGGAAACCTGCAACGGCGACCCCGCGCGCCGGGCGGGCAATGAGTTTCTGTTCCAGATGATGGCCCAAGCGAACGTTGCAGTCCTTAACGGGTACAACGTCAAGAGAATCCTCACGGTCTGCCCGCACTGCTACAACACGCTGAAGCACGAATACCCTGACTTCGGCGGGCACTATGAAGTGATCCACCACGGCACTTTTCTCGCCCATTTGGTTCGCGAAGGCAAGCTCCGCCCGAAGAACCGGGTGGATGCCCGCGTCGGGTTCCCCGATGCCGGCTCCCTGGGCCGGTACAATCAGATCTATGACGCGCCACGCCACGGGCTCGAGGCCGGGCCCGGCCTGCGGCTCGTCGAGACCCAAGACAGCCGCGACCGGGGGATGTGCTGCGGCGCGGGTGGCGCCCAGATGTTCAAGGAGGAAGAAAAGGGTGACAAGCGGGTCAATATTCTCCGCACGGAACAGTTGCTCGAGACCCAGCCCCAGGTCGTCGCTTCGGCGTGCCCATTCTGCACGCGGATGCTCGCCGACGGCTTGGGTATGAAGGACCGGGAGGACGTGCAGCAACTCGACATCGCCGAGGTGCTGTGGAAGTCCGTGGCGGATGAACCGGTGCCGGCGAAGAAGGAGCGGTCGCTGTAGTCGACGGCAACTTTGAGGGCTTGGCAGTGCTGGCGGGCTTTCTCCATTAATTCGCGGCTCTGGCGCTCTCCCGCCGACAGGAAGACCTGATTTCGCCGCCGGACGAGACCCCGCAGGATGCGGCGAAGGGATTCTGTGAAGCTCTTGCCGGTCTGCCGCGACCGGCAGCACCAGCGGAAGCCATCGGCGCTCTCCACGTCCTCCCGCTGATAGGGCAGCAGCGGGACGAACGGCCGGACCCGGACGGGCTCGGGTTTGGCTGACGCAGGCATCCAGTGCATCTCCATACGCGGCGGGCAGAAAATCGCCCGCTCGACCTGTATAAACATCCGGGGTGTTCGTTTTTCGGGGCGTTTTGACCGAATACGCAGGTGAACCGCGCGAAAAGCGTGGCATGGATTTGCGTCGCGCGGTAAGATGGGCCGTGTTGGATTTGCGACATCGAGAACGCCTGCGAGGCGCTGCAGCGCTGGCTTGTCGCGTGTCCCGAGACGCCGCCGCCCTGCCCTCTCCACTGAGGGGAGAGAAGTTGGCGGATACGCGATTTCTGACACAGCCGGGGGCGGCTGTTCTTCAAGGAAAGGAGACGACGGCCATGAAACGTGCGAAGCGATTGGCGACTCTTGCGGCGACGGCAGCGATGATCGGGTTGGCCATCATCTCGGCCCGCTGCGACGTCAGCAGTGGTCCCGGATGGACCACCATTGAGTTCGAGATCGGGGGCAAGACGTTCGCGATCACGTTCGGCGACGTCGGCCGGATTCAGACGCGCGCGAATCAGAAGGTGAGCCAGGCCGGCTCTTTGCGGCCGTTCGAGCAAACGCCGACCGACGTGCCGAGTTGGGGGCAGATGACGCTGCTGAGTTCGGACGTGACGGTGACGCCGCTGTCGGTGAACAAGTCCATGGTCCGCGCGGCGGGTGAGCCGATCAACGGCACGGCCAACGTGCGGATTTCGATCGCGTCGGGCACGTCGGCCGACCTGTGCGACCAGGCCACGCTGATGGCCGACTTCGACCTGACGGTCGTCAACAACGTCGCGACGATCGCGACCGAGACGGCGGACCTCAGCGCGGCCGCGATGACGGTACTGCTGACGAACGAGGTCACGGCATGCATCGACGTGACGGCCGATTTCGACGCGCTGCTGGAATTGAAGCAGTTCTCCCTCAAGTTCGGGCCCAGCGCCACGGGCGGAGCGACGGCGGGCTTCACGTTCCGCAACGACGATATCGAGAACATCCACTTCCTGCTGCCCGGCGAGACCTTTGGCTCGGACAACCGCGTGACGCCCGGCGGCACGCGCACGGCCACGCTGTCCGGCGTGCAAGTCGGCGACACGATCACAATTCAGGCCGGTCGCAACGGCACCGTGCTGGCGGACACGGACTGCCCGACGGTGACGGGCACGGACTACGAGGCCACCGTGGTGTGGAACGGCTTCTCGTTGACCTGCTCGGCCGATCAGGGCGGCGGAGGCGGAGTGATCCAGGTTCCCATCGACAGCAGTGGTGACGCTACGGCAGTAACGGATACGGTCAATGGCATCGACTACGGCATTGTGGGGGTTCTGGAAGTCTCCTCGCCACAAACACCGCTTGCGGCGAATCCGAGTCCATCATCCCTGAGCGTGGACTTGGCCGAGTTGGGGCTCGAGTACGTCGACACGGTGTACCTGGCCACACAGTCTGCCCATGCCTGGGACATCCCCAACGGCGTGAAAGTGGCAACGTTCTACTGTGAGTACGCCGACGGCGGACCGCCCACCACGCTCGACATGATCATGGGGCAGAATACGGCGGAATGGGGCTACGAGAACCCATCGCAGCTCGAGTCCATGGGCGGCCCCGTGTCGCATTCGCAGCCTCCCATCGTCAAGAGCGTCCTGACAAGCGTGGACTCGGATACGCCCTACTGGGGACACATGTTTGCAGCTTCCGTGCGACTCACCAGTTCGCGAACGCTCGTGGGTATGAGGATCGAGCTGGAAGACGCGCAGACCGTAGCCAATACGCGCACTCCGCCGAACCCTGACTTCCTGCTGTTGACCCAGGCCTACATGGCTATCACGTTGGAGGGGCCCGCCGGCACCCCGCCCGTGCACGTCGAGTGCACCTCGGACGCGCACTGCGACCCCGGCGAGGTTTGCGAGAATGGGCAGTGCGTCGTGAGCCAGCCCGGCGGGGCCTTCGCGATCACAAACGTCGAATACCCCACGTCGGCCGTGTCCGGCGGGGAGCGCGGCGACCTGACCGTCACGTGGAGCGGCGACCCGGTGTTCCCCGTGCAGATCGTGTACCGGCTCGCGGGGATATGTCCGTCGGGGCTCACGTGCGAGACGCCAACCATGACCTTTTCAACCGAGCAAAACCCGCTGGTGTTCCCGGACGCCGTGTATTGCTACGGGATCTCGACGGAAATCGTGTTCGACTACGAAGTGGTGATGATCGACGCGAGAGACGTGGAGAGCGATCCGTATCCGGCCCCGTTCACGTGCGAAGCGGACGGGGGCGCGGGGCCAGCGGGCGCCGCCAGTAGCACATTCGACACGGACGATGAAGGGTGGCTCGTGTACGGCGACGCGCAGGGAGGTGGCGGACCGGCCACGTATAACTCGTCCGGCGGTAATCCCGGAGGCTGTGTGTCGGCCAACGACGACGCGGCCGGCGGTGTGTGGTACTTCCAGGCACCGGAGAACTTTCACGGAGACTTCAGCAACGCCTACGGCAAGACACTGACGTTCGACCTCAAACAATCCGGCGACTACTCGCAGTTCGACGGAGACGACGTCATCCTGACCGGCGGAGGAATCACGATCAGGCTCAACAACCTGGCCAACCCGGCAACGACGTGGACCTCCTACTCCGTGTCGCTGACGGAATCCGCCGGCTGGCTGCGAGACGGCAACCCTGCGACCCAGGCGGACATGACGACCGTTCTTTCATTACTGTCCGACCTGCTCATCCGGGGCGAGTACATCGTCGGCGGGGACACGGGGTGGCTGGACAGCGTGGTGCTGCATACGGAGTGAGATGGGAGTAGCGACGAAGCGATCCCAGTGCGCCGGGCCAGGCTCCGCGACGATGGGAGAGGGAAAACGCAAAAACGCCAATAACTGAAAGCTACGGGATGGCTTCAAGGGCTGGCACCAGGCGAGGCCACATGGTCCACAGCCGGCGGCGGCTGCGGGCCGACCGGAGGATCAGGCACCGTTACCGGCCAGGTGGTCAACGCCATCACCGGTGCATCCGTCGCCGGCGCGACGGTCACGGTGTCCGGGACCGCGCTTTCCACGACGACCGACTCCGGGGGCGCATTTAGCCTCGCGAGCGTCCCGGAGGGCGGCCGGACCATCGTGGTCACGGCGGGAGGATTTGTGGACAGCTCAAC
>JAZDKM010000292.1:0-3112 GCA_043803085.1 Planctomycetota bacterium
AGGAACAGAAGAAGCAGAAAGATCATCGTGAAGACGTTGATGTCGAGCGAGAAACTCATGGTTTTCCTCCGGTGTTCTACTCCTTGTCCTCTTCCGCCAATCTGAAGGGTACCCTATTTACCGGCCCTGTCTAGGTCTAAACGAGGGAGTCCGAGGGGGGTCTGGCCCTTCGAAGGGGCTGTAGTCCAGCGGCTGCATTCTGGTGACCCGGGCGTCGCGACTCGGCGGAGGTCGTGCGAGGGGCGGGATGGACTTCGTGCGGCCTTGCTGGTAGAACTTGCGTGCAGCGTTCGGCGAGAGATCGGGCCGGGCGTACCGACGAGCTTCTGGAAGCGCGGGATCCGTGGAGCAAACCGTGAGCGACATCGTGCGCGTGCTGGTGACGGGTGGAGCCGGGTACGTAGGTGCCGTCCTTGTCCCGGAGCTGCTGCGCAAGGGCTACGCGGTGCGCGTGGTCGACCTGTACATCTACGGCGAACACACCCTCGATGCCGTCAAGGAAAACCCGCGGCTGGAACAGGTCAAGGGCGACATCCGCGACCGCCGCGTGGTGGCCGACGCCCTGGAGGGCTGCGACGCCGTCATCCACCTGGCCTGCATTTCCAACGACCCGAGCGTCGAACTGGACCCCGAACTCAGCAAGACCATCAACTATGAAGCCTTCGGGCCACTGGTCTCCATGAGCAAGGAAGCCGGCGCCCGTCGCTTCATTTTTGCCTCCTCCGGCAGCGTCTACGGCGTCAGCGATGACCCGAACGTCACGGAGGAGCACCCGCTCGTCCCCGTGTCGCTCTACAACAAATATAAGGCGATGTGCGAACCGGTCCTCCGGGAGGCCCAGTCGCCCGGCTTCACCACCGTGATTGTGCGGCCGGCGACGATCTGCGGCTACTCGCCGCGCCAGCGGTTCGACCTGACGGTCAACATCCTCACAAACCACGCCGTGAACTCGGATAAGATCACCGTGTTCGGAGGTTCACAGATGCGGCCCAACCTCCACATGCAGGACATGGTCGACCTGTACCTGCTGTTGCTGGAGCTGCCGGACGCCAAGATCGCGGGCGAGATCTTCAACGCCGCCTACCAGAACTACAGCGTGGCCGAGACCGCGAAGATCGTGAAGTCGGTGGTGGAAGCCGAGATGCCGGGGAAGAAGGACATCCCGATCGTGACGACCCCGTCGGACGACATCCGGTCATACCACATCTCCTCCGAGAAGATCCGGCGGGTACTCGGGTTCGAGCCGAAGAGGCGGATCGAGGACGGCGCCCACGACCTGGTCGCCGCCTTCCGCGCGGGGCGTTTGCCCAACCCGTTGTCGGATATCCGTTATTACAACATCAAGATGATGAAGAGCATTCGGTTGAAATGAGAGGAGTGTTCAGGTGTCAGTGTTCAGGTGTCAGGGGCCCTTGGGCCAGGCAGTCTCTTCCCTCCCTCCTGACACCTGAAAGCTGACACCTGACACCTGACACCTGACACCATGCCCGACCGCTTCCTAGTCATCGGCAGTAACTCCTTCTCGGGTGCCACCTGCGTGGCGTGCCTGCTCAAGGACGGCGCCGAGGTCGTCGGCATGAGCCGCTCACCGGAGCCGTCGGACGTCTTCCTGCCGTACAAGTGGGGGCCGCATGACCGGTTCCGGTTCCATCAACTTGATATCAATGCCGACCTCGACCGGATCATGCAGGTGGTGGACGAGTTCCGGCCGGCCTACGTGATCAACTTCGCCGCGCAGAGCATGGTCGCCCAGAGTTGGGAACACCCCGAGCACTGGTTCATGACCAATACGATCTCGATGGTCGGCCTGCACGACCGCCTGCGGAAGTGCGCTTTTCTTGAGAAGTACGTCCAGGTTTCCACGCCGGAGGTCTACGGGAGCACCTCGGGCGTGATCCGGGAAGACGCGCCGCTGAACCCCAGCACGCCCTACGCCGTGTCGAAGGCGGCGTGCGACATGAGCCTGCTGACGTTCGTCAAGGCCTACGAGTTTCCGGCGGTCTTCACGCGCGCGGCGAACGTGTGCGGCCCCGGCCAGCAGCTCTACCGCATCATCCCGCGCGCCGTCCTGAGCATCCTCGCCAGGGAGAAACTCAAACTGCAGGGCGGGGGCACCTCGGTCCGTTCGTTCATCCACATGCGCGACGTGTCGGCCGGCACGATCGCGGCGGCGCGCCGCGGGCCGCCGGGCGCGATCTACCACCTCTCGACCGACCGCCGGGTCTCGATCCGCGAGCTGGTCGAGCTGATCTGCGCGGCGATGAAAGTGCGCTTTGAGGACCACGTGGAGGTGGTGGGCGCGCGTCTCGGCCAGGATTCCGCGTATCTGCTGGATTCGACCCGGGCCGGGGAGGAACTCGGCTGGAAACCGGCGATCTCGCTGGAAGACACGGTCCGCGAGACGATAGATTGGATGAAGGCCAACTGGGACGAGATCCGCAGTCAGCCGCGCGACTACATGCACAAGCGCTGAACGGGACCCCGCGAGCTTGCGCTCAAACTTCCGCTCCGGCGGGCAAGCCCGCCACCCCCAGACCCCCGCGAGCTTGGACTCAAACTTCCGCTCCGGCGGGCAAGCCCGCCGGGGGCGGAGACCCCCGCGAGCTTGCGCTCAAACTCTCGCTCCGGCGGGCAAGCCCGCCGGGGGCGCAGACCCCCGCGAGCTTGCTCGCGGGTGACGAGTTTGAGTGAAGCGCGAAGCCCGCCCCCCAGACCCCCGCGAGCTTGCTCGCGGGTGAATCAGTTTGAGCTCTTCCGCAGGGCGCCCAAGTCATACTCACTAAACGTCCCCACGTAGAAATCGTCCTGCCACCATCTGCACCCGCCCACACGCGCCGTGTTGTTCTGGAATGCCAGGCCGATACTCGTCGGCGACATGTCGACGCTTCCTCGCAACGCCATGTGCAGGTGGTCCGGCATGATCGACAACTCCGCAATCCGACAATCGTTCTCGGCCGCGGTCTGCAGGCAGGAGTCACGCATCTTGGCCAGAAATCCGGCACCGCCCATCCTGAACCTGCTCGCGGTCACGAGCACCAGGTGCAGATTGTACCAGTACCGACCGCTGTTCGTTTCGGATGGCTGCGAGAAATCCACCCGGGGATCCGAAAAA
>JAZDKM010000293.1:0-3240 GCA_043803085.1 Planctomycetota bacterium
CCTGGCGACGTCCACGAAGTGCTCGGAATCGATTCTGCCTGCGGTCTCGGCCTTGCTCTACGCCGCCGCAGGCTGACGATTGCCGCCCACCGTTGCACTCAGGCAAACTGCCGGCGGGTTACAAAAGGGCCAAACCCCAGTGGCTCGCCTCGTTCCGAGGCGAACCCGACCCATGCCACCCGACCCATGCCACCCGCCCCGGTCAGGTTGCAGTTCAAGCCCTCTTGATGCCTGCCACCGCCCCGGCGCCGGCGGCGAGGGCCTTGAGGTTGGCGTTGACGACCTCTTCACCCTTCCGTGCGAAGGTTTCCTGGAGCACCGTCGCCAGGGTCTCGCTTTTGAGATGGCCTTTGAGGGCGTTGTACGCCCCGACCACAACCATGTTGGCCGATCGGTCAGTAGCGACCTCCTGGGCGAGTTGGTTGCACGGAACCTCGATGATCTCGATGTCATTGCGGCGGGAGTCGATTTCGACCAACGAACTGTTGACCAGCAGCGTACCGCCCGGCTTGACCATCTTCTGAAACTTGTCGAACGAAGGCTGGTTCATCACCACGGCGGTGTCATACTGGCTGGTGATCGGCGAGCCGATTTCGTCGTCGGAGTAGACCACGATGCAGTTGGCTGTGCCGCCGCGCATCTCCGGTCCGTAGGAGGGGAACCACGTCGCATAGAAGCCGTCGTACATGGCGGCCTTCGCCGCCAACTGACCGGCCAGTAATATGCCCTGGCCTCCGAAACCGGCGAACAAGACCTCTTCGATCATGGTTCTGTGACTCCCAGACCTGGTAGCGCCCTGCGTCCCCACAGGACGCCGGCCGGCGAGGACGCCGACTGCTACAGCGAGGTAGAGCGGGCTGGGCCAGCCATGCCTAATCGGCGGGCGGAGCCCGCCCTACTCCGTTTTGGCGGTGGTGCCGCCGTCCTTCGACACGCGGTCCACATACTCACCCGGCGGGAAGACCTTGACGACCTCTTCATCTACGTGCTTGAGCGCCAGCAAGGGCTCCATGTCCCACTGCACCGGGCACGCGCATAAGGCTTCAATCAGCGAGAAGCCCAGCCCTTCGAGTTGGGCCCGGACGGCCTTGCGCATGTACTTGCGGGCCGTGTTCAGGTGCTTCGGGCTGGTCAACGGCACCCGCGCCAGATAGGCCACCCCCGGCAGCGACGACAGCAACTTGCAGATGTCGATCGGCTGGCCGGCCAGCCCGGTGTCGCGTCCGGCAGGGCTGGTGGTGCTCTTTTGGCCCGACAGCGTGGTGGGGGCCATCTGCCCGCCGGTCATCCCGTAAATCCCATTGTTGACGAAGAAGATGGTGATCTTTTCGCCGCGGGCCGCGGCATGGACCGTTTCGCTCATGCCGATCGAAGCCAGGTCGCCGTCGCCCTGATAGGTGAACACGAAGCGGTCCGGCAGGGTCCGCTTGACGCCCGTGGCACAGGCCGGTGCCCGCCCGTGGCTGGCCTGCATGGTATCGAACTCGAAGTAGTTGTAGGCCAGCACCGAGCAGCCCACCGGCACGATGCCGATGGTCTTGTCGAATAGTTTGAACTCGTCGATCATCTCGGCGACGAGCCGATGGAAGATGCCGTGCGAGCAGCCGGGACAGTAGTGGTGCGCGCGGTCGGCCAGCGCCTGCGGTCGATCAAACACACACGTGAACTGCTCTTCTTGCACTTCCGGCATGGCAGCGCTCCGCAGCCTTGAGGATTTCGTCACACAATTGCGAGGGCGACGGCAGGACCCCGCCCATCTTCCCGAAGAACTCCACCGGCCGCCCCGGCGCCGCCAGGCGCACGTCCTCGACCATCTGCCCCCCGCTCAACTCAAAGACCAGCGCGCCACGGACACGCTGCATGAGTTCATCGAGAGCTTCGCTGGGGAACGGCCAGAGGGTCACCGGGCGGAACAGCCCCACCCTCAGACCGCGTTGGCGGGCAAGCTTGGCGGCGCTGAAGCCGATGCGGGCGGATATCCCGTAAGCGACCACCAAGAACTCCGCATCATCCACCAACCGCGTGTCCCACCGCTTCTCATGGGCCCGGATGGTTGCGAAGTTCGCCTGGAGCTTGTCGTTGTGATCCGAGAGAACTTCCGGCTCGAGGTAGAGCGAATTGATGACATTCTTATGATCGCGTCCGCTCCGGCCGCACGCCGCCCACGGTTTGGGCGGGATGTGGATGGGCGGCGGTTCGTCGGGAATCCGAGCCGGCTCCAGCATCGAGCCCAGCACGGCATCGGTCAGGATAATCACGGACACGCGATACTTGTCGGCCAGGTCGAACGCCATGCGCGGGTGGTCATACATTTCCTGGGCGTTCCAGGGCGCCAGAACGATGGAGTTGTAGTCACCGTGCCCGCCGCCCTTGACGGCCTGGAAGTAGTCGGACTGGGAGGGGGCGATGTTGCCCAGGCCCGGGCCGCCCCGCTGGACGTTCACCAGCACGCAAGGCAACTCGGCCCCGGCGATGTAGCTCAAGCCTTCCATCATCAGGCTGATACCCGGGCTGGAACTGGAGGACATGGCCCGTTTGCCCGCGCCGGCAGCCCCGTAAATCATGTTGATGGAGGCGACTTCACTCTCGGCCTGCAGGAACACCCGACCGTACTGGGGCATGAGCCACGACATCACCTCGGGCACTTCGTTTTGCGGGGTGATGGGATATCCGAAGAAGGCATCGCAGCCGCCGTGCAGGGCGCCGTAGCAGATGGCTTCATTGCCCTTGATCAGTCGCAGATCAGGCATTCTTCACCTTCGCCCTTCGGTAGATGCGGATGGCAATCTCGGGGCACATCTGGGCGCAGAGGGCGCACCCGTTGCACTCCTCGGGTTTAACGAGGGTAGCCGCGTGGTAGCCGATCCGGTTCAGCGAATCGGACATCATCAGGCAGAATTTGGGACAGAACTCCACGCACAGGCCGCAGCCCTTGCAGCGATCCTCGGTGACACGCCAGTTTTCCATCGCGGCTCCCCCGGCTCTCGGCCCTTCTGTGCGTGTGATGGTCACCCTAGTCTACCTTCCCGAAGCCCGAACCCCAAGGGTGGGGTATGGCTCACCACCTAAGATCCAGAATCCAAAGTTCCCAATCCCAGTACGTCTGACCCTAGCAGCCCGTGGCAGAAGTTGTGGCACAGGCTTCCAGCCTGTGTTTTCACGGGCAAGATGCCCGTGCCACACCGCTCTTGGCCACTTTCACCACAGGCTCTAGCTGCCCATGGCAGAAGGGGACAGGCA
>JAZDKM010000294.1:0-5771 GCA_043803085.1 Planctomycetota bacterium
GGTGATATCTAGTTATATACATAGATATCACCTGCGGCCCGAACCGTCAAGGCCGCGGCCCGTCCGCCGCATCCCCGACCGCGGGCACCTGGTCACACGCAATTCACTCCGGGATGACTACGAAATGGCCAAACCCCAGGCACAGGCTTCCAGCCTGTGTTTCCACGGGCAAGATGCCCGTGCCACACCGCTCTTGGCCATGTTTGCTACAGGCTGCCACGGCCGGGAGGGGCCCGGCCTACTGGAATTGCTCGAGGAGGCGGTCGATGACCACGGCCATTTTGGCCGGGCTTTCGTAGGTGTCGGTGGCAATGTCCGCCCGGATGCGGTCGATTCGTCCCGGGTGGTTCGCAGGGGGCTCGGTTGTACGGTAGGCGGTTTCGGTTATCCGGGAGAGGAAGCGTCCGAGGGTGGAGAACTCCACATGGTCGGCCGATGCGGCGGCGGTCCGAAAGTCCATCCCCGGCGTGGCGTAGCGGCCTGGTCGAGGGCCTTCAGCCGGCCGACGGTCGCCGACCGGGAGCGTCCGGAAAAAGCCGTGGATTCCAATGATGTCGCCCATATGGTGCATCCTCGCTGCCGCCTCACCCTCACGGGGCGGAAGGAAACATCCCCCGCCTGGGTCCGTGCCTCAGGCGTTCGTCCGTGAATCGCGCGTGAGAACGTTGATGGGGTGTGTCGGTTAGTTCGCCCAATCCGTTGGGGAGCCACTCGCATAGATATTATCGGCGTGGGCGTGGGCGGACTTCAGGAAAAGTCCCGCGGCGAGTCTCGAAAAAACGCCGTTAGCAATACTGAGAGAAGCACGGCCGATAACTGCTGCGTCACCCGAATCAAATACGTTGCCCCACTTATGACCCATTACGCTGGCGTGCCGGGGGTTACCCATCCTGCCCAAGTTGTCAAACAGGTTTGCCGCGCAGCACGTTAGCCCGGTTTATTGGCCACCAAGACATCATTACGCGTCGGTCGCTCCGAGAACCGCATGCAACAAGTCGCGTACTTCTCGGTAGATGCCCGGTGTGGTGGATTCGCGCGGGCCGGCAACGTTCAAAACGGCGGGGCGCCGCTCCGCCAGCCATTGGCGAATCGCGGCGACGGCCTGCTCGCGACTGCACGTCGACCGATCGACGTGGAGGACGGATTTGGCAAGCTTGCGGGCCAGCCGCCACGTCAAGGCCGATCCCCCCTTGAGCGGGCCGAGGGAGACGATCAGCGTGGCATCCGCGGCCTCGAGGTTAGCCCGGGTGCGAGCATCATAGTTGTCCTCCGGCAGCTCGGTCATTTGGTAACGGGTGTGAATGGGTCCGTCTTCGGCCGAGCGGCGTCTGGGGACAAAGCCGCCGTGCGGAATGCCTAACTCCAAAGCGACATCCAGCGCGGCGCGGTCGGCGCCGGTCTGCCCGCCCGAGATGAGCTTGCCGATGAGCACCGGTTTCTCACCCCCGTCCATTGATGTAACTTTATAAATTACACGGGGTTAAGTCAATGCGCCGCGCCTCCATAATAAACCCTAACCGAATTAGTTTCCATCTGTCAATTATATCGAGTACAATACTGTATGCGGGAAACGCCAGGATTAGGAGGCCGAACGATGAACTGGATCAGACTCCAAAAGATGCTCGCCATCGTGTGTCTGGGCGGAATGCCGTTCGCGACCGTTTCCTCATGTGATTACGGTCCGGGCGGCGGTACGTTCTACATGGACCGCAATGTCGACGGGTTCGTCTACGACCCCGGGTACGTCCACTATCCTCCGCATGCCGTCGACGTGGTCGTCGAGGACGTCTACTACGAAGACTACTACTACGAGGAGTATTGGTACGAGGAAGACTACTACTACTGATGAGATTCCTTCGGCTGGTAATTGACGGGGCGCGAGCCGGGCACGGGTATGTGGCCGCGGGTGCTAGTGCTCCGACGCACCTTAACCTGCGGGTTCGGAGTCGATCACCCTTGTGTGCCACTGCCGTCTCGGCAGTGCCGGTCGCAGGAGGCCCCCTGGAAAGCACTGCTCACAGAGCAGTGGCACACCCGAAACTTCAGCTGCGTTGGAGCACTAGCCTGCGGCCGCCGGCTTGAGCAGCGTGCTCACGGCAAGTCGGCTTGCTCTTGAAACCGGAGTTCAGGTGATGAAACGGATGAGACGACCGAAGCAACTGATCATGCTGCTGGCTCTGTCGGTCGGCGGCATCCCGCTGGCCACCTTCGCGACCTGCGACCGGACGGGCCAGGCCAGCGGCACGTTCTACGTGGTCTCCAGCAATGACGATCTGGTGCAGGATGCGATCGACTTCGTCTTCGGTGACAACCACGACGACGACGATGACGACGACTAGCACTCCGCCAATCCTGTTCGCACGGGTTGCGTCACCGCGGGAGGGCGAGCCTCCTGGCGAGCCGCTCCTCCAAGAGCCGGCCCCCTACGAGGCTCGGCAGGAGCCTCGCCCTCCCATCGAACCCGCAGACTCAGCGTTGACGGAGCACTAGCTTTGCCGCGCCGGGGCGCAACCTCCCCAGCCAGCCCGAACCTCTGGCGCGCTCGCCGCATCTATTCATCTCGGCTACAGCCGGGAAGCACGAATTCCACTCACACTAAACCATCCGTCTATCTCAGTTCCAGGTTGGATTCTGCGTCGGCAACAGGTATGATAGCGCCGTTCACGGGACGCAGGAGGCCGGTTTCATCCGGCGCGGAAAGGCCCACCATTCTTGGCGCTCCGGGTCGGCCAGCGCTTGGATTCGACTGTCCTACCTCGTCCGTCGGCTCGTGGTGCGGCCGGGGGAACCGGCCTCGACGTACGGCTCCCGGAAAAACGGGAATCTCGAGCAAGTGACCCGCTTAAGGCAGGGAGTGCTGACTGACGCATCCGCCGCGGCCGCTCGTAGCCGGTCGTGGGGGATGATGGTTTTCTGCTGACCCTTTCAGTGAGGTGCGGTTACCGATGTTCACAAGAGCGAGCCATCAAGTGTCCAAGGTGACGAGAACTGGTCTCTACGTGGGCGGGCTGGTTTGTCTCGTCTGGAGTTGGGCCCCGTCGGCCGAGGCCGGCCAGATTCGCTGGCACAGCGGGACGGTGGAAGTCGCCCCGCAGGGCCGCACGGAGATCGCCAGTGCCGTCTCCGCCTGGTTCTCGCGGAGTGCCCAGCGCCATTTCGTCGTGCAGTTTGCCGGGCCGGTCGCACCCGCGGAGCGCGCCGCGCTGGAGGCCGCGGGCGTCACCCTGCTGAACTACCTGGGCGATTACACGTTCTTTGCGGCGGTGCGTGACCGCGGCGTCGACCCCGCCGCCGTAGCGGCGGTCCGGTCGTTGAGCGCCGTGCTGCCCATCGAGCGCGACTGGAAGCTGCATCCCTATCTGGTCAACGACATCGTGGTCGAGTGGGCGGTCGTGGGCGTGAAAGAGGAAAAATCGAAACGTCGAAACGTCGAAACGTCGAAAGCAGAACCCGCGGACGGCAAGGTCCCGGAAGAACCGCAGGACCTGATCGTGGCCGCGTATCTCGTCTTCCATCCCGATGTGGATTTGGAGGCCGAGGGCAAGACCACCGCGTGGCGTTACGGCGCCTGGATTCGGTCGGAGCTGCGCAGCATCAACGGCCTGGTCATCGAGCTGCCTATGTCGATGATCAAACCTCTGGCGGCTGAGGACGTAGTGCAGTGGATCGAGCCGCCTCTGCCCAAGTGGAGCGAGTGGAACGACAGCAACCGGGCCCGCACCGGGGCGGACATCGTGCAAGCCCCGCCCTACGGCCTGGATGGGACCGGGGTCACCGTGCTGGTCTACGACGGAGGCACCGCGTACGCGGCGCACCAGGACTTCGGCGGCCGCGTCCATATCCGCGACTCCTCCGGCGACTCCTACCACTCGACGCACGTGGCCGGCACCGTCGGCGGGAGCGGCGCCCAGAGCAGCGGCACCTACAAGGGGATGGCGCCCGGCGTCATCATTGAATCGTACGGGTTCGAGCAGGTGGGCGGGCTGCACGAGGGCTTCCTCTACACCGACCCCGGCGACCTCGAGGCGGATTACAGCCAGGCCATCAACACCTACGGGGCGGACATCTCCAATAACTCGATCGGGACGAACACGGCGGCCAACGGCTTCCCATGCGACTGGGAAGGCAATTACGGCGCAACTTCCGTACTGATCGACACCATCGTCCGTGGCGACGGGAGCAACCCGTTGTTTACGGCGCCCTTCCGGGTGGTCTGGGCGAACGGCAACGAGCGCAGCTCGGGCCGGTGCGGCACGACCTACCACACCACGGCGCCGCCGGCCTGCGCCAAGAACCACGTCACCGTGGGGGCGCTGAACTCCAACGACGATTCGGTAACTAGCTTTACTAGTTGGGGACCGACCGACGACGGCCGCCTGAAACCCGATATCTCCGCCCCCGGTTGCCAGTCCAACGATGACAACGGCGTGACCTCCACCAACACCGGCGGCGGCTATACCACCCTGTGCGGGACCTCGATGGCCTCCCCCACGGTGTGCGGGCTGAGCGCCCTGTTGCTCCAGGACTTCCGCGCCTACTACCCCGGCGAGCCGGATTTCCGCAACTCAACCCTGAAAGTCCTGTTGGCCCACACCGCCGTGGACCTCTTTAACCCCGGTCCCGACTATCAAACCGGTTACGGTTCAGTGCGCATCCAGCCGGCCATCGAGCTGATGCGCAGTGGCAACTTCCTGGAGGCGACCGTCGAGCAAGGTCAGGTGTTCGGGATACTGGTCGTTGTGAATCCTGGCGACCCCCAACTGAAGGTCACGCTGGCCTGGGACGATGCCCCGGGTCCGCTGAACGCCACTCCGGAACTGGTCAACGACCTGGACCTGCAGGTGTTCGACTCCGCGAGCACTCAGTATTTTCCTTGGACGCTGGGCGGGCTGGCCAATCCCAGCGCTCCGGCCGTACGCACGCAGCCGGACCACGCCAACAACCTCGAGCAGGTCGTGATCGACAGCCCCATGCCGGGCGTGTACCGCGTGGAGGTCTACGGCTTCAACGTGCCTTCGGGCCCGCAGTCGTTCTCGCTCTCCGCCACTCCGCTGCTGGTGGCCTGTTCCGCGCAGGGGATCATCGCCCTGGACCGGGCCAAGTACGCTTGTGAATCGACCGCGACCCTCCGCGTGGTGGACTGCGATCTGAACACCGACAGCCAGGTCGTCGAGACCGTGACCGTCACCATCGCCTCCGGCTCCGAGCCGGCGGGCGAGAGCGTGCTGCTGACCGAGAGCGGCCCGGAGACGGCGACCTTCCTGGGGACCCTCCCGCTCAGTGCAACGGACGCGCCCGGGGTGTTGCTCGTGACCAGCGGCGACACGGTGACGGCCACCTACATCGACGCCGACGACGGGCAGGGCGGCATCAACGTCGTGGTCACCGACACGGCGGTGGTGGATTGTGCGGCCCCGGTGATCTCGAGCGTTCAGACCACCGACATCCAGCCGCGCAGTGCCACGGTGACGTTCAACACCGACGAGCCCGCCAACGGCGCGGTGCGTTATGGGCTGGCCTGCGCCGCGCTGACCCAGACGGCGACGGAGACCGGTTTCAAGACCGCCCACACCTTCAACCTCACCGGGCTGGTCGATGACACGACGTATTTCTACGCCGTGGACGCCGAGGACGAGGCCGGGAATGCCACCCTCGACGACAACGGCGGGTCGTGCTACAGCTTCACTACGCCCGAGATCCCGGACTTCTTCACCGAGGAGTTCGGAGGCGACAACGACCTCGACAACCTCATGCTCACCTTCACCCCCAAT
>JAZDKM010000295.1:0-7471 GCA_043803085.1 Planctomycetota bacterium
ATCGTTGCCACGGCGGGGATTGACCGGGCCACCCTGCACGACCTGCGGCGCTCAGCCATAACCAACTGGGCTCGCGAGATACCGGTCCACGTGACGCAGAAGCTCGCTGGACACGCCAACATCCAAACCACGATGTGCTACTACGTGAGGGTCCTGGAGGACGATATGGACGCGGCTCGTCAGGTCACCGAGACCATCCTAGAGAAACAGCAGGACGCATTAGGCCAGTTTTCCCAGCAAGCGGCAGCCCCGCAAGGACTCGTAAGTCTTTGCGGGGCTTTTGTTTGGCTCGATCGAGGACGACGGGATTCGAACCCGCAACCACCGGATCGACAGTCCGGTACTCTATCCAATTGAGCTACGGCCCCGGCCGTGCCATCGGATGCCTCAGTGGCATCCCCTATCCGTACAGCCTGTACTCTACAAACCTGAGCCATCGTGTCAAGCGGACCGGCCCGCGCGATTACGAGTAACCCGCTGCCGGGCGGGGGTCCATTGACCCCCGTCTTTACCCACGATGTTCATTGAACCCTTGCTGCCGCCGAGTATGATGGGCCGGAGTCCTAATCCGCATCTCTGGCAGAAGGCGGACGGACTTGCTCAAGCCGATGTCGCGTTGCCCCTGGTGGGCAGCGCACCTGACGCAGGATGCGTCGAGCGCCGGGGACCAGCCCCGACGCTATGTGGAGATACGGCATGCCCGCCCGCTTGGCGAAGAAGGGCGATAATGGAGGAGTACGATTGGGAGAACCGCAAGTATCCAGATACCCAAGCCGTTTCGGGCTTTTGATGCTGGGGGCCACGCTGGTCTTGCCGCTTGCCCCACCAACGGCCGAAGCCCGGTCCCCGGCCGAGGCTGTCGCCGAGTTCCGGCGTTTGCTAACGAAGCTGCCGGAACCGCGGGCAGTTTGCTCGGCCAAAGTGGTGGACTTGAGCACGGACACGGTCCTGGTGGAATTGAACGCGGACCGGAAGCTGGTGCCCGCCAGCAACCAGAAGCTGTGGGTGCTGGCAGCCGCAACCGTAGAGCTGGGCGAGGTGTTTGCCTTTCGCACAGTGCTGGCTACCCGGGGCGGAGAGGTCTATGTCATCGGTGATGGTGACCCCGGCTTCGGCGATCCGCGCTTGACGGAGGCCCGAGGTGACTCGGTCACCGGCGAACTTGAGCGGTGGGCGACGCTGCTGGCGGCGAAGGGCTTCTCGGACCTGGCGGGGCATTTGAGCTACGACGACACGCTCTTCGATCGGCAGTGGACCCATCCCTCCTGGGAGTCGAAGCACCAGCCGAAGTGGTACGCGGCGCCGGTGAGTGCGCTGAACCTCAACGATAACTGTGTCGACGTGACCATCCAGCCGGCGGAACAACCCAACGTCCCGGTTCTCTGGTCGATGGTGCCGCCCAACGACGCCGTGGAGGTCGTGAATCGCTGCCTATCTGCCGGCAAGGGCACGCCCGTCATCAACCGTCCCGGGCCCCAGATGCAGATTGTCCTCAGCGGGCAATGCAGCAAACGCTGGGAGTTCCCCTCGGTGGCCGTCTCGGACCCGGTGGCGCTCTTTGCGGGAGCGTTCCGGCAGGCTCTCGGCAAGCAGGGAATCACGACCAGCGACGAAGTCCGGACCGCCAGGGTCCGGTTACCCAACACACGACTTCCGGACAACTTGACGGTTCTGGCTGAGTACCGCACGCCGCTGCCTGGGGCCCTGGCGCGGGCCGGCAAACACAGCCAGAATCTTTTCGCGGAAGCCTTGCTCAAGCGGCTTGGATTCGAGTGGTCGCGGCGGACCGGCCGGGCGGAACCCATCGGGAGTTGGGAGACCGGGCGAGCGGCCGTTTTGGATTTCGCCGAGCGGGCGGGGCTTTCGCTGACCGAGGCGGATTACCACGACGGTTCGGGGTTGGCGCGCGACAATCGCCTGTCCGCCGCGCAGGCGGTCGAGTTGCTGGCCTACATGTACCATCACCCGGCGCGGGATCTGTTCGCCAAGAGTCTCGCGGCGCCTGGGGAGGACGGCTCGTTGAAAAAGCGGATGAAGGACATGCGCGGTCTGATCTACGCCAAGACGGGGTACTTGAGCGGCGTGCGGACCTTGAGCGGGTACGTGGTGACACCGGCCGGACGCTGGTTGGCCTTCTCGGTGCTGTTCAACGGGATTAAGGGCGATACCGAGCCGTTCAACAAGCTCCACGATCAAATCTGCCGCCTGCTGGCCGATTGGCCGACAGGGCCGTAACGGTGTCTCAAGCCCCGGTAGGGCCGTAAACATGGCCCCGACGAAACTGACCCGTGCTTGGCACGCGAGGAGAGCAACCGCCCAACCCTTTTACCAGCCCCAAAGGGGCCGGCCTGATCGCCCGCCACGCGGGGGAAGCCCCCGAAGGGGGGTCTAACCTACGCCCGCTCCTTACTTGCTTACCAGCTTAATCAAATCCACCGTCCGCATCGAGTATCCCCACTCGTTGTCGTACCAGGAGATCACCTTGACCATGTTCCCGCCCTCGGCCGGCATGGTCATGGTGCTCAGCGCGTCGAAGATCGAGCTGGCCGGATTACCCACGACATCTGAACTAACGATCGGGTCCTCGGTGTACTCGAGAATACCCTTGAGCCGGCCTTCGGCCGCTTTCTTGATCGCCGCGTTGACCTCCGCTGCCGTCACCGACTTGTTCAACGTCACGGTCAGGTCTACCAGTGACCCGTCCGCCACCGGCACGCGAATGGCGAAGCCGTTGAGCTTGCCCTTGAGCTCCGGGATAACCTTGCCGACCGCCTTGGCCGCTCCGGTGGTAGTCGGGATGATGTTCATCGCCGCGTGGCGCGCCCGCCGCGGATCCTTGTGGATCTGGTCGGCCACCTGCTGGTCATTGGTATAGGCGTGGATGGTGGTCATCAGGCCTTCCTTGATGCCGAAGCTCTCATGCAGCACCTTGGCCACCGGGGCCAGGCAGTTAGTCGTGCAACTGGCGTTGGAGAGGCACTTCATGTCAGGCTTGATCTTGTCGTCGTTGACGCCGAAGACCACGGTGAGGTCCGGCTCGTCCTTGGCCGGCGCGGTGAGGATCACCTTTTTCGCGCCGGCGATGAGGTGGTCGGCATAGCCGCCCTTTTCGGATTCGCGCTTGGTGAAGATGCCGGTCGCTTCGACGGCCACTTGCACGCCCATAGCGGCCCACGGCAGCTTGGCGGGGACCCTCTCGGACAAGACCTTGACGCTCTTGCCGTTGACCTTCATCTCATTGGCCGAAGCGACCTCGACGGTTCCCTTGAACCGTCCGTGCACCGTGTCGTACTTGAGCAGCAGCGCCAGGGCGTTGGCGTCGCTAAGATCGTTGATCGCCACCACCTCGAACTCGTTGGGCCGCGTCACCAGGGCGCGGAACACCAGGCGCCCGATCCGTCCAAATCCGTTAATCCCTACTCGAATGGCCATGGGTACTACTCCGCAGAAAACAATAGGGTTTGAATACGGTCGTGTCGTCCCTCCGTGGTCGATCGAAAAGATTAGGCTAAATCCCCTCGGCCGCACGGTCAAGGGCGGATGGCTTGTTCAGCGCCGCGTCATCGTCCTGGAAGGCACCGCGAGAGGTCGTATCCCGATCGGCCCTCAAGGACGAGATCGCAGACGATCCGGGCGGTGAGCGGCGCGAACACCAAGCCGGTCTTGTAGTGCCCGTAGGCGGCGATCAGGCCCTCCAGTCCAGGCACGGGGCCGATCATGGGGCGATTATCTTCGGTCCGTGGCCGCAGACCGGCCCACATCTCCACCACCGAAGCCTCTGCCAGCCACGGGAGCATTTCCAGGGCCGCTGCCATCAGCGTGCTCATGGCCGCGGTCGTGGGACGCTTGTTAAAACCGGCTTCGGGCTCATCAGTGGCCCCCAGGTAAACGTCTCCGTCGGGCCGAGCGACAAGGTAACAGTGCTGCCGCTTGATGATGCCGACCACCGGCGACTGTTCCATGTGCAGCAACACCGCCTGGCCCTTCGAGGGGAACACGCGGGCCACCTGTTCCAATCGGGGGTGCAAGGAAGAGGACCACGCCCCGGCGGCCAGGACGACACGGTCGGCCGCGAAGTGTCCGGCTTTGGCCACCACGCCGCGGACCTGCTCGCCCGCGACCACCAGACCTTCAACGGGACAGTCTTCCAGGAGCGTGACGCCGGCGAGTTCGCACGCGCCGCGCAGAGCTTTGAACAAGCGCGTGTTGCGCACTCGGGCGGAGACGCGGCACAACAGGGCACCGAAGGCCTCACAGCCGATGCCGGGTTCACGCTCCTTGGCTTGTTCGAGCGTAAACATCTCCAGGACCGGTTGACCATCGGGCATCCGGCGACTTGCCGCCGCGCGCACCTCGGAGAGGCCCATCCGATAGCGTTGTTCGGTGGCGCACAACTCGATCCGCCCGCAGCGCGTGTATTCGAGATCGAGGCTCGTCGCCTCTTGGAGTTCCGCCACGAACGCCGGATACAGGTCGAGACTCTTGAGGTGCAGCGTGCTCATCGGCCCGCGGCGATTCGGGTTGCCCGGCGCCAGGATGCCCGCGGCGGCCCAAGAAGCTTCCTGCCCGCACGCGCCGCGCTCGAGCAGGGTGACGCGGATGCCGCGCTGGCCCAAGCGCCAGGCAACGCACAGCCCGATCGCGCCTCCCCCGATGACGATGACCTCCGCGTGGTGCGTACTCAATGCGGGTCGATCCGATCATGCCGCCCCGGCAGCACCAGCTACGCCCCATGCGAGGCTGGGTGAGGGTCTGGCCAGTCTCGGTCGCAACTTTGATTCCGGGGGGAAGTGCCCTGATGGAAGCCGGCCGGTCCTGATGGGGAAGCGCTCCGAGGAAGGGCCGCTTACAACGCCTCCAGCCCGCGAACGAACTCCTGGATGGTCCATTCCGGAGTAGACGCGCCGGCGGTCACGCCGGCGACCTGGGCACCCTCCACCATCCCGGGCCCGAAGTCCGCCCATTCCTCCAGATGATAAGTCCGCGTGCCTTTCTCCCGGCACAAACGGGCCAGTTCCTGGGTGTTGGCGGAATGCAGCCCGCCCAGCACGAACATCACGTCCACCTCGTCGCACAACGCAACGGCGGCCGCCTGGCGTTGCACCACCTCCAGGCAGAGCGTGTTGTGGATCTTGATCTCCTTGAACGGGCGTTTGACGATCTCGGCGACGATCTCGGCCACGTGTTCCGGCGAATGGGTGGTCTGGGCCACGATCCCCAGACGCTCTTTATAAGGCAGGGCTTCGGCGACTTCCTCCTTACGGTCGATGACCACCACGTCGGGGGCGTAGCCGATCACCCCGCGAACCTCGGGATGGTTCCGGTCGCCGATCATGACCACGTGATAGCCCTCTTCATGCAGGTCTTTAACCACATCCTGGGCCTTCTTGACCAGCACGCACGTGGCATCCACGATGTTGAGGTTGCGCTGGCGGGCCTGTCTCAGCGTCTCCGGCGTCGCCCCGTGGGAGCGGATCAACACGTTGGAGCCTTCGGGGATGGTTTCCAGGTCGCCCGCCTGATTCAGGCCCTTCTGTTCCAGCCGCTCGATCACGCTGGGGTTATGGATGACCGGACCCAATGCCACCACCCGGCCGGGGCCGTGGTCCTCGACCGCTTGCTCGGCGATCTCGATGGCATCCTCCACGCCGAAGCAAAACCCGCGTTTGTCGGCCAACTTGACCTTCATAGTGCGAAAACATCATTTGCCGCGCGCCGCCCTGCCCACCGCCGCGCAGAAACACGCAGTGCATCTGCATGGAACCAGCCTCCAAGCGTCCACGCATGAGCACTCAGCCACTGTGCTCCACGTTGACGTCCGGCAAACCAGCCCCGTCCCCGGACACATTCACGGGACCGGGTCGCCCTGTGCCCCGTTGCGGCGGGGTGCACTCGCGCTTCGGATGCGCGCCGGCTGGGGCGTGGGCTGAACGGCCACGGCGCCGGGTTCGCCCCAACTGGGCGGAATATCCGCGTAGACCGGGATCGTGGTCTCGGGGAGCTCCGCGAGACCGGTCTTGAGCTTCACCCAACTTCGCAGTTTCCCGGGAGTCTGCGGAGGGTCGATCCCCACCACCAGCTCGTAGTGCTCACCCGGCCGGATTTCCCGCAACTTCGTCTCAATACCCGGCACCCCGCCTTGCATCACCTCCAACTGTAAGGGGCCTCCGTCCCCGCGCTGGATGACGATGGTCTGGGGCAGCGGTGTAGCGGCATCGGTGACTTGGAAATTCGCGAAGCGCGGGGTGGTCTTGAAGGGCACCAGGACCCGTCCCTTACACGTCAACGTCTCCCGCTGATGCTGCGGATCGTTCGTCGTGACCGAGACGGTCTTGGTGAAGTCGCCGGCCAGATTGGCCGAACTGAACGAAGCTTTCACGGTCTCGGACGCTCCCGACGCAATCGTACGGTCGGACCGACCGTCGATCTTCGTGCCTCACCCGCCCTTCAGTTTAATGACCAAGTCCCCCTCACCCTCGTTCTTGATCACCCACACGGCCTCGATTTGCTTCCCGGACCAGAGGGGCTCCAGCGTAATCGCGGGCGCCGCGCAAACCCACTGTGGCGCCGGGCCGGAGGCCGCTTCGGGCGCGCGCACCTCGTCGCCGGTCAATTCCCGGGCGGTTACAGATGCGCCGGGTACGGCCTTCTGCAAATCGGATGTGGGGGTGGATCCACAGCCAGGTGTGGCCGGCATCGGCGGTTCATCGACTTGCTTGGTCTCCGCCGTGTTGCTGCCGGTGGCGGGCGGCGCGGCCGCCGATGAGTTCACCGCTCCCGCGAAGGCGCAGCTCGCCCAAGCGAGCGCCATGATGACGGCACCGCCGGATACGGCGCTGCTCTTGAGACGTCGTCGCACGATTTTGGACATTGATACAGTCCTCCTCTCGAGGTTTCCGGGGCCACGGCTGCTTCGCCTGCGTGTTACCGGCCATGCGCTGTGCTGCCGAAGGCGACCCACGCCAGGCACGTAATGCAACAATTATACCGTCGCAGCCTCAGTTGGAGAAGCCCTTTCACCCGAGTCTCATGCCCGGGCCAATGCTTCTCAACCGACCTTGCCAGGGGCCGTCTCGCTCTCTAAGATCACTTGCCGTGGGGGGGCCGGATTTCATATTGACCCTGGCGATCGGTCGTTGACCGAACCCGCACCGGGGGTAGGGACGCGTGAAACTCTGTCAATTCTATCTGGACGCTGCGCAGCGCGAGGCCGACTTCACGCGGCATCAGCCGCGGCCAGCTCGCATCGTGCTCGTCGAAAATGAGCACGTTGTGACATTGTTGTTACCGAGACTCTCAGCCCAAGACGGGGCTGGTGCATCTGCCGCCGACCATCCACACCACGTTCGCCGGCCAGGGATTCGTCGTCTGCTCGTTCGTGCCGCGGCCTTGGAAGACAAGGACTATCACACCACCTGGGTGAAATGAGCAAGTATGTACCTCGATACCCGCGATTACGAGTCCAACTGGC
>JAZDKM010000296.1:0-4576 GCA_043803085.1 Planctomycetota bacterium
AACTCGGCCGTCATCGACCAGGTGATCTTGGTGGTCGTGGTCAGGTCGACCTGATACCAGTCGGTGTCGCGCAGGGTCAGCTCCGAGGCGAAGGTCCCGCAGACCGTCTCGCCGGGCGACAGGTCCTTCTCGAACACCGCGGGCTCCATGAGGCACCCGCCGTTGGTGTCTATCGCCATCCCGCAATCGGGGTCGCTCACGCCCTCCAGGTGGACGCCGTTCGAGCAATAGACGCAACCGTCGTAACACTGCTGGAACCACCAGAAGTCGTTCAGGTCGATCTTGCCGTTGACGTTGTGATCGAGGATGCAGGCACAGTTGGCCTCATTCCAGGTGTCCATGCAAATCTGGAATTGTTTGTAGTCTTCACGGCCTCCGAAGCCGTCCCCGTTGATGTCGCACTCGCACTCGTCGGGGATCCAATTGGCGTTGCAGTCCGCGCTGCCGTTCGTCTCGATGTCTACGACGTCATGCGTACCGTTGCCGTTGCAGTCTTCCTCGGCGGGATCGTTGATGAAGCACGAGGAGGTGTACACGTGAATGGTGTACAAGCCCCGGCTCCCCGCCTCGCTCAGCACCGGGTAGTACCAGTTGCCGCCCGGCACGTTCTCAAACTCGATGAGCACGTTCTGGTCGTATCCGGGCGGATCGTCCAGGCAGCATCCCCCATCACGGGACTGGGCACTCCAAGACGTCGCCAAGACATAATTCTCCACATCGCAGCACTCGGGCAGCAAGATGAGATACGCATTCCCGAAGGCCGGAACCGTGCCGCAGTAATCCAGCGTCAGGTCCATGCAGCTCGTGATGGTGAAGGCTTCCCAAACCACGTCACCTAATTCTTCGCAGGCTGCATCCGGGGTGGCCCCGTCGTTGCGCCCCTCGAAGGTGTGGTTCGAGTTCGCCGGGATGGTCGGGATGGTGCCGACGACAATCTCGGTGCACACGTCATTGATCGGCGGACAGTGCTTGCCCTGTGCTGCGCTGGGACCCCAGGCGCAGGAGACCCCGTCGGTCCAACTGCCCCCGGGCGCGCCCAGGCACGCAGGCTCTTCGGTCACGGCGCAGCAGGAGTCCTGCGGGAGCTGGCAATTCGGCGAAGCCGGGTAATCATAGCAGCAAGCGCCCTCACCGCACAGCGGGGTCATGCTGTCGCACGCCAGGTCCGCCGCGAAGCGCCCAGTCGGGCAGTCGGCGCAAGCGACGTCGGGGGTGCAGGTATAGTCGTCATACCCGTTCCTGACGCAGCAGGCCCCGGTCGCTTCGAGAGGTATGCACTCCGTTTCCGTTGGGGGCTCGCAAACACCGCCTTCTTGACCTTGTTGGCAAGCCACGCTGATACAATTATCTCGGGCGTCAGGCACGCAGTCTCCATCTAGGTCAAACGTTGGTGAAGGATACGTGCACGCCTGCGCCCCTTCTCCCTGCCGAGTCAGTGCGATGGTGTCGGAACTCACGTCCGCGGGGACTGTGGGCCCGGCCACGTGTGTCTTGCCCGAGGCCACGTGGTCAATTAGGTCCGTGAGAAAGAAGTTGCTCGTGCCTCTGCAAAGGGGTTCCAGGAGGCAATTGCAGTCTCCGTCCACACGCACGCCCGGGGGGGCCTGAAGAGGGGGCTCATTGGGGTCCGGTGCATCTCTCCAGCCGCCCGAGCTTGCAAGCTCGAAATCTAAATCGTCCAGGATCTTATGGAACGAGTCGCTTCGGCGCGTGAACACCAGTTTGGGAGCCACCGGTAAGGTCAAGGAGAAGGTGTGGTCGTCTAAATTGATCGTGATCGCTCCCAATTGCTGCTCCCTGGTGTTAGACAGGCAGACACGCACATCCCATTGTTCCGTCCCCCCTGAGCTGTAAGTCACCGTAATGGGCGACGCGCTCACCAGACTAAGGGCCACAATTCCAACGCGGATGGTTGCTGGCGAACTCTCCGTGACAACCGCGCAGTCGAGTCATTCGACGATCGTATCAGAGGGATAGAGCGCCAGCGGTGGATCGGTTACCAGCGGCTCGCCCACTAGAGTGATCGACCCCATGAATGGCTCAGAATTCGCTCCGAAGAAGTCAGCCGGGATCGGTTCGTCGTGGAAATCGATCCATGTGCTGCTGGTAGCCGGCGTTCTCAAGAGGTCAATACCGGGTTCGATGATCAACGCTTGCGCCGGTGTGGCTGTCATTGCGGTCAAGGCCACGATGCCCGCCGCAACGACCACGCGGCACGCCACCATCTTCCCCCACATCCAGCAAGTGCAGGTGAATCCGGGAGAAACGCTTTCTTTCTCGGATTTGTTCATGAGATTTCCTCCGTTTCCAAAATTGCCCATTTTCGCGCGGATCGTGCTTGGGGCCGCCACGCCGGCGGTCCGATGGCTGACCCGCAACGCTCTCCGAACTGTTTTTCCCCTGCCAACATGCTCCGCACCCCCTCTCCGAGCAGACCGCAGGTGAGTCAAATGGCCCACCCTACGAGTTTGCTTGCCCCTGCCATGTGCTACGCTCTCGTCCTCTCCCGACGTTCCGCGCCGATGTACCACGCTTTCCTACCGCCGGCCCCGATTACTCACCGCGGAGAACCCAGAGACCGCAGGAGAAAGACCGAGAAAACCAGCCGGAAGCGATGCTGAACACCCGCACATGGCCTTGCATGGCGAGCCCAGTGCATAACTCCCTTCGGGAGTGAACTCTGCGCTCTCCGTGCCCTCTGCGGTAGAAGCCATCCGGGCCAGGAAGCGTCCCGCGCCTTTCTCGCTATTGCGACACGTTCACCTCCTTTCGTTTCTCGGAATCATACGGGTGTGTTTCTCCTGCCCCCAGTGGACGCTGCGTGGCGCTCGTCCGCGAGCGGCCCTCACCCCAGCCCTCTCCTGCGAGGGCGAGGGGGTAGTGCTTGGCGCTCTGAATCCGCGCGCTCTGTCCACGCATTCCGTCGCGGCTACGCTACGGACCCACCTGCGCCGCCTCCGTACTGCCGAAACGTACGCACGGCGGAGGCGCAACACTCACGCTGCGGTCAGCGCCACTGATGGGGGATGAAGAGTATGAACGTTATATGATGACCGAAACGCATCCACTCGGTGAATCACTGACCGCCCACCCAGTAATGTTATCGGCTGTTGATGTTCTCGCACCAAGCGTCCGAAAAGTCAAGTGACGTTCAAAAAAATGACCCGGCATGACCAGTCCTGACAGCACAAGGGCAGCCCATGTTCTCTGGAGGAGGGAAGGCGTTGCCATCACCCGCAAGTGCGAGCGGCAAGATTCGTGCGGGTGGTGCGGCTGTGCCCGGCGGGGGGGGGCCGGCAAAGCTGGAAAACCTGTCCCACGGATTCCTTCTGTTGGACGCTCCTAAAACGCGGTACGAGGCTGCGTTATAGGGGCGGGCGCGGTTTCTAATCGCCCTGTCGTCGGAGATGTGGTAGGCTGGAGAGCATGTGGGCGGCCATTGCCAAGTACGTTGGGGGAAAGGTGCTGACCGCCATCCTGCTGGTGCTCGCGTTCGGCTGCGCCTTGTGGGCCTGGAAGCATCCTGAGGAACTGGCCGCGATCGGCCACGTACTCAAATATGCAGCCGTCTGGGTGGGCATCGCCGTGGTGTTGCCCTGGGCGGCGTATCCCGTGGTGCGCTGGGTGGTCATCAAGGAGTCCAACCTGGCGGCCGGTGTGTTGCTGGCGGGACTCACCGTGCTCGATGCGGTGGCGGCCCTGTGGATGACCGGAGTCTCCGGGCTGGGTGCGCTGTCCTGGGCGGTGCTGGTGCTTGGATTCTTGTCCGCAGGGGTCTATAATTTCCTGGTCTGTAATTCTCAGGCGACCGGCATCGAAGATTCACGTTGACGCTGCGAAACCGGGGGGTCGGTCCATGTCAGCGCTCAAACCTGGCGATCGCATCAGTAACTACCTGCTCCAGGAGCGGGTGGGGACCGGCAGCTTCGCGGAGGTCTGGCGGGCCAAGCACCACGTCTTTGACAAGATCGTGGCCGTCAAAATCCCCACCGATCCGCAGTATGTCCGGAACTTTCGCCAGGAAGGGGTTGTGGTCCACGGCCTGCAGCACCCCAATATCGTGCGGGTGTGGGACATCGATCCTTACGCCGAGCCGCCTTACCTGGTCATGGAGTATGTGGACGGTCCGTCTTTGCGACAGGTCCTGGACGCGAACCCCCAAGGCCTGCCGATCCCGGCGGCGGTGGAGATCATGCGCGGGATTCTGGCGGCGTTAGATTGCGCCCACGAGACCGGGCTCGTACACCGCGACATCAAACCGGCCAATGTGCTGCTGAACCGTCCGGTGGACGATATCAGCAACGTCCACGCCGCCGACGTCAAGGTTGTGGACTTTGGCCTCGGGCGCACCTGCGGGACCACCACGGCCTCCCTGCTGCAATCGGGGAGCCTGGTCACCGAGGGCGGCAAGAACGTGGCCGGTACCATCGCTTATATGTCGCCCGAGCAGAAGACCACCGCCGAGTTGGACGGGCGCAGCGACCTTTACGCGTGCGGCATCGTGCTGTTCGAGATGCTCGTCGGCGTCCGACCGGAGGGCGCCGAACTGCCCAGCTCGATTCGCCCGGAAGTGCCG
>JAZDKM010000297.1:0-6543 GCA_043803085.1 Planctomycetota bacterium
GCCATCCCGACTTCTATCCGCGATTCGGCTTCGTACCCGCACCACCGAAGGGTCTGACGTGCCCCTGGCCGGTTCCGCAGGACGTATTCATGGTCGTCGAACTGACTCCCGATGCTCTTCGGGGCTGCCACGGTCTTGTCCGGTACGCCCCCGCGTTCGAGGAGGCGGTATGACCGCCTCGGAACGGCTGTGAGTCGAGGCTCACTTACGGCTGGGCATCAGGCCGCCGCAAAACGACTTGATTCTCCACCGGCTCGTCCTCGGCGGAAGGCGGAACGATCCGCTGCTCTGTTCCGGTGAAGTCGTCCCCATTCCGGGTGAGCGTGGCAGTGATGTCGAGGACGATTGGATCGGTGTCGCCCGAACCGGCCACCGTGACGGTGAACTGTAGCACGCCGGTGGCGCCGTTGGTGGTGATGTCCTCCGAGGCCTCCAGCAAATCCGCGCCATCACAGGTGTCGATGAAGTGGGTTACGCGCGCTTCTTCGATGGTGATGCAATCACCCGAGAACGCTTGGCCGTCTTGGACGCGAATGTACTGCCATTCGCCCTGGAGGTCCGCCAAGCTCACACTAGCGGCAGGCCGCGTGCCTCCCCCTCCGCCCGCCGTACCGGAGCCGCAACCCCATATGGGCCCGAGGGCTACGAGAAACAAGGCTGCCCTAAGTCCGGGCGTCCACCTGAGCCGCCGGTCGGTGCTAGGATACAATTTCATAATCCGCGCCTGATCAATATGTCCTGTAAGAGTCCCTTCCACGCGCCGGCCATCATAGCCGTAGGGTGAGCCCAAGCAAATCGAGCGGCACCAAGAATCAGGCGGACCTGTGTCGGAACACCCGCCACGCGGAGTACCCGCTGAATCTTCCACACCGGCCCTGAGAAAGTCCCCATGAGGCCTAAACCAGACGCCCGCTTTCGGTCAAACGTGGCATGTACCCGATGACGGATGCCGCTTTAGGAACGTAAAAACCCACCCGTGGTGCTCAATCTCGGATTGGGCTTTATTTGCACGCGCGGCACGGTGATTGCCAATCATCAAACGCGGTACAAGGACCAGTGCCCGATAGTTTAAGTCCCGAAGGAGACCTCGAACGGTCGCATGCGGTTTGGTTGTCTCCGAACGCCACAGAGCTGATCAAAAGGCCAACGGCAGTCATCGCTCTTCCGTATCATTCCCCTCTCCGGCCCGAACCTGGAAGAGCGCCGTTGGCCTTCTTTTTTTTTGGTTCCTCTCCCAAAAACGCACGGGGGAGAGGGATGCCGTAAGCGTTCGGACCCTCGATTTCCTCAAAGGCGACATCGCGCTCGAGTAGCGCAGGGATAACGAGCGTGGACGCGCTGCACGAAGTCGTCAAGAAGCACTGGGGTTACACCTCGCTTCGTCCGCTCCAGCACGAGGCCATGACCGCCGCGCTCGAGGGCCGCGACGCGCTGGTGGTGCTGCCCACCGGCGGCGGCAAATCGATCTGTTACCAGGCCCCGGCCCTCCTGTCCGACAAGCTCACCGTCGTGGTCTCGCCGCTCATCGCCCTGATGAAGGACCAGGTGGACCAGCTCATCCAGCGCGGCGTTCCCGCTGCCTTCCTCAACAGCAGCCTCGACGCCGAGGATCGACGGCGGGTCGCCGACGGCGTCCCGCGCGGGGCCTACAAGCTGATCTTTGTGGCCCCGGAGCGGTTCGCCGGCGACGGGTTCTACCGGCTGCTGGAACGCTCCAACGTGGGCTCGTTTGCCATCGACGAGGCCCACTGCATCAGCCACTGGGGGCACGACTTCCGGGCGGACTACCGCCGGCTGGGCGAGCTCAAGAAGCGCTTTCCCACGGTCGGCGTCCATGGGTTCACGGCCACGGCCACGCCGCGCGTGCGGGACGACATCATCGCCCAATTGGGCCTGAAGGACGCAGCGGTGCTGGTAGGGGACTTCTTCCGGCCCAATCTTGCCTACCGCGCCACCCAGCGCGGCTACGCCTTCGAGGACGTGCTGGGGGTGATCCGCCAGCGTCCCGGCAAGGCCGGACTGGTGTATTGCATCCGCCGGGCAGACGTGGACGAGATGACGGGGATGCTCAAGTCGGCGGGCGTCAAGACGGTGGGCTACCACGCGGGCATGACCGATGAGGAGCGCACGCGGGCGCAGGACGCTTTCACCGCCGGCTCGATCGACGTGGTGGTGGCCACCGTCGCCTTCGGCATGGGCATCGATCGGCCGGACATCCGCTTCGTGATTCACGCGGCCATGCCCAAGTCCCTTGAGCACTACCAGCAGGAGACCGGCCGGGCGGGACGTGACGGCCAGCCGGCCGACTGCATCCTGTTCTATTCATGGGGCGACGTGGAGCTTTGGCAGAGCATCATCAAGAAGAACGCCGGCGATAACCACAAGGACCAGGTTCGCATGCTCTCGGAAATGCACGCCTTCTGCACAGCGATGACCTGCCGGCATCGCAAGCTGGTCACCTACTTCGGCCAGTCGTGGGAACTAACCTCCTGCGGTGCCTGCGACGTGTGCTCGGGCACGCGGGACACGCTTCCTGATTCGAGCATCCTGGCCCAGAAGATCATGTCCTGCGTCGTGCGGACGGGAGAGCGCTACGGCCCGGCCTACGTCGTCGATGTGCTTCGCGGTGTACCCACCGAAAAAGTGCTGGAGCGCGGGCACGACAAGCTGAGCACTTTCAGCCTGATCCCCGACCAGCCCAAGCCGGTGCTGATGCGGTGGATCGATCAACTGGTCGATCAGGGGCTGATGGAGCGCGAGGCGGAGTACCGCGTTCTGTCGGTCACGCTCCAGGGTTGGGACGTGCTCCGTTCCAAAGCCTAGGCGAAGCTGTTCGCCGTCGAGCACGGAGACAAGAAACCGCGCCAGCGCCGCAATCAGAGCCGGGAGCGCCAGCGACCGGTTGTGCCGCTCAGTGCTCGGTCCGCATCACTTAGTCCCGCTGCCGGCCCTCGGCCGGAGCCCGCGCCGCTCGATGCCGACGCGCTCGCCCTTTTCGAGGCCTTGCGCGGCCTGCGGCGCGGGATCGCCGAGGAGCTCAACGTCCCCGCGTTCGTGGTGTTCAGCGACCGGACGCTCAGGGAGATGGCCCGCGCCCGTCCAAGAACCCGCGCAGAGTTACTCGCCATCAAGGGCGTTGGCGACGCCAAGTGCGAGAGCTTCGGGCAGCGGTTCCTCGATGTGATCCGTTCGTATATCGCGCCGTCCACCAACGCCCGAGAAGTACCAGCCCCGTTCTACAGGGCTTCCCCGTCGCAGGCGGGCTGATTAGAAACGCTTCCGGCCCCTCGGCACTGCGCCGGCCAATTCCGCCCGGAGGTTCATCAGAGTCTCACAGTACCGCCACGCCGGCGGAGCATCGGGAGCTTGATGGTGATCGGGGCGCAGGATCATGACGCTTCGACAGGATGACTTCACCCGGTCCCGCCGCTTGCGGAAGAATCTCCCACGACGCGCCCTGCACTTCGGGAACCGGTGTCCGCCAATGGGACGGATAGCGAGATACGTCGGCCCGGCCTCCAAGGCCCGTCGTGTGACCACAGCATCCGGTCCAGCCCCCAACCCAGAGAATGGTGGCCAGGGTGTTAATCCGCTTCGCGCCGCCCATTTGTGGCTCCTTCGAACGAACGGGTTCGCCATTCTACCCGACCTGGCAACTGCTAACAGCTCACCGTGATGTCGGTCGGCGGGTGTGCCATAGGCACAGAGCCAACGTAGGGTGCGTTATCGACGCACCTCTTACGACGGCCAATGGCACGATCTGACGAAATCCGGCCGTGGCTTCGGGCGTCATGCCCCCATTCTGTTCAGAGAACCTGGACCATCCGGCCGATCTGGGATATGATGCCCTATGGGAGGCTTGAGCATGATGCCGCTGCTGGAACAGAAACGGGAGGTCCTCGCCGAGTTGTGCGAGCGCTTCTGTGTGGCGCGCCTGGAGATCTTCGGCTCGGCCGCCTCGGGCCAGTACGATCCTGAATCGAGTGACCTTGATTTCCTCGTCGAATTTCAGCCCGACAGCCCGATGGGCCCTTTTCATCAGTACTTCGACTTCCTCGACGAGTTGAAACGCCTGTTCGGGCGTGAGGTGGACCTGGTCGAGGCCGGCGCCATGCGGAACCCCTATTTCATCAAGGCGGTCAACGCGAGCCGGAAGTTGCTCTATGCGGCCTGAATCTCCCAAGGTGTTGGAAGACATCCGCGCGGCGGCAAGCTATGTTTTGGACAAAACGCGCGGCAAGACCCTGGAGGAGTATCTCCAGGACGACTTGCTCCGACCCGCCGTGGAGCGACATTTCGAGATCATCGGCGAGGCGCTCAATCGTCTGGGACGGCATGACCCATGCCTCATCACGCAGATCACGGATCATGCTCAAATCATCGCGTTCCGCAACGTCCTGATCCACGGATACGACGCGATCGACCACCGCCGAGTGTGGGATGCGATCCAGCACAGTCTCCCACCGCTGCTGCGGCAGGTCGAGGCTTTGCTCGAGGACTCCGAACCCGCATGAGCCCGTCCAGCCGCCTCAGCGGCAGAAGCAATCAATCCCCCAGGTTCAGAGAACCTGGGCCACCCGGCCCTTCATTTGTTGCTCCTTATCAGCGCGGTGGCGCGAGGCGCCTGGTGAGCCAACGTAGGGTGCGTCATCGACGCACCTTTTACGGCGGCCAATGGCACGATTTGACGAAGCCAACGTAGGGTGCGTCATCGACGCACCTTTTACGGCGGCCAATGGCACAGTCTGACGAAGTCCGGCCGTGGCTTCGGGCGTCATGTCCCCATTCGTCGGCCTCGTTGCGCGAGACCGTGCCACCCAAGGGTTGCTCGTGACCCGGCCCAAGAAACAAAAGCCGGCATCAGAAGGAGCCAAGAGACGGCTTAGAGAACAAAAAATAGGTGACTGTCCCCTGTTCTCCTGTTCTCCTGCCAGCGATAGAAGAGCGTGGGATGAATCCCGTGCTCCTCGCACAGGTCCGGGACCGGCACGTGGTCCACCAGGTGCCGCCGCAAAATCGCCACCTTCTCCTGCCCTGTGAAATGGCGCCGCCGCTTCGCGTTGCTCATGTCCGTTTCCTCCGTTGGGGACTACACTACCCAGCACGACGGAAAACTCCATTTCCGACTGAAGCAACACACTTCCTCGGTCAAATCACCGACTGAACTGGACTGTGTTTCCCGCCGGGCCTGCGTGACTTCCGCAATCTCGTAACGCAGAGAGAAAAACATTATCAAGTGTTCTATTGACCGGCCAGGAAGCTCGTGCTAAGCTTCCTTCAGGCTGATGTTGCTTTGCACGGAGCGTGCATGCAGGTGACCTTTCACATCCCGGATTCGCTCGACGAGGAGTTGAAGGCGGCCTTTGATCCGCCCCTGGCTGAGGCTGCGCGCGATGCGTTTGTCGTGGAGGGTTATCGCAGCGGCAAGCTCAGTCTCGGCGAGGTGGCCCTCATTTTGGCGTTTGAGACGCGCGTCGAGGCCCAGGCTTGGCTGGCCCAACGCCACGTGCCCCTCAACTACGATCTCCCGGCCCTCCAGGCCGACCGCCGGACCCTGGGCGAACTCTTCCACGTGAAGCTCTGATGCTCGTCGTATCGGACGCCACGCCGCTGAACATCCTCATCCGAACCCAGCTCATCCACGTGTTGCCCGAACTCTATCAAACGGTGGCCATCCCGCCCGCCGTGGAACGCGAACTCTCCCATCCGCACACGCCCCAGGTGGTTCGGGATTGGCTTGCCTACCGGCCGGCCTGGCTCGAGACACGCACTCCCGCGTACGTGGACGAGCGCGTCGCCCGGCACGCTGGCGAGCGAGAGGCGATCTGTCTTGCCCTTGAAATCAAGGCTGACGTCCTCCTGGTGGACGACCTGAAGGCCCGAGCCACCGCCGAACGTCTGGGGCTCAAGGTCGCCGGGACCCTCGGCGTTCTCGAACTTGCCGCCGAGAAAGGGATCATTGACTTAAAGGAGTCCCTGCGGTGTTTATGTGTCACAGACTTCTTTCTCTCCGATCACTTGATCCAAGCTGCCTTGGACCGCGACGCTCAAAGGCACCAAACGCACCGGTAGCCGCACCGCGAGCAATCCCCACCAGCGGGCAAGTGGCAGGCGGCATGCCACCCTGCCGCACCTGTCACCCCGTCAATAATCAGCGATGTCCCCTGTTCATCCACCTGACAAAGGGCCTCTGACAGGATGTTCCTGTAGCATGAAGCACGGCCAACGCTCATTTACATGGGAAGCCTACGAGATCAAGATCGCCGTCGCCATGGACTTTGAGAGCCCGGAGTACACGGATACGTTTTCCGTCTCTATCTTCGTCAATGGCACTCCAGTTCAAACGTCCCATCACTTCCACCATGCCGACTCGTCGGCCTTTGGTGTCCAAGTGGAAGCCGCAACTATTGAGTTTCGCAAAAGTAATGTAAGGAAAACGCCGATCTATGGTGCATGAGACCACACGGATCTGCCAAGACACTGGAGCAGCGACGGCTGCGGGCGGTCGCACTGTTGGAAGCCGGCCTGACCATGGAAGAGGTG
>JAZDKM010000298.1:0-31017 GCA_043803085.1 Planctomycetota bacterium
GTGGCTTCAAAGCCCCGGAACAGCGGGCGGGCCTTGTCCGCGATCGGCTCGACGGTTTCGATCACGAACTCCACGACGCTCAGGGCAATCAGCCCGATGATGAGCCAGTCGAAGGCCTGGCTCACGCGGTCTCCCGGTCGCGCCACCTCCACGATCTCAAACACACGCTGGCGGACACGCATGACGCAGTTCTCCGATACGGGTCAAGCGCGGCACGGTTGAAACGACGGCCACACGACCGCCCTGGACGCCAACGACATCAAGCGGGCCAAGCAGATTCTCGAGTACCCCTGGTTCGCCGGCAAGCGGCCGTGGGAGAAGGAAATCCGCAAGATGCTCAAGAACGGCTTCAAGATGGAAGTCGAGGCCCTGTGCAGCAAGGCCCTCAGCTTCGTCACCGAAGAATACGCCCCCGAACGGCTCAGGAACAAGAAACTGTGGCTGGATTGAGCCCGGATGTGGGTGCTGCCGCATACGGCCGGTGATCGTGGACGGCGAGGACCGGGGCCGCGATAATCCTACAGGGAGGTGTTTCATGAACCACGAAGAGTTGCTGCGCCGGATCAGTGTGGATCCCAGCGTGTGCGGCGGGAAGCCCTGTGTCCGCGGCACGCGGATTTACATCGCCATTATCCTGGACGGGCTGGCTGAAGGTCTGACGCCGGAGGAGATCATCGATCACTATCCCGGGTTGACCGTTGAGGATATTCGTGCGGCGCTGGCCTATGCGGCCGATTTGGCCCGAGAAAACGTTTGGAAAGTGGCCATCGACGCATGAAGCTCAAGCTGGACGAGAATCTCTCGCGCCACCTCAAGACGGCGCTCGCCGCTTCGGGGCACGACGCGCGGACCGCAGCCGACGAGGGGCTGTGCGGGCAACCCGACACGGTCGTCGCATCGGCAGCTCAGGCCGAGGGGCGGATGCTGCTCACCCTGGACCTGGAATTCGGCGACTTGCGGAAGTATCCGCCGGGGCGGCACCCCGGGGTTATTCTGTTCCGGCCGCGAAGCTTCGGACCGCTGGCGGTGAATGCGTTTGTCGAGGACTTCGTCCGCGGGACGGATCTTGGCGGGCTTGCGGGGTGCGTGATCATTGTGGAACCCGCGCGGGTACGGGTCCGCCGACCTTCCCTGGAGGACGAGAAGTGATCTGGCCGGAGCGTCTACGGCTTTCCGCCGCGGTGGGCCTGGGCCGCCGCGAGCGCCTGCTGCGCGGCCGCGCTGTCCGGATCGATCCGCAGCACTTCGCGGTACTGCGCGATGGCTTCGTCCAGCCGGTCTTGGGCCTCCAAGGCGAGACCCAGGTTATAGTGAGCGAAGACGTAGTTGGGATCAGCCCGTAGCGCATCTCGGTAGGCTTGGATCGCCTCCTCCGTCTTTCCCTGAGTGGCCAACAGGGCCCCCAGATTGCCGTGCGCCCTGACGAAACCGAAGTCGAGGCGAATGGCCGTCCGAAGCTCACTCATCGCTTCGTCGGGTTTTTCCTGACGGATCCACAGGTTGGCCAGGTCGTAGTGCGACGCCGCGTTCTCGGGTTCAAGACGCACGGCTTCGCGAAGGTGCGTCTCCGCCGGTTCGGTAGCGCCCTGACCGACGAGCAGTACGCCCAGATGATGATGGACGATGGCCAGGTCGGGCTTGAGCCGTAAGGCACGGTTGAAAGCGGCGATGGCTTCCCCAGGCCGTTGCGTCGCCTCCAGGAGCAGTCCCAAGTCCACTTCCCCCGGATAGTAAGTGGGTTTGATTTCGAGCGCCTGGCGAAAATGGGCGGCGGCCTCGTCGTACCGGCCCTGTTTGGCCAGCGCCCGGCCCAGGTTATGCTGTGCCGTGGCGGACGGGACCTTCTGGCCTATGGCGTGCGTCCACAACGTCTCATCCGTACGCCAAATCCGACATTGCCGCGAGGTGAGCACGGACAACACCCCCAGCGCCGCCAGGCCCGCGACGCTCGCCCCAGGCGCGACCCACCGCGGCAGGGTCATCGACCCCCATAGCCTCGCCAGACCGGCCCCAACGAGGATGGCCCAGCCGATCGACGGCAGATAACTGTAGCGGTCGGCCACCTCCTGGTCACCGCTCTGAAAGAAACCCAGCACCGGCAACAACAGAACGGTGTGACATAGTGTGACACTCACCCATGCGGGCCGACGCCCGCCGAACCTCAGCAAGACCGCCACCGCCGCAACGACGATCAACGCGGAGATCAGGTAGCGCCCGTGCAACAGCCGCATCGACGGCTGAAGCTCGACCATGGGCACCAACCCCCACGGGGCCACCGTCTTCCACAAGTAAAACACCAGCCCATAGCACGATTGGGCGAGGCGCGCTTCGACTCCGTGGGCGGACAGGGGAACGGCCGCCCCGATCTCCCGCTGCGCCAGCGGTGCGACCACCGCGGCCCCCACGGCCAACAACGCAAAGGGCAGCTTCTCCAGCCAGACGGTGCGTACCGCGGACCCCCACCAGCGTCCCGTCCCGCCGCCCAGCCTCCGGAGCGGGTAGTAATCCAGCACGAGCAGAATGGCGGGCAGCGTCACCCCCATCGCCCGACTCAACAGCGACAGGGCGAACCCGAACAGGGCGACGAGCAGCCATCGTTGGGAACGGGGCCCTTTCCCTGAGCGATGGGCGCGGAAATAGGCGAGCACCGCGCCGAGCAGAAAAAAAGAACTGAGCACGTCACGGCGTTCAGTCACCCAGGCCACCGACTCGACGCGCAGCGGATGAAGAGCGAACAGCAGAGCGGCAAAGACTGCTCCGAACCGGACGGCCGGCGACCCGCGCGGCCCTGTAGGATCCAGCACGGGCGCCCTACGGCGGAGGCAAGCCTGCGCCAGCAGGTACACCAGGATCGTGTTCCCCATATGCAGCAGAAGATTGGTCAGGTGATAGCCGCGGGGCTTCATCCCCCATAGCACATAGTCGAGCCCGAGAGTCACCCAGGATAAAGGCTGGTAATGCCCCATGTGGAAGGTGGTGAACATCCAGTGCAGTTGCGCCCATCCCAGCCCGCGGTAGTGGCGGTTTTGGACGAGGTTGATCTCGTCGTCGTAGTTAAAGGTGTTATTCAGGACGGGGAAAAAAACGACGAAAACGAGGCCGGCAAGCACCAGCGCCGGCCAACTGGCGCAGAGTACGCACAGGGGGTGCGCACCCGCGCCGCGTCCCGACCTTAGTGGGGAGGCGTCCACGGCACGAAAGTCCCGCTTTTTTCATCCGCCGCGTAGAACGTCACCGCATCCGCCGTAATGTCCAACGTGGCCACCGTTTTCGGCCGGGCACGGTGTAGGGCCCCGGGGTTGATCACCCGGACGCGGCCCACGCGTTCGTCGCGGGCCGCGTGGGTATGGCCGTGCAGAACGTAATCCGCTTCGCCCGCGCGGAGTGCTTCACGAAAGCCGGCTTCGTGACCGTGAAAGACCAGAAACACCTTCCCATCCAATTCCAGCCGCAGCGGCGGCTTCGGCGGCGCCGGCAGCCCGACCGTTTCGAGGTAGCCGCGTAGCCCGGGGCGCCAGGCGTCCATGTTGCCCCAGACAAAGCTGCACTGGCGGCCGACCAGATGGTCCAGCACGGCGCTCCCGCCGACGTCGCCGCAATGAATGACGTACTCGACCCCGCGGGTGTCGAAAAACCGCAGCGCCTCGGCCGCAATGCGGTGTTGTCCGTGGGTGTCGGACAAAATCCCGATCAACATCGATCGAGTCCAAAGGGTCAAGTAGGTCGGGCTCCGCCCGACACTAGGGTCCGCGCTCGCGGACTGGTTTCTCCGCGGCGGGCGGAGCCCGCCCGGCTACGTTGCGGTCGGGGCCAATCGGCTGCGGTCCGCCCGGACCTCCCTCATGATCGCGCCGATCATGAGCACGGCCAGTATCCCGCCCACGACCATGAGCAGCGTGGTTTGCGTCCCCAGCATCGCCACCGTCCCAAACAGGGCCAGCGCGATCAGAATGTACACGATGCTGTGCAGCACCTTCGGTCGGTAAACCAGCGGTACCGCAATGGCCAGCGTGCTGTAGCTGCCGGAGACCACCCCGATGGTCATCGCAAAAGCGAAGCCGTACAGTCCCGGCCCACCCCACACCAACATAATGAACACGGTGAGGAACACGGTGAACGAGGTGAGGATTGTCCGGGAGAGCGTTTCGTTCAGACTTTGGTTGATCATCGCCGCCGAAAGGCGGGTGTGCTTGCCGCGGTTCTCACGGATGCGGTCGAAGATCACGATGGTATCGTTAACGCTGTACCCCGTGATGGTCAGGAAGGCCGCGATCACCGCCATGTCGATCCGAATGCTGGCAACGCCGAGGACGTCCAGGAGGGTCATCAAGCCCAACGGCACCACCACGTCGTGGACCAGGGCCACAATGGCCCCCAGGCCGAACTGCACGTTCCTGAACCGGAACCAGATGTAGGCCACAATGGCTGTCAAGGACAACAGGATCGCCTGGAGCGCCTTGGCCCGCGCTGTCGCCGCCACCGTCGGCGCGAACTGCACCACCTTGCGTAAGGACTTCTCGCTGCCCAAAGCCAGCTTGGCCTGCTCCAGCTCGGTCTTGGCCACCAGTTGCTCCCACTTGACCAGGTCCTCGTCACAGGGCACGTTCGGGTCCACCACCACCATGGCGAACTTGTGGTAGGCGGGTTCGCCCGCGGTCGTTGCGCCGGCGCCCAGTCCGAACAGCTTGTAATCGCGCCACTGGAACCCTTCAAACTCGGGCAGCAGGCGGATTTCGCGGATACGCTTCTCCAGCCCGGTCAGCGTTTGGGGGGGCGTCAGGTCGTTAAACACCAGCGCCACGCCTCCTTTGTAGCGCTGCACGTCGAAATGCGCCGCCTCGCCGACCACCTTCTCCCATCCGGACAGGTCTTCCAGGTAGCGGATCTCCCGCTCGATCGGGAAATATTCCAGCCCGGTCTGCGGGTTGGCCGCCATGGCGAACTCGATGGGCCGTTCGACGGCCAAGTCCTGGCCCAACACGGCCATAATCGCCGTCTGTACCAGGTCCTTAGCGGTCTCCACCGTGACCAGTTCATAAGCCAGTCCGCCGGAGGAAGCGGCCTCGCCTTCCAGGGCGGCCACCGTCTGGATCTTGGCGGTGGCCAAGTTCTCGGCAGCGCGGCGGGCGTAAGCCGCAGCCTCCTGCATGGCCGCGGTGAAGCTCTCCAGCGTGACCGCGGCTTCCGCTTTGGTATCCACCACGGTGAGGTTACCCTCGCCGGACAGCCCGTTGCGGGCCAACTTGTTCTCAAAGGTCGTGCGGATCAGCGCCCCGACTTGCTCGGGCGTCAACCCCTCACATTGGAGGGTGAAACGCCCTGCGGTAGGCCCGGCGCCGAGCTTGGCGGAGACCAAGTGGTCGGCGGCACTCCTTAACCAACTTGCCGCGGAGTTCGGGGCCGTCGAAGTGATGCGCTGGCGGACCTCTTCGTCACTCAGGTTGATGCCGGGTTTCAGCTCGAGCTGCACGCTGGTCCCGCCGAGGAACTCGATGTCATACAGCGCCTCTTTGTTCCGGAGAGTCCCGATAACGAAGAACGCCCCGCCTGCGATCATGATCGCCAGCGAAGCCGGCCAGAACACCCAGCGCAGCCGCAGCCAGTCGATGTTCGGCGTACGGATCAGCCGCAACATGGGCAGATCTTTCACCAGCCTGAGGTCGATCAGCGTGTTGAGCAGCAGTCGGGTGACGAACAACGCGGTGAACATGCTGGTACATAGGCCGAAGCCCAGCGTCATGGCAAAGCCCTTCACCTCTTCACTGCCCACGTAGCCCAGGATCACGGCGGTGATCAGGGTAGTGAGGTTGCCGTCGAAAATCGCGCTGAAGGCCCGCTCGTAGCCCAGTTTCACCGCCTTCTTCAGGGGGACGCCGCGGGCCCGCTCTTCCCGGAAGCGTTCCATGATGAGCACGTTAGCGTCCACCGCCATACCCACGGTCAGGATCATGCCGGCGATGCCGGGCAAGGTGAAGGTGGCCTGCAGCATGGCCATGATCGCCAGGGTGAACAGCAGGTTCAGCAGCACGGCGATGTCCGCCACCACCCCGGAAACCAGGTAGTAGAGCGCCATGAAGATGACCACCGCCACGAGGGAGTAAGCCGCCGCATGCATGCCCTGGTCGCGGTTGTACTTGCCCAGGCTCGGCCCGACGGTGTACTCCATCAAGGGGGTCTCCTTGAGCCGGGCAGGCAGCGAACCGGCCTCCAGCACCGTCACCAGTTCCTTCACCTTGTCGAGCGTGAAATCGCCGGTGATCTGACCGCTCTCATTGATCTGCGACTGGATGGTCGCGTGCGACATGGCCGCCCCGTCCAGCAGAATGGCCAGTTGGCGCTTGATATTCTTGCGCGTCAATTCACCGAAGAAGCGTCCGCCCCGGGGGTCCAAGGTGAAACTCACCGCCGGACGGCCCGTGTTGGGGTCCGTCATCGGGTACGCCCGCACCAGCTTCCAACTCGCACCTTTCTGGAGGTGCAGCAGGCCGTATTCGGGTTCCGTGTGCATCAGCACGTAATAGCCACCGGCGTACTTCTCGACGATCTCCGTGCTTTGGTCCTTGACCTTCTCGAACTCCGAGATGTCCTTGTCCCGCAGACTGAACATGAACGAGCCCACGTTTTCGATGGGGAACCAGCCATACTTCTCGCCGGCTTGCAGGCGGGGCCCGTGGAGGTGCAGCTTTTCCACGTAGTCGGCTATGGGTTGCCGCAGGTTCGGGTCCTGCGACTGGGTGTACCCCGGATTGGTGGGGTCGCGCTCCGCGAGGATGCGAAATTCCAGCACCCCCGCCCCACTGATCCGCCGTTTCAGGTCCGACGGGTCTTCCAGGGTCCCTTTGTTCCGCGACCAGACGTCGTACTCTTTTCGCACCTCATCGATGAGCACGGCGTACGCGGAATGCCGGGTCTTGAGATCGGTGAGTTCCTTCTCGCGCTCCTTGGGGTTCCGCAGCGCCAGGACGTCCTCCAGCCGGCCCAGAGGCAGGACGGTCCATTCGACGTCTGCGAGGGCGGTGTCATAGCCCGCCTCCGCCGCTTGCTCCTCGGCCAGGTCCGCATCCACCTGACTTTGCACTTTGCGGTAGGCGTCGTGGGCCTGCTTCAGCGCCTCCAATTTCGGCCCGCGCTCCGGCACAATGCGGGCCTGCTCCGCGACCCACGCCTGCCACTCGGCCTCGGGACTGTTCAAGGCAAGCTCGATATCGACGCGGGTGATGTTCTTGGCCTGCAACTTGGCCAACGCCGCCTTGTACGCTTCGCGACGTTCCAGCACCTCCTTGGGGGGGCGCGGCATCTGGATCTCCAGCCGGGTATTGCCCACCGGACGCCAGACCAGATTCAGTTGCCCGTTCGGATCGACCCGCCGTTGCAGGATGTTCATTACCCGTCCGGACAGATTACTCGCTTCGCTCCCTTTCATACCCGCGGTGTCGATCTCGTACAGCAGGCTCGTGCCGCCGACCAGATCGATACCGCCCTTCAACCGATTCTGTGGTGGATAGATCGCCAGGCCCGCCGCCACGATCGGGACGATTACCAACGCCCATTTCAACAGCCGATTCTGACTACTCATGAAGGGACCTCCGGGAAGCCGGACTCAACTGGGGTTTTCAAGAACCCCCCTGTCCGGCTGGTAGATGACGAAATGTCACGCTATGTCTTCGCGGACCCGAGCGCCGCCGCTACGCACACCAGAAGGAAAGAACCAGGACGAAAAACGCCCTGCCCCGACCCGTGCTTACGCCTACCCGGCGCGGCGTTCGGTCGGCGGCGCATGCGTCCTGCAATTCGGATTCACCGCCGCAGGTGGCGCGACTTGGAGATACCACCCGTCCTGCGCTGCGACCAACCCGTATCCGCCGCACGGCACGGGGGAAGGAAGCTTGACCCCCCAAACAGGAAGCCGCTTGGACTCGATACAAGGACGCGCCGACGCCGCTCGGTCCCAGTCACCTTGCGTGCAAACGCTGAGCACCGGATCGGTGCCGGGATGACGCTTGCACGGCTTCTCCAGGGGCCGATTGGCGGCCTCGAGACGGGCCTTCGCCGCCTCCAAAAGCGACACTTTAATCACGGAGCCGCCCGTCGCCGCGACGATCACCACGCCGCAAACCGCCACGGCAACCGCACGCGCACACCATGGCTTGACACCTTGTTTTCTGTGGAACACCATTGCGGCAGCATCATACCACCCTGGCGCACGAGGGCAACGCCGGCAACAGCCGGTTAACGAAGCCGCCAAGCATGCCCTCGGCGTTTTCGGCCATAGCGGCATACAGTATTGCTTTATCTTGAGTAGGGCGGGCTCCTCCCGCCGAAGCAAATCCTCGGGCAGAGCCCGACTGAACCACGGCTGCCCGTGTAACGTAAAAATCACGGGAGCGGGCCGGAAAGGGAGGACAATGGCCTCCATAGTGCTACGTATCTATAGTGTTTGCAATATGTTATCTGATGTTGCCACCCGTTCAGCAATTCGACAGACGCTCCAAGATTATGGTGGCGAGGCCTTTTGCGGCCCGGTATAATCACAATTGAGTAGCGACGTGACGGAATTCACCGAACTTCTGCCGCGAATTGAGGTTATCGTGGAGTTAGGCCAAACCAAACAACGCATGGACGAGTTGCACTTGTACCTGTATCAACGCCCCCTGCACCCCGAATTGTTCCGGATTCATCAGGTCAAGCACGTCCAGCAGCGCCGCTATCACGCGGAAATCTGGATCGTGGGCCTCGCTCACGTCGTCTCGGTCCATGCCGGCCGGAGTTGTCTGACCGAACTCATCGCCGACGAATGTGAAATGCTGCCCAAGATCGGGCTGGCGATGTCCTTCCGCTTCCGCGGCGAGCGCGATTACGCGCACGCTTTCGATTCCGGGATGAAGTACATTCTCTCCACCCAAGTGGAGCGGATGACGCCGAACCTCTTCCCTTCATCGCACCGTGATCTGCTCAATTACGCACAGACCCGCGGGATTTTCCAGTCGTTCGGGGAATGGGAGAGCGATAGGCTGGAACCGTTCTCGTTCATCGACTACGAGGCCCGCGAGGGCGAGTTCCACGTGCACGCGTACCACGCGTTTCCCGACGAGATGACGCTCCTGCGGACGCAGTCCATTTTCGAGGTCGCCCCGCACAAATAGCGGTCGCCCCTTTCCTACCCCCGGTCCGATCCGGTAGGTTGTTGTCGCCGGCGAACGGGTGGTTCGCGCGGACACGCTCCGTCAACGCGTTTGCGCGGCGGTGAAGGATGACCGGGATGGACTCATTACGCCACGCCCTCTACTGGATGTGCCCGGGACGCTGGACCTCCTCCGAGCGCGGCGCGGCCCAGGCGTATCACTGGTTCGTGGGGCTCGGTCTGATCGCCGGGCTGGTCTACACCGGTGCCTATCGGGCCGTGTGGCGGCAGTTCGGCGAGGTCCGCAGCCTCCCACTCATGCCCGCGGCCGCCGTGTGGCTGCTGGACGTCGGGCTACTCGGGGTGCTCCTCTACTTCGGCGCGTCCAGAACTTTCGCGCGCGTGCTGGATCCCTCTCCGTCCGTCGCCGGTGTGGCGGGTGAGCGACCGACGCGGTACCCGATCGAAATCCTGGTCCTGGTCATCCTGGCGGTGCTGAAGCTGGTGCTGCTGATGGCCATCCCGCAAGGGCCTTCCAGTTGGCCCGGGCCGGGCGACTGGCGGAGCCACTTCAACTGGATGTATGCTCACCGGCCCTATCGTCCGCTGATCCTGGCCCCGATGTGGGGGCGCTGGGCCATGCTCCTGACCGGCTCGATCGGTCGGGTACGGGATGAGGGTGACACATTTTTGTCATCCTTCTGCGCGTCGTTGTCGGCCGGACGGGTCTTGCTGTGGACGTTGCCCGTGACGGTGCTGACCTCGATCTACTGCGGTCGGCGGTGGATGTTCGGGTGCATCATTGCCTGCCTGGTGCTGGCGGGGACGTACTTTTACGGCGTGCTGGCGGTCCGCCGCCAAGGTGGCCAAACCCGCGACTCGATCCGCGGAGCGGGTCTGGTCGGCGAGCTGATCTTCCTGGTCGCCTTCGAAGCCTTGGCGGCCAACATTTACACCCCCTGACCGCGTGGCAACCGGTCCCACGCCCATTTTGACTGACTGGACTCCGCACCCGTTTCCGGCCATAACACGCGGACCAGGAGGTTGCCTGCCCATGATCGCGCTCTTGACCCTTGTGCTGAGTGTCGGCCTGACCCCGCAAGAGAACCCTGCGGCCAACGCGGTATCGCCGGAGATCGACGCCATTCTCACGCAACTGGAGAAGAAGGGCGACGAAATCCAGGACCTGCGGTGCAAACTCGAGTACCGCATCGACGACCGGATTAACCTGGACGAACTGACCAAGTACGGCACCATATTGTTCAAACGGGCCCAACCGCACGACATGTTCCTGATCCACTTCCATAAGCTCGTGCAGGACGACGTGCCGACCGAGATGAAGGAGTGGTACCTGTTCAAGAACCGTTGGTTTTGGGAGGCGAAACAGCGCAGCGCTTCGATCATCAAGCGCGAGATCGTCGCCCCGGGCGACAAGGTCGATCTGTTCGACGTGGAGACCGCGCCGTTCCCCGTCCCGTTTGGACAAAAGAAAGACCATATTCTCAAGAACTTCATGGTGAGTCTGCCGCCGCCTGCGAAGGGCGACCCGGATAATACCGACCACCTGGCCTGCGTGCCGAAGCCGCAAACTCCGCTGGCCAAAGACTTTGCGAAACTGGAGTTCTATGTTTCACGTGAAACACATCTGCCGATGAAAATCGTAGCCACCGAGTTAGATGGAAAAAAGGTGACCACCGCGACGTTCGCCGATGTGGTGTTGTCCGCCGGCCTGACCGACAAGGACTTCGGGGAACCGCCGGAGTGGAAGAAGTACAGCGTGGTCGAGGAGCCGCTGCCCAAGCCACAGGTTCCGCCGGGTGGATAGGGGCCTATCAGCCCGTGGCAGAAGTTGTGGCACAGGCTTCCAGCCTGTGTTTCCACGGGCAAGATGCCCGTGCCACACCGCGCTTGGCCACTTTTACCACGGGCTGCTATCTTACGAGAAGGATTCGAGCGACCGAGATGAACGCGGATCAGCGCGGATCTCTGTTTTAATTCGATCCGTGTCGAGCGCATGTATCCGCGGCCGATGATGCGAGTCCGATAGTCATAAGCGGTTTTGCAGGAAGTCTGTTGCCTTTCCGCGATGCCGGTGGTAAAGTATTGATATTGAACGACATGGCATCCGTCGTGCCGAGAGAAGGGAGTTGGACGATGGGAAAACTCAAGCAAACTATGGTGCGCGTCGTGGCGGCGGTCCTGCTCAGTGCCCTGCTGGCGCTGCCGCTCAACTGCAACGTGCAGTTTCCGCCGGACAACGCCCGGACCTACTGGGGCGTCTCAATCGCCTTGCCGGGATGAGGCCGGCGTCGGACCGATGCTCTGCCGAGCAAGCAGTTTAGCAGCCCGTGGTGAAAGTCTGTGGGACCGGCTTTCCAGCCGGTCAATGTCGCTTCTTGCCCCGAAGAAGACCGGCTGGAAAGCCGGTCCCACAGACCAAGGCCGTTTCACCACAGGCTGTTAGGGTGCCCCAGAGCCAGTTTCGCGCGCACCTAACGCGCCGGACCAAGTCTCGAACGTGCGGCCGTGGCGCTCGCCGTCCTTGAAAAAGGCGAGGTAGGTCATCACATAGTAGCCCATGAACTCCTGGTCCTCGGGCCTCCAGCAGGCCCGTTCGTACACTCGTCGCCAAGTGCCCGAGTTGACGTACATTTGTTCGAAAAGACCCTGCGCCAAGCAGCACGAGTCCAGGGGCACGATTTTGTGGCGGTGGGTATGCCCATAGACAATATAGCGGGCGGCCCGATTCTTGAAGTCCTGTTCCCCCAGGGCGTGCTCCGCGGAGGGCTTCTCGCGCAAGAGTTCGTCCAACCAATGCGGCAGACGACCCAGCAGCCGCAGAGACATCCCCTTGGAAAATTTCAGGGCGACCTCCAGTCCATCCACCAGATCAAGTCGGAACGGCTTGTCGCGATCGCTAACGAACTTAAGATTCAGGAACTCGTCGGCCAACTCGTCCCAGAGCGCTTTGACCGCCCGGGCCTGTCCGGGGTCGGGGCACGTCCGACGCAACAGGCCCTCAATCCAGCCGGGGATGGCCACTAACGGCCGCACGTTGTCCAGTTCGCGAAGCCCCAGCAGACAATCCTGGGGCAGTTGTTTCCCCATCCGGGCGGCCACCTCGGCGGGAAAGCGGTTGAGCAGTTCCACCACTATGGCATCGCCCAGCGAAGAGGCGTCGCGGTTCCCTTCGTAGTTGAACGGGTCGAAGATGTCCCCGTGGCGGGCAAAGACCCGGTGGGCTTCGAGAAGTTCCCGGATGACCGCGGACTCGTTCGGATCATGGGGGAACGGCGCAGTCGGAGCATTCGCCAGGCCCATGGCCTTGACGATCTGATCACGGATGGCGTCGTATGCGGGGCCGGGCAGATGATAGAACCAATCGTGGTTCCCGACCAGGTAGTGAACGTGTACGTCGACCGGCAAGCGTTCCGGGGCGTCCGGCTCCCAGGGCACTTTCTTCTTCGGCTCCCCCTTGCGCGTGGCGGGCGGGAGGGTGATCACTTTGGGGTCTTGCAGGCTGCGCACATAGCCAAGCGCCTCTGCGTTCGTCTGGAGAATCGCCTCCGTGACGGTGCCGACTTTCTTCTGGAAGGCCTCCGGCCGTTCCTGCTGTTCCCACGGCTTGACGGTTTTTCCGACCCACTGCTCTGAGCGGATCACGTCCAGGATGTCGCCGAGCAGGACCAGGTCCAGGCGTTCGAGGGGCTTGTACTTCCCATCGGCCCGCCAGGAGGCATCGTAGGCCAGGTCCCTCAGTCGCTCCCGGAAGACCTTGAAGGCCCCGGCGTCGATGGTCTCGCCGGAGGTGCCGTCGGTCAGGTGCAGGTCGCTGATGAAGACGAGCATGTCAAACCTCCTGAACGTGTGCCAGTGGGCGGCATGGTAAAGCGTGACTGGACAATGGGTTTGTTTGGTAATTTCCACCAGCGCCGGGGTAAACCCGGCGGCTCGCTCGTCTGGTCAATGGGTTTGTTTGGTAATCCTGCATTCCTGGGTCTTCCAAGCCGGATTCGGGGGCCGGTGACCGTTTATCCGGTCCGCGCGCAGGACCCCTGTGGCCGGGCCGCGGCCGGCAAGCACCCTTGAATAGAACTTGGCGCGCGCTCAGGCTTGGGAGCGGCCGGGTGGGCGCGGCAAGAGAGGATCGCGCGGGGGGCCCAACGGCGTGGCAAGGCCGAAGTCGGAGGATGGACGTACTGGACGAGGATCGCCAGGCAAAGTGGCATGCCCAAGCCGCAGCCGCGGGCATGTTGCGTCCACCGATGGCCGCCGACGATTGCGGCACGCAACATGGCCGCGCTACGCTCGGCCATGCCACCCGCCGTGAAAACACAGGCTGGAAGCCTGCGCTGCGACTTTTGCCACGGGCAGATAGCTCGCCAACGGCGCGCGTCGCCATGCCCAGTTATCCACTCAACGGTGGCGTTCGGCATGCGCGCGCTCGCGGACCAGGAGCCTTGTAGGTCGGGCTCTGCCCGACACCCGGCACGGCCAATCCGCAATCCGCCTTCAGTCCCGAACGTCCCGCGTTTCGACTTTCGACTTTCGACGTTTCTGTTAGTGTCCACTCGGCTTTGGCGGCTTGGGTTGGAACGACACCCGCGGATAGATCGCACTCGCGTCGGCGTTCTTACAGTAGCCGTCCCCGTCAACATCCCACCGGTAGTCGTCCGGCTTGGGCAGGAAGGACACACGCGGATAGATCGCGCTGGCATCCGCGTTCTTCACGAAACCGTCGTCGTCCACATCACCCATCAGCACGACATACTGCACCTCGAAGGGCGCCACAAGTCCCCAGTCACCGAGGTTGCGGATCGCGTACCACTTCCGGTGGTCGAAGCTCGTGGCGCTCTCGCGAATCTTCAGGATCTTGGGGTCGATATCGACCGTGAAGCTGAATCCCGACGAGAGGTCCGGGCCAAAGTTGTCGGCCCCTTCCAACAGCTCCTGGATGAGGATTTGACCGGGTTCCGTAGGTGCAGTGACGTTGTTATCGAACGTCAGACGGACGAAGTTCTTGGCTGTGCGCCACAAGGTGCCCTGGTCGGCCGGCATAGCCGTCAGCAAAGCTGCCACCACCTCGCACTCGTCGGGAACTGTGTTCCCATTAAGGTCGGCGCTGGTTCCAGCCGCCAGGTCGCATTCGTCGGGAATGGCGTTGGTATTGCAGTCGTTGGGCAATTCGCCAAACGCCAGGTACCTTGGTGAGTCAAGTCCGCCACCGCTGGCGAATTCGCGGACGAAGGCGCCCGTGTCGCCGTCGTACTCCAGCACGCTGTCGGTCTCGCGGCTGACCGCGTACAGATTGCCGTTAGGGCCCCAGGCGATGCCTTCCACGAGGTTCAACCCCCCGCTTCCACTGGGAACAAAATTGGCCAACGGCGCGCCCGTTGCGTAGTCGTAGCGCGCAACTCTACTCTCGGAAAAAGCCGCGACCAGCAGACTGCCGTCGGTGTGGAACAACAGGCCCTGCGGGAAGGGAACATTCTCCGCAGGAAAGCGCACGAACGCACCCTCCGCGTCGAACTCCGCCACCTTGTGACTCTGCTGGCTGGAGACCAGCAGGTGCCCTGCCGGCAGCGGACCGTCCGGCCCGAGGCGCATGGCACCCGGACCGTTCAGGTGTTCGGTGGGGGGCACGCGATAGCCTAGGAAAGCACTGGTCTGGAGATCGAACTTCAAAACGGAGTTCGTAGAGTAGCTGACGACGAGGAGCGTCGTGGGCTCGAGGACTAGATCAACCGGTCCGTCAAGTTCCGGCGTAGCGAACTCCTGAAGCCGCTGGCCGGTCAGGCCGGAGTACTTGATCACCGTGTCCGACTCGGCGCTGGAGACGTAGACGTCTCCGGCGCTGTCGATGGCCACGCCGTTCGCATAGTCCAGACCCCCGGCGCCGGATGGCACGAGAATTCGCCGCGGGCTTCCGGTCAGCCCATGATAGGCGACCACGTTGTCGAGCGTCCCGCTCGAAACTAAGAGCACCGGAGCAAACGGAACCTCACATTCGTCAGGGATGCCGTTCGAGTTGCAATCTGGGCTGATTCCGAGACCAACATCGCACTCGTCCGGCACGCCGTTCGTGTTGCAATCCTGGCTTGTGCCGGCGGTGAGGTCGCACTCATCCGGCACCCCATTCTGATTACAGTCCTCGCCGGTCGTCAGGGCGATGCCCCACAGGCTGATCGGCTGGTCGGTCACCAGGTCTTCGGCGATCGAACCCGGTGCCGTGCTGGCCCACTGAATCTTGCCCGTGCTCCGGTTGGTCCAGTAGATCCGCTCCAAAATCGGGTCCAGGGCCAAGTCGACCGCGAAGCCGCTGGACGCGATGACCGGCACTTGGTCGGTCCCATCCAGATCGCAGCGGCGGATACAGCCTTGCGTCGGGTCCGACCAGTAGACATAACCCCGAGCGCTGTCCAGGGCTAGTCCGTGGATGTGATCCGCACCCAGGTCGCCGATCACATGCTCGATGCTCCCTGAACCGTCCAGGGCACCGCGCTGCACTTTGCCGCCCCCGTTCTCGGCCCAGTAAACCTTGCCGCGGGGCACGTCCAGCGCGATTCCGATGGGGGCCCCGCCCCCGAGACTGAAAAGCACCTGTGGGGTTCCCGCCCCATCCAAGTTTGCGCGGAGTATCTTGTCGCTCCCCGCATTCACCCAGTAGATCTTCCTCCCGAACAAATCCACCGCCAGGTCCTGCAACCCGCTCTCGTCGGCGAACAAGGTCGTAATCCCGGTTCCGTCCAAGCGGGCCCGTTTGATCCCGGCGTGCTGGTCGGCCCAATACATCCAGCCTCCCGCCACGTCGACGAAGAGACCGTTGGCGTATCCTGCCCCGGAGGACACAATCGGCCCGGCACCCGAGCCGTCCCGGTTGGCCCGCAGAATCTCGCCATGGTAGTAGTTCGTCCAGTACACCTTGCCCGCCAAGCTCAGTTCCATCGCGTCCGGCGTACCATTAGCGTTGCAATCGGCTGATCCTTGGAAGGCCCTCTGGAACGCTCCGAAATCTTGCAGGTCGACATCTCCGTCGGGCTCGATATCGGCAAGAACGCAGCACGGTTCGGCGTAGAGACTGGAACTGCATGGCGGATCGGCACATGGGCTGCTGATACAATTCCCAAACTGCACGTAGTCGGCAAGCCCCACGCGCCCGTCGAAATCAAGGTCACCCCAGGCGAGTGTCTCGCACTCATCCGGGACACCGCTCTCGTTGCAGTCCAGGCTAGTCCCGCTTGAGATATCCTCGATGTCCGCCACTCCGTCACTGTTGCAGTCCGGCAAGCACTGGTCGCTTGGCTCGTCGCAGACTTCGCCTGCTCCGCACGGGCCCGGCTGGTCCGTGCATACGCCAGCTTGGCAGGTCTCCTCGCCATTGCAGAAGTCTCCGTCCGGGCACAGCGTCCCGTCCGGCTGATCCTCGTCAGGGGGGCACTCGGGGGAAACGCCGGTGCAGAACTCTGCTGCGTCGCAGGGCCCCGTTGGCCCACGGCACTCCGTTCCGGCGTCTTTGTATCGATCAACGCACGTAGCGGCACCATCGCAGGTGTCCTGGGCGTCACAGTACACGTCGCCTGGGTCACCACATAGGCTCCCAACGCTCCGCGGCGACCAGTCGCTCAGATCGGCCGCCGGATCGCACTCCTCGCACTCATTGCCCGGATTCAGATCGCCATCGCTGTAGCACACTTCGTCGATAGCACAGAATCCCGCGTCTACCGTGTATTCGCATTCGTGGCTCTCTATGTTGCACGTATTACTGGTACAAGTCAGCCCGTCGTCGCAATCGTCGTCGCCCACACATTCGCATGCTACTACTCCCACCTGCAGCGCATCACAAGTCGTGCTAACGCATTCTGTCGAGCCGTCCCGCGCTCGGGCGTAGTACGTCGTGCTCGAAGCTGGGCTGACGCTGATCGAATTGCCTGTGTCGACGAAGGTCTCCCCGCAACCACCCGTGTACCAGTCGATCACCGCACCGCTCACCGACGCCGTCAGCGTCGTCGACTCGCCCTCGCAGATCTCCGCCTGGTCGGCCGCCGCATTCGTTGGCGTCGGCGGGAGCGGATTCACCGTCACCACGACCGTGTCGCACCCGCTGCTAACGCATCCTGTCGAGCCGTCCCGCGCTCGGGCGTAGTACGTCGTGTTCGAAGCTGGGCTGACGCTGATCGAATCCCCCGTATCGACGAACGTGCCTCCGCAACTACCCGCGTGCCAGTCGATCACCGCGCCGCTCACCGACGCCGTCAGCGTCGACGGCTCGCCCTCGCAAATGGTCGACGGATCGGCCCCTCCGTTTGTGGGTGTCGCGGGTGGCGTGCACTCCAGAAACGCTATGTCATCCACCCGCAGTTCTGAATCGATAGCGCCGCCAGCCCCCGGATTAATCCACAGCTCCATCTGGCACAGCTTTCCTCTAAACTGTGCGGGAACGGGCTGAGCAAAGTACAACCAGTCCGTCTCACTACACATGTCCGATACAAACCACGTCTCCCAATCTCCATCCCCGCTTGTCAGCTCGACTAACGCATAATCATCACAGGCAATCGCATCTTCATTGGATATCTTATACCAAAGCTTAAAGGCCGTGTACGTAGCATCAAGCCAGAACCATGAGTGTATTCGTTCGTCGTCATTGTCATCCAACTCTAAATGACAATTATGCGTGGCGGGTTCGTCACTGCAATCAACATGTCCCGAACCGTCCCCACCATGGCCGAACCACCCAGCAAGCGAATTCCACTCGAAGTCGCCATGATAAAGCGATTCTGGGTAGTGATCCGCCGAATGGGGATCCAGACCCGGATCGGTATCAGCGTTCCAGGGCTCGTCTTGATATATGTAACGTGTGCCGTCACAGCTCATGGAATCGCTAAGATACCGCCATACCTCCGGGGCACAAGGCCACGCGCATTGGCCTGCGTGTGAGTATGCATCACCAAGGTCGTAGTTCCAACAACGGAGCGATGGGTGTCCGCCCAAGTACACTGGACAGACACAATGGGAGATTTCGTTATAGTCACTGTATATATTGTCGAACCGAATCGAATGTCCAGGAGATGGCTGCCAAGCATCGAAACGATGATCCTGATAGCCGATCCAGAGTTCGCCACCTTCGCCATCAAGAAAAATGACCTGTTGTGGATCTAAATCAGCCAGAATAAGGCGGCGTGTGGCTTCGCTTACGACTACAGCGCCTCGACTGTAACCGATTAAGCAGAAGACGTCTTGCGCGATATCGTGCGACCGAAGGAGCGCATAGAGCCCATCGCCAGCGCCGTAGGCGTAGCCGTCGTCGAAGAGAATATCCCGGGGATCCCGTTCATCGTCATGGCGCAAGAGGGAGCTGAGGAAACCGCATGTAGCCGTCCAGTCAAAGAGCAGTACGTGGTGCTTGGTGGGGTCGAACGAGCTGGGCGTCAGCGAGAAACCAGATGCGTCCATGGCCATGGTGTGAGTAACGACATATCCCTCGGGCCCCAAGGACTCGATCCTGCTGGCAATTGCGCCAAGGACTCCATCTGGTGCAAGCACATCGGTGTACGACGTGCCTGGCACGAGGAAGCCGTGCACCACAACTGTCCATTTCCCGGCCGGCGGTGGCTGGGCGGCTGGCGTGATATAGAAGTCGCGGGAGTATTCGTTGTTGCCCTCGTACGGCCCCTCATCAACTTCGGTATCGTAATCACACTTGATGGTAAACGTGTGCCACCCGGCGGACAGTATCCCGCGGTCCGAATCGAGAACGTAACTGTGTTGACCAGCCGCCAACGAGGCTTTGTCTACGTACGTCTTCTGGTCGCCATCGATCCACAAACCGTACCGGAAATGTCCGGCGTCGGCGTCACCACTGTTAATGCAACTGTAATCCACATAGATATGTTCATTATCGTGAATGACAGTTGCTGAGCTCGTCGTACCCGTGACATTGGATATGACAAGCTTATCATCCCAGTCAGGCCGCAGGTATGGCCGCAGATCAGGCCAGGAAGGCGCGACAACCGTATAGAATTCCCAATTGGACAAGGAGTCATCGGGCCCATTAGGGCTTTCGATCCGGATCCAAACTTTGTGCTGCCCCAGATCGGTCGTGGGGAAGCCAGTATAGCTAGCGATGGTGGCAGAACCGCTGGCCATAATAGTTGAGAGGAGATCGCTGGCCCATCCTGCACCGCCTGGTTTGCGAACGATCCAGCGGTACTCGACGGTTCCGTCGCCAAGCCCGGTCACGGTACCGTCCCCGGTGACGGTGCCGCCCTGATCGACGGGTTCGGGATCCTCGGGGTCGGTGTCGATGGATACACTGTCAACACGGAAGACGTATACTTGGAACGCCAGCAAATGCGCACCGTCATCCCAGTCCGGGTCGGCAATCCCGGGACCTGTCGTGTCTAGTACCTCTGCCCAGGGCTGCTCCCGGATGGCGCCGAGCACGCGATACCAGCCAGGGGGAGCATCCGTGGGTAACGAGAACGTGAAGGAATACGTGTCCGTGTCGTCTTGGTCGAGGACGGACGTCTGATCCTCACCGGCCGTGTGGCTGTCGTAGATCTTGCTTGGGTCCGTGTCTGGCTGCGTATAGGTCGAATCAAAGACGTTTAGGGTAGTCACGGCATCCACGCCACCGCCAGTGTTGTGCGCCTGCAGCTTAACGGTCACGTCATCACCGGGCTGGAAGATATCCTGTGGCGTGGCGCCGGAGTACGTGCCTTCTAGTGTGAGTTGCACGTACGGTGGTTGCTCGATGGTAATCGAACCCGACGCGCAGTTGTACACCTCGGGGTTTGTGCCGTCATCGATCATGCCCCAGACGCGGTAGGTTCCCGGTGGAACTGCAGACGTGTCCCATTCGTAACAATCGCCGCTGCTGCCCGGATAGCAACTTCCCGTCCCGTCGGGATCCTCACGCAGACTCACCGTAATCCATGTGTGCCCGCCTACCAAGCAATCCGAGTCCCGAGCCAAGTTTATGAACGCGTTATCGTCAGGATCGCTGTCTGTCCATTCAATCGTCACAACGTCACCCTGGGTCACGGTGATGTTGCTCGAGGGTTGCGTCAGGTTCAACGTGGGGGGTGTGTTTGGAACTTCCCAAGTCACGACCAAGCGCGGCTCGTGTGTATGGTCGCCGCTATCACCGACCCGAGACGTGAAGTCTGCCCAGCAGTAGTAAGAGCCCTCGTCCCAGAGCCCAGCAAAGCCGTAGTTGCTCAGACTACCGTCCACCCAGCCCTGGACGTACTTCTCCAACTCATCATACTGAGACTCATGCCAGCCTGGGCAACCGGAGGAGAAGTAGATTCTGTCGCAATCACTGTCGTCGTGCGATGGATGCGTATTCCACGTTACGCTTTCATTCCAGGACGAAGTGGTGATGCACAAGGGGTTCATTCCTGCCTGTGTCGCCGGCGGCTGAACGCCCATCGCGATACACCAAACCTGGAGCGTTGCAGTAAGAATCGTCGCGTTCGACGGAATGGAACTGACGTTAAACTTGATGTACGTTCTGGCTTCGTTGTCGGCCGCGGGCCACCAGCCGACTTCGAGGAAATCTGCATCGCCGAAGGATGTGGTTGGCAGATCCGAACGCACGAATGCGTCGGCGATAGGATAGAATGTGTCGGTATGCGTCTCTGCAAAAACAACGCGATTGGTTGAAAGAAACAACCCAAGAGCAAGCGCTGCCAGATACATCGCACGCCGGATAATCATCGCTTTGACCTCCTTTGGGCACGGGCTGGAATCTGACATTTCCCATTTATCAGACCTCAAGCCGCCATCGTACCCGGGCGAGCCGCCCCGGTCAAGCGAAAACGGTCTATCTTGCCACGGTTCGTGCCCATTGGCCGACCTCCCGGCGCGCCGGGATCGGCTGGCGAGGACGCCAGCCGACGGCCAGCGGGGACGCAGGCCGCTACTCCACTGCTCACAGAGCAGTGGCACACCCGAAACTTTAGCTGCGTTGGAGCAGTAGGAGCCCGTGGTGAAAGGGGACAGGCACCTCGCTTCGCCGCGTTTTCGACCTCACCGATAGCCCTCACCCCAACCCTCTCCCGAGGGGAGAGGGGGCGCGGTGTGGCACGGGCATCCAAGCGCCCGCGGAAACACAGGCTGGAAGCCTGTGCCACAACTTCTGCCACGGGCGGCTAGCACGTCAAGTCTCTCGAATGCGCGTCGGCTTCCAATGCGGGTCCCAGATGGCACGCGCTGCGGGGGCGTCTTTCATGGGCAAAGAGAAACGCCGAACCCCATCGTAGGCATAGAGGGCCCCGTGCACCGCGGCCGCGGTGGGCACCAGCCCGATCTCTCCGATCCCCTTGGCCCCGTACGGGCAGTCCGGGTCCGGCTCTTCAATCAGGAGGACCTCTACCTCCGGCATGTCCGGGGCGCGTAACACACCGCAAGCATTGATGTCCTTGGCCTGGACGTGGCCGCCCTCACAGGCGAAGTCCTCGGTCAGGGCGTAACCGAGCCCCATATGAATCGCTCCTTCGATCTGACCTTCCGCCAGGGTCGGATTCATGACGCGGCCGACATCATGGGCGGCGATCACATTCCGGAGCTTCCCGTCGTCGTCGAGGATGACCACCTGGGTCGCAAAGCCGTAAGTCAGGTGCGTCTTGGGGTCTTCCACGTCGGCCCCCAATTCAACCGTCTCGGTGTAGGCCCACTCGCCGCGATACTGCCGGCCGACGAGATCCGCGGACGTCTTGCCGGCAGCCAAGTCGGCCTTGAGCCGCGCACAAGCGGCTTTGACGGCGTGACAGCCGAGCACCGTGCCACGGCTGGCGGTCGTCTGGCCGGTGCCCACGCTCACGCTGGTATCCGTAGCGGCGCGGAACGCCGACGGCGGCAGGCCGGTCTCCTCCACCGCGGTTTGGATCAGCACCGTAAAGAGGCCCTGGCCCATCTCGGTGAAGCCGGTGCGGATGGTGATCGTGCCGTCTTTCTCCACCGTGAGGACGGCCTTGCCTTCATCCGGCATCCCATTGCCGATGCCGACGTTCTTGATGCCGCAGGCAATGCCCGCGAATTTGGCCGATTGGTATTGGTCCTTGACCGCCAGCAGGGTTTTCTTCAGGCCGAACGGCTTGGTCATGCGTTGCCCGGTGGTTAAGACGTCGCCCAGGTCGAGCGCGTTGCGCCAGCGGATCTCCCACCGGTCGATGCCGACTTTCTCGGACAGCATGTCCAGACAGGCTTCGATGGCAAAGGCCACCTGGCAGACACCGAAGCCGCGCATGGCTCCCGACGGCGGATTGTTGGTGTAGACCGCCAGGGCCTGGAGGTCGACGTTTGGCACGCGGTAAGGACCGCAGGCGTGACCGGCGGAGCGTTCGAGCACCTTGGCCCCGACCGAAGCGTAGGCCCCGGTATCGCCGATGATCCGGGCGTGGACGGCGGTGAGGCGCCCGTCGGCGTCGCAGCCCACCTTATAGCGCAAGCGCATCGGATGGCGTTTGGGATGCAGGCGGAAGCTCTCGTCGCGGGTGAGCGTCATCTTGACGGGCAGTTCACATATCCAGGCGGCGAGGGCGGTCTGGGCCTGGATGCTCATGTCCTCCTTGCCGCCGAAGGCGCCGCCGTTGGAAACCAACTCGACGTACAGTTTGTCCGCGGGCATATCCAGCACCGAGGCGATCTGGCGGCGGTCGTCGAAGACGCCCTGCCCCTGGCTGAAGATGTCTATTCCGCCATCGGACGTGGGCACGGCCAAGCAGGCCTCGGGTTCGAGGTACAGGTGCTCGACGCGCTGGGTCGTGAATTCGTGCTCGACGACGTGAGCCGATCCAGCCAGGGCCCGGGCGACGTCACCACGAACGATTGCAGAGCGCGACAGGAGATTGCCGCCGGGATGAATCTTGGGGGCGTCGGGGCGGAGGGCGGCCAACGGGTCGGTGAGCGGTTCACGCGCTTCATAGTCCACGTGGACCTTCTTGGCGGCCGCCCGGGCGGTCCGCATCGACCGGGCCACCACGAGGGCCACCATGTCGCCGACGCAGCGCGTTTCCTCTCCCACGGCCACCAGCACCGGCCAATCCCGCGTGATCAGCCCGACGTAGCGGTCGCCGGGCACGTCTTCGGCGGTGATGATCCGCATGACGCCGGGCATGGCTGCTGCGGCAGTCCCATCGACGCCCTTGAGCAGGGCCCGCGGATGCTCGGCAAAAACCGGCGCGGCAAACGCCAGGTCCTCGACGCTCAGGTCGTCCACGAACGGACGGTCGCCCAGCACCGCCTCGGCCGCGGCGTAGCGCGGCAGCCGCGTGCCTACCCTGCCGTAAGTGTCATGGCGTGGCATGGATTCACCGCGCCGGAGTCTCGCGTAGCGTTCGATGGCGTCGATGATCTTGACGTAGCCGGTACAACGGCACAGGTGTCGGCGGATGGCGTGGGCGATTTCGCCGCGGGTCGGATTCGGTTGGCGCATGATGAGCGCGGCGGCCCGCAGCGCCAGGCCTGGAATGCAGAAGCCGCACTGAATCCCGCCGGCCTCGACGAACGCCGCCGCCAGGTGGGCGCGGATTTCGTCGGACAGGCCTTCGCAGGTGGTGATCTGCTTGCCCTCCGCGTGGATCGCGGAGAGGGTGCAAGAGCGTTCCGGTTTGCCGTCGATGAGCACCGTACAGCATCCGCACTGTCCCTGGGGTGCGCAGCCGTTTTTGGGCGAGGTGATGCCGAGGTGGTCACGGAGCACGTCGAGCAGACTGGCGTCCTCGTCGGCCAACACGGCGGTCTCTCCGCCGTTGAGCGTGAAATTCACCTGACGCCTGATGTGGGTATCGACCTGCCGCGTCACGGTCGTGGCTCCTTCAAGGCGCGAAAGCAGGAGGGTCTGCTCCTAGTGGTCACTATAGTTTCGGGGCTGGAGGCACACAACCGCCCTCTGGAAAAGCGGATCCGCTCCCTTACGGTCGCGGTTCGGATGAGCTGGTGCGCTGGAACAGGCACATGGCGGCGCCCTTGACGCTCCCGCGTCAAGGGCTTGGCCATGCCACCCGTCGCGGTTCGGAACAGGCCGCTCCCTTACGGTCGCGGTTCGGACTGGGAGAGCCGAGTGGCTTGACCCGTTGGTGGGGCGTTCTTATGTTAGCGCGGCATGGGGGACCAGACCGGCAACGGCATCAGCCTCGTCACCGGGGCCACGGGTTTGTTGGGCAGTCATATCGCCGAACAACTCCGTCAGCGCGGGCGACGGGTGCGGGCGCTGGTCCGGCCCAGCAGCGATAGGTCCTTTCTGGCGTCCATCGGTTGCGAGTCAGTTTACGGCGATGTCACCGACCCGGCCTCATTGGTTGAAGCGTGTCGTGGAGCGGAGGTGGTCTATCACGCCGCGGCGCGCGTGGGCGACTGGGGACCGTGGCGGGAGTTCGTGGCCATCACGATCGAGGGGACGCGCCACCTGCTCGACGCGGCGGCGACCGCCGGCGTCAAACGCTTCGTGCACATCAGCTCCATCAGCGTTTATGGATACGTGGACGGCGAGGGGGCCGTGTTCGACGAGACCACGCCGCTCGGCTTCGGTCTGTACAAGTGGGCGTACTACAGTCGGGCCAAGGTGCAGGCCGAGGGCATCGTCTGGGATTATTACCGGGCGGGCAAGATTCCCGTCACCGTCATTCGTCCAAGCTGGCTTTACGGCCCGCGCGACCGGGCGACCATGGGGCGCCTGATCGACTCGATCCGCCGGGGCAAATGTAAGCTGATCGGGGACGGGGACAATCGCTTGAACGTGGTGCACGCGGCCAACGTCGCCGAAGCCGCCATCCTGGCGGCCGATTCAGACCAAGCCGTCGGGGAAGCGTACAACTGCAGCAACGACGGCGTGCTCAGCCAACGGGCGTACTTCAACAAGATCGCCGAGGCCTTGGGCGAGTCGCTCATCACCAAGAGCGTGCCCTACCGGGTGGCGAGGGCCGTGGCCTTCATCCTGGAATGCTTCGGACACGCCTTCCAGACGAAGCGGCCGCCGCTGGTCACGCGCTATGCCGTGTGGTTGATCGGGCGCCGGTCGTTTTTTGAAACGCGCAAAGCCCGCGTCCAACTCGGCTGGGAATCGACCATTTCGTATGACGAGGGCATTCCCGCAGCCGTGAAGTGGTACCTTGGTGCCCAGGAGCATTCCGCAAGCCGCGGGGCGAACGCGTAGCCCGGGATGCTAGTGTAGTTGGTCATGTTGATCGCATCTTACCTGCCTGCCGGCAGGCAGGTCCGAACCGCGACCGTGAGGGAGCGCATAGTGTTCAACTCAGCAGGGCCGCTTCCTGACGGGCGCGGTTCGGATCACGCAGGGCCGCTTCCTGACGGGCGCGGTTCGGATCACAAAAGACGCACCAATTTTGACCAACCGCACTAGGGGCCTGTGGTGAAAGTGCCTTGCTCTGTGGGACCGGCTTTCCAGCCGGTCTCTTTGGGGCCAAAACCGAACTTGACCGGCTGGAAAGCCGGTCCCACACACTTTTGCCACGGGTAGCTAGGGGCCGGTGAGCCTTGGGACGAAGCGCTCGAAATCATCCAGACCAATGCCGCACTGGCCATCCAGCTCGAGTGCGGAACACGCCGGCGTGGCCAAACCGAAGCATTCCTGGAACGCCGCGAAATCGTAGAGGTCGAAGTGGCCATCGCCGTCGAAATCGCCGCCGCAGGCCGCCGGGTTGGGGAGGCCCGGCGTGACCGGCACGCAGCCGTCGCTACCGTCGAGCGCCGCGCTCAGCCGGACCCAGTCGTTCAGCGTATCGGTATCGACGCCGTCGGGGCAGCGCGCGGCTCCGGGGGGTACGACGGTGGTGACGTCCGGTCCGAACGCGGGGGCGGAGAAGTAAACCTTATCGCTCGCCGGGTAGCCGCTGTCGACGATGGCGATGGCATCGAGCACCGTGCCGACGGGCACATCGACCACGCCGTCGTTGTTGGTGTCAATGTCGTCGCCGGAACCCACCAAGCAGTTGAGTACGAGCGCGAAGGTCTCAGTCCCGTTCTCGAAGATGTAGGTTCCGCCGCCGATCAGCAGGTCGCGCTGTTCCGAGGAGAGCCCTGATCCCCCGGCGACGAAATAACCCTCCGCGTCCAGCGCACAGGGAACCCAGCCGCCGCAGTTGTCCAACGAGAGGGCCAGCTCGACCGTCCCTTTGGTGGCCCCTTCACCCTCGATGACCAGGATGGTCAAGCCGCACAACCCTTCGTCGGGCTGACCAACGAGCTCCACAAACTCTCGGTCCTCGATTCCGTTATGGGCCACCAGCACTTCGTTGATGATCACGTCGTCGGGGACGGGAGGTACCTCACAGGGCGGCACCTCCTCGCCGCAGAGTACGTCGATGCCGCAGAACTCGCCGCCTCGGGCCTCACACGTGGCCTGGTCCAGCCCGTCGGCGCACCCGCAGGGCAGGCAGCACGCCCCCTTGTCCGGAAGCGTGAAGTCGGCGAAGACCGGCAGATGACCACCGGTCAGGGCGGCGGCCTCCAAGGCCTCGGCGATGGTCTGGCCCACCATGGTATTACCGACGGTGGTCAGGCAGGCGTTGCAACTGGTGCCGTCGTTGCCCCAGCTCCGATAGGAGTGGTTCGGATCGTTCCAGGTGGTTGTGCTGTAAGGGATGGTCGCATTGCCCACATAATCGAATCCTGCAGTGTCTTTGAGGCTGGCCGAGACCAGAATCTGATCGAAACGATCGTCCATCCCACCGGATGGTGGGCAGGCGGGATCTTGCGTGTGGACGAAACGAAAATCGCAGTTGTTTTGCCAATAACCCGGGGTATTGATCGGGTCGAAGAAGCGGCCGCTGTTATCGGCCTGCGATCCCACAAGTTCCTGGTAGGCGTTCTCGGTGGAAGTTGGGATGTTGAAATCGCCGCCGATCAGGAAATGCCATCCGGCGGTGAGAGTTTCCGCGTTGTCCCGGATCCGTTGGGCTTCGAGCAGACGGCGAGCCAGGTCATCGGGGGTGTCACCGGACTTCATGTGGCTGGAGTAGATGGCGACGGTGGCTTCGGGAGACGCAAAGCCGTCCAACCGCACGTCGTAACGCAGGGTGTTTCGTGGGGGACTCGGCGAGAGACCGCCGTAGGAGATCACCGTGGACGCCAGGAGATCAACCTTGGTGGTGCGGTAGAAGAAAGCGTTGTCGGTGTCGGGGCCGTCGATGAAGCCGGCCGCTGCCCAATCACCAGGACTGCCCGAGGCCGTGTTGAGGATGTTCAGGAAATTCGTGACGCCGGCGGCACTCGTGAACTCCTGCCCGATGAGGATGTCCGGCGCCATGGACCGGCTTAAGTAGACGCCGTAGATGGCGGTCTGGAACTCACTTACCCGGCCGCTCGAATAGTTGGTGACGTTCCAGTTCGCGATGCGAAGCTGGTCCGCCTGGGCCTGGGGTCCCACCGCCAGGATCACGCTGATGATCCCCACCGCTAACCGCACCTTGTGACGAAACATCGTGAGCTTCCTCCCTTGCCGTCCTCCGAACGCCTCCTCCCCGCTCCCTGCGGAGAGCATACTTACCTACGATAATCATTTGGTCGCGAGTAATGCAAGGGTTTCATGAGAAATTAGCGCATTTCCCCCTAGCAACCCGAGCGTGATCGGTTTATAATAGGTGCGGTCCAGAATGGAGCGATGAGAGTTCTGGGTACGTTGTGGGGAAGGAACTCGCTGGCGAAAGAGGCTTCACGCACTGATTCTTCCCGTTTGCAGCATGTGTTCGAAAAATGCGCAGAGGGTTTAATAACCAGGCGGGCTTAGCCCGTGGCAAAGGTGGTGGCACAGGCTTCCAGCCTGTGTTTTCACGGGCAGGATGCCCATGCCACACGGCCCTTGGTGACTTTCGCCACGGGCGGTTAGGTGATCGAGCCGCGAGGAGGAGAGCGGCTATCCGGGCGGCGTAAGCCCCGCCCCGGCTGGTGAATTCGGAGTTCAACATTTGAACAGCTCCATGGTTATGGTTATGCCGGGTACCGACGTGGACGCGGTCGTGCGGACACGGGTATCCTTGCGGGATTGAGATTAGAGGACGGGGATTTTCTTTAGGAGGACCTTGGCATGAAATGGTTTGGGACAGTCCTAGCGGTTGGTTTGATGATCGCGCCGTGCATGGTACGGGCCGATCAGTTGGAGACTTTCGGTTGGGAGGATGGGACCAGCACCATTCTCGGTATGTATCCCGCCCTGGGGGTCACCGCGACGAACGTGGCGGCGCCGGATCCGGTTCATGCGGGCAACCGCAGTCTTAAGTTGCTGCGTAACTCGACCACCACGGCGGAGGCCTTCGTCGCCTGGATCACCGGGCTGACGGACGGCGATCTGGTGACGGTGAGCTTCTGGCGCTACGATACCACCCCGGACGTCGGCCCCTCGTGCCGCCTCTGGGCTTCGTATACCTACGGCGGCGGGATCAACCGATACGCCGGTGGGGCCGAGGGCGACCTGAACTACGGTCCGGGAACGGGGTGGGATCAGACGAGCTACACTTGGACCTTCAATTCCGATGGCGGGACCCGCGACGGTCTGCGGATTGAGGCCCGGATCTACTCGGCCGCCGGCGCCATTGTGTGGGTGGACGACCTCTCCGTGCAAGCGCCGGACACGGCGGTCATCTATCTGCCCAACGAGACGCTCCCGCCGGTTCCCCCGCTGGCCCACGGGCGGTTCACCACCATGATGACGAACGGCGCCACCACCTCGATTGCTTTATGTAGTGAGGCTGGGACGTACCCCGTTAGCTACGCCAGCATCACCGAAATAACCTCGAACGGGACGTTATGGGACGGCGGGACCCAGATCACCTCCACCCCCTGGCCTTTGACGAGCGGCGACCGCAAGACGGTGGGCTACGATTCCGACGCCGGCTACTCCGGTCTGGATACTTTCCGGTTCACGGTCACGGACAATCAGGCGACCCCGCTGATCTCTGACGAGAGTACGCACGAGGTCGGCGTGCAGGCGGGCGGCGTGGTCATTTCCGAGGTGATGCATTCGCCCAGCTCCTACCAGAGCGACTATGAGTTCGTTGAGATCTTCAACTATAGCGGGAGCGCAGTGTATCTGACCACGCTGGATACAACTCCCGGCCCCTACAACATGCCTACGGAGGACAATCTGGCGAACGCGCTGATCCCGAACGGCGGGATGAAACTCATTGCCATTGACAACACGGTGGATTATTCCGAGAGCGCCTGGGTGTTCGGCTGCGAATGGGGCCTGAAGGAGAGCACCGCAACTTGGTACAGCCTGCAGGAGAGCGATATTATCCGGGTCCCCGTGGCGAACTGGGAGTTCCTGTCCGCCTACCCGAGTCTTACTAGCTGCGTGCTGACGGAGGGCTCCCGCCTGTTGGTGTTCGGCAAGGTCGGGGGAATCGGCAACCCCGTGGTACTGCTCGATGGGCTCAACCTCGCCCGGCCAGACGGGGGCACCTCCTGCTCCGGGAGCAGCTACGCCATTGACCCCACCTTTATGTTCGACCCCCTTCTGACGGCCGACAACAACGACGATCCTAATCTTAATCCCTGGTATTGCCACAGCGCCTTTAATACCGACGGCGGCCGGATGACCGGGGTGACCGGGGACCAGGCCAGCCCGGGCTACGTGCCCACGCGCTTCCTCGCGCCGGATTACGACGATCCGTGCCTCGGGGCTTGCTGCGACCCGGCCGGTTGCACGGCAAACGTTCAGGAAAGCACCTGCCAAGACGCCTGCGGAATCTGGAGAGGCAAGGATTCCCCTTGTGGGTACGACCAGAACTTCGTGAACTGTCTGGAAGTGGGCGGTCCGGGCGTTGGAGCCTCGAACTACTGCCACCTGGTCTTCGACCTTGACGCCGACTGGGACGTCGACTTGAAGGATTTCGCGTTGTTCCAGCAGGGAGATATCTGCCGCGGCTGCGGGACGATTGAGGATGAAGGGTACATCGACTACCCGAACGAGCGGGAAGCGTGCGTCACCGCGAAAGTCGTGCACATGTATGACATGATCAACTCCGGCACCTCCATGGACTTCTACATTCAGGACGAGACCGGGACGAGGGCCATGAGCGTGTATGGACCCAACGCCTGTATCCTCGCGCTGGAGGCGACCCCGGGCTTTGCTGCCGGAGCCGTTTGCCAGTTCCGCGGGGTCCACAAGGAGTACTACAATCTTCAGGAACTCGACTGTAACGCGGGCGCCATTCAGGTTTGCGACTGTGTTGCGGGCAGCGTCCCGACGCCGCTGGATCTTACGGTCCAGGACCTGGCTTCCCCGTTCCTGCCCGGAGAGGACGACCCCCGCAGGGCCTACATCGGCACGCTCGTTCGGATCACGAACGCCCGGGTGATGGGCGGGGGCACCTTCACGTGCCCTGTGTACAACTACACGATTCAGGATTTTGACAACTCGAGCTACACGATGATTCTGGTGACGTCCGCCACCGGCCTGCCGATTTGCAACACGACGAAGCCGGCCGATACCGTTCGGGTAAGCATCGTCGGCATCTTGGGGACCTACAACAACGCGTTCCAGATTATGCCCCGGAAGGGTTATCTTGCCAGCGGTACGTATCCCACGTACGACATTACCCAGTACACGCCGTAGGCGGCGAGGGGGGTGAAGCACACGATCCTTGGTCACTAACCTGGCCCGCCCGCGGAAGTCTCGCGGGCGGGCCTTTCTGTTTAGAGCTTCTAACAGAATGGACCTGTGGGACAGGCTTTCTAGCCTGTCGCTGACCGGCTGGAAAGCCGGTCCCACATCTTTCTGTTAGACGTTCTTAGGACAGGCTGCAGTGGGCGGGTTGCGGGTCTAAACCGTTGGCCGCCGCGCTAATTTCTGCTATACTGATCCTGTTGCAGGTTTAGGGAGTTGGAACGAGTGATGGAAGACATGGACACACCCCTGGGCACGGCCACGGAGGCCG
>JAZDKM010000299.1:0-2637 GCA_043803085.1 Planctomycetota bacterium
CCTCGACTGCAGCCTCCCGTAGGAGTCTGGGCAGTGTCTCAGTCCCAGTGTGGCTGACCATCCTCTCAGACCAGCTAACCGTCATAGCCTTGGTGAGCCGTCACCTCACCAACAAGCTGATAGTACGTGGGCTCATCCTCAAGCGCCAGGCCTTGCGGTCCCCGGCTTTGGATAATGGCGCATGTGCGCCACGACCACATTCGGTATTAATCCCGCTTTCGCAGAGCTATCCCCAACTTGAGGGCAGATTACCCGCGCGTTACTCACCCTTTCGCCACTGTCCCCGGAATTATATTGCTATACCTCCGGTTCTCGTTCGACTTGCATGCCTAATCCACGCCGCCAGCGTTCGTTCTGAGCCAGGATCAAACTCTCCGTTAAAAACGGTAAGCTGTCTCTCCGGCTAGGAAGAGACATTTAATTGATCCAATGTCACTTGAAGTGACTCGTTCGGAATCGAACAGGCTTCACACAAACCACACCACTTCTGATTCGAAGTGGCTTGCGTAAGTTATTCGAATGTCAAAGAACAAAAAAAGACACACAACACCGTCGCCCCCTGCCCTCTTTTCATCGGGTTAGGCAGGCACCGGCGCTCTAACAAAGAGCCTTGGTAAAAAACCAACCCGAAATTCTGTAATTAACCTACCCGCTGGCCACGGAAGTGTCAACAGGTCATTTCTTCGATTTTTTGGGCTCGTCTCAGGCCCCTGGAAACCCCAATCCCACCCATCCCCCTACCCCTTGGTCTCATCCGAGTATCCCGCCCCCACCCCCACCTCTACCGACTTCACGCCCCCCAGTTCCGAACCCAGTCGGCCCCTCACTTCACTCTCAACCTCGCCATACAACGACTCCGCCAGTTCCACGTCCACCACTACATCTACCCTGATCGTCACGGATTTCCTGCGCCCCGAGACGCGCAGGTCGTGGAACCCCCTCAGCCGCCGGTCCTCCCGCACCAGGCGGGTCAGCACCCCCACCGCCTTCCCGTACATCGGGTGGTCCCGGTCCACCGGGTCCACGTGCACCGTCGCCCGGCACGACGCCGCCTTCCCCACCTCCGCCTCCACTCTCTCCGCAATATCGTGGACCTCAAGGGCCGAGCGCGCCGCGTCCACCTCGATGTGCAGGGACACCATCCGGTGGTCGCCGTACTTGTGCACCACGATGTCGTGCACGCCGTGAACACCCGGCTGGGCCAGGCCCGTTTGCTGTATCTCGCGGATTTCCTCGTCGTTAGGCGCTTCGCCCACCAGCGTGTGGATCGACTCCCGCGCGTAGCGCACCCCCGTGTACAAGATGAAGAAGGACACGAAAAGCCCCGCCCAGCCATCGACGGCGGGCCAGCCCGCACGCACGGTGAAGAGCGCGAGAACCACCACGGAGGTGCTCAGCACGTCGAACTGGTGATTCCAGAAATCGGCCCTCAACACGGGCGCGTTGGTGATCAGCGCCAGCCGCCGCGCAAAGAGGGCGAGCCATTGCTTGATCACAATAGTCAGGCCCATGATCACCACCACGTACCCCGGGGCGTCCACCGCCCGCGGCTTCAGCAGCCGCTGGAGACTCTCGAGGGCTACGTCAAAACCCACCATGACCAGGGCAATCGAGAGCACGAGCGCCGCCACGGTTTCCACGCGGCCGTGCCCGAACGGATGGTGGCTGTCGCGGGGCTTCTGCGACCACCGGAAGCTCAGCGCGATGACGAGACTGCTGCCGACGTCCGCCAGGTTGTTGATGCCGTCGGCCAGGACCGCGATACTGCCCGTGATCACGCCGAACAGAATCTTGGTGCTCGAAAACACCACGCTGATAGCGGCGCTCGTCCACCCCTCCAGCATCCCGAGGCGAGTCCGCGTGTCCGCGCTCTTCGGGTCGGCCCCCGGAGCCAGAGCCCGCCGGACGAGCCATCCGCTCAAACCTCCCGCGGGGAATACGACTGACGGTTCCTGCGCCATGCGAAGTTCTATATACAGGAAGAATGATCTCCACGCGACTGCAAATCTCGCCCGGGCGCCGCCACATCGGTCTTGAAATGCGGCCGCCTCCGTGACAGCCTCCGGACATACGCCGGAGAGAACCGATGAACGCCGAACTGATCGTCGCGCTGGACGTCGCGTCATCGCGCAAGGCGCTGGCCGCTGTCGACCTCCTCCCCCCCGAAGTGACGTGGTACAAGATCGGGCTGGAACTCTTCTCCGCCGAGGGCCCCGCCGTCCTTCAGGCCGTCAAATCGCGGCGCAAGAACATCTTCCTGGACCTCAAGCTGCACGACATCCCGCGGACCGTGGAGCGCGCCGTGCGGGCCGCCGTACAGCACGGCGCCGATATGCTGACCATCCACGCCTCAGGGGGCCGAGCCATGCTCAAGGCCGCCTCGGAGGCGGCCCGCGCTTCCGGCCGGACTCCTCCAAAGCTGATCGCCGTAACCGCCCTGACGAGCATGGATCAGCAGGACCTGAACGATCTCGGCGTCAACCGGTCTCCCGCGGTCCACGTGGTTGTCCTCGCCGACCTGGCCCTGAAGTGCGGCATCGACGGACTCGTCTGCTCGCCGCAGGAGATTGAAACGCTGCGTTCGCGCTTCGGGCAGCGCCCGGTGATCGTCACGCCGGGCATCCGTCTGCCGGGAGG
>JAZDKM010000300.1:0-7722 GCA_043803085.1 Planctomycetota bacterium
GCGTCGCCCACCAGGACGCTGATGATGAATAGGTCCGTGTCGCGCTGGCCTCCAGTGACCGAGTGGTGGCTCACTTGTCTTGGGTGGCCCACTTTTTTAGAGGTGGGGTAGTCGACGGTAGGGCGGGTTTCACCCGCCGCGGCGCCAGGTTGGCGGGTAGAACCCGCCCTACGTTCCGCGATGGACCGCCCCCCGGTGAGCAGGCTCAGGTCCAACGGTTCTTGTGGGATCGGCTCCGCAGCTTGTGGGACCGGCTTTCCAGCCGGTCGGTCTTCGCTGGGCCACGCGTCTTCCAGCTCCGTCAGGGGCGGCGGAATAAAGCCTAGGGCGCCAGCCCTGAGTAAACTGTGGGACCGGCTTTCCAGCCGGTCAAGACAGGCTAGAAAGCCTATCCCACAGATTCTAAGCCCCAGCGGGGCGACAGAAGTTTTCATCCATTCCTCCGCCCCTACGGGGCGGAGAGTGGAGAGGTGGGCCCCCAACCCAGGGCTTGCGCCCTGGGCTACAATCTTCCGTCCCTCCGGGACTGTGATGGGCCACCCATCTTGTGGGACCGACTTTCTAGCCGGTCGTCCTCCGGTGAGCGGGCCCAGGTCCAACGGGTCTTGTGGGACCGGCTTCGCAGCCTGTGGGACCGGCTTTCCAGCCGGTCTCCCCCCGGTCAGCGGGCTCAGGTCCAAGCGATACGTGGCGTCGTCCGACAGTGCCGGGACGAACGAGCACACCAGATCGTTGCCGTCGGGCGCGCAGCTCATCCACACCGGGGTGTAGGGCGTCCACACCCGCGGCTGGCCGCAGGCATTGACGGCCCGTTCGATGATGGGGTCCGCGTCCGGCGGGGCCGCGCAGTCGAAGGTGAAGCGAAGTTGCCGCACGCGGCCGACCCGCGGCTCGGAGTCACCCCCCCCTATTCCTTGGGATCGAGTTCAGCCGACCGGTTTGAGCCCCCCCCTCTACGCAGGGGTTCGTGATCACCCGGCACTCGTTGGGTCGGCTTTAGCCGACCGGGGTTAGCCACCCACTTTAGTGGGTGGTAGCCGGACCACCTCCATCCTGATTCCTCCCGATAGCCGGCTTCAGCCGGGCTTTCCGACCACACTCGCGGGCGGCGAATCGTAGAACTCCAAGCGCGGCACCAGACGGTCCAAGTCATGATGCTCCCGTTGTCGGGCGAGGTAACCCAAGACCCAGCGCAGGTGCCGGCGCCCGAAACTCACCACGCCGTAACCCCGCTGCCACTCCAAGGCCTTATGGCCTATCTTCTGGTTGACTTCATGGGCCGAGGCGCCTTTCAGTTCCTGGACTAGATCGCTGATGGTCACAAACGGTTCGATGCTGAGCGCCAGATGAACGTGGTCGTCCGTCCCCCCGAGACCGTGCAGGTAGACCCCTTTGCAGCGGGCGCATTTGACACGCAGCGCGGGGTGAGTCCATTCTTCCACCTGCCCGCGTAGCGAAGGGTAATTCCCTTTGGTGTGCCAAGGTCCACCACCGCCTGAAGGCGGTGGCTAAAACCCGTCGGCTAAAGCCGACGGTGCGACATCATCGGTCGCCACCCGCGAGTTGTCCCTAATGTACGATAGCCCAATCGGTCGCCACCCGCGGGTTGTTTCTAATGTACGATAGCCAAGGTAATCCAGCCAGATCACCCCCGTTGCTATCCTGCCCACCGAGGAGCACGATCGCGCCCCGGGCGTTATCGCAGGCCATTGCGGGAGACTGCCGCGGGCCGGGGCTGGTGGCGGTGCGGAGCATCCAGACCGGCTGGGGTTGGGGCCAGGCGGAATCGGCGACCGCGGCGAGAAACAAACCAGCGGAAACGACCAACATGCGCAGGTCGGTTTCATGGGAACGGCTCCTCTCCTGGTCAACGATAGAAGAGATTCGCGCAGCCACGCCTGCGCCTTCCGGGGGTGACACTCCGTACCGTGCCGCGCGGACCGTTGGCGAGCATCGTGCCGGGCGGAGCCCGACCTGCGACTATTCGAACTGCTTCACCCACGCGACGCCGCTACTGCCCGTCTCGGGGTCGGCATACGGAAGGAACTTGCCACCGAAAAACTCGAACTCGTGCTCGCCGGCCACCGTGTGGCCGATGACCAGGCCCATCACCCCGCCCATGAGCACGTCGGACAAGTAGTGTTCGTTGTCTTCGAGGCGTTCCATAGCGACCAGTACCCCCAGCCCGTAGAGCGGCACGCCGACTAACGGGCCGTAAGCATCGTGCATCACCGACGCCACCGCGAAGGTACTCGAGGTGTGCCCGCTGGGGAACGTGCCCCACTCCCCGTTGGGGGCGCGGTCCCAGTTCGCCGCCTGCCCGGCAAGGGTGGACAAGCCGTTGATGATGAGGGCACTGAACAGAGTCCGCCCGACCTCGTAGGTTTTCTCGTTCTGCCGTTGCTGACCGAGCAGGTACCAGGCACCGGCTAGGGCGAAGTGGGTGCCGGGATTGCCCAAGGCCCCGAAAACATCTCGCGTGTCTTTGGAGAAGATCGTGTGGTCGCGGAAGCCGTCCTCCACCGTATCGTCCGGACCCGTCTCCTGGACCGTCAGTGCCCCCCCATAAGTCAGACCCAGAATCAACAGGTTCGGGGCCGAGCCGTAAACGGCCTTGGTGTCTTGCCAGAGGTCTTCGGGCATGCTCCTCAGGTCGCGCTGCACGGTATCCCAAAAGCCCGGCAGTGGCGTCCGGCGCCGCGAAATTTCACTGCCGGCCGTTTCGTCACCGGACTCACCTTTCTCCGGTTCCACGGTGACGTTCTGGGGAACGGGCCGCGCCGCTAGAGAGCGTGGGGTGGGGGAGAGGACAGAAGAGTCTTCCATCGTTGGATACGACGCGAGGCAGAACGAGTCGAAGCTCTCATCCTCTTCGGCCATTGGCGGGTGGCCCAGCGCTTTAGCGGCGGGGGAGGCGAAGAGCAGTCCATTCGAGTCCCCCACCTTTGAAAAGGTGGGCCACGCGGCCGGGGTTTCCGCGCAGAGGCGCGCCCGCTCTGCTGGCGGCGTCCCGGACCGTGCATCGCACTTGAGGGCAGCCAAGCGGGCATCGACGGCGGCAAAAGGATCGCCGGACCGCCCCGCGCACCCTGCCAACAGCATCACCACGAGAATCCACACCCGAGTCCGAAGCATACCGCGCCTCCCTGCCCCGTTCCGGCTACTCACCATCCCCAACCGATTTACGGATACCGGGCGATCGATTCAATGCGGGGATGGGCCAGTTCCAGGTAGTCCTGCCGGCGCAGCTTGATGGCCTCGGTATGCGTGCCGGCCTGGAAGAGCAGAAAGTCCTGGTCCTGCAGCGAATCGTCCATGATGGTTTCCATGCCGAACGGTTCGCCGACGGGCGGTTCGGCCCCGAGCTCACATTCGGGGAACACCGTGGCCATCTCGGCCTCGGCCGCCAGCCGAACGGTGTCATCCCGCAGGAGGTGACCCAGGGTTTGCACGTCCAGCCGAGCGCAGGCCGGGACCACACACATGACGAACCCCTGCCGCCCCTTCACGACCACCGGCTTGGCCACACGGTAACCGGAGACGTGCTCTTCGGCCGCGAGGCTTTGGGCGGTGTAGGCGGCGGGATGGGTGGTCCGCTCAAAAGGGATGTTCCGTTGCTCAAGGATTGTGGTGAGTTTCATGATACACCATCCTTCCCGCAGGCGGGTCCTCCAATCGGGGGTGTTCCATAAGGCCGCCCACCTGACCGGCAGGCGAGCCTACTCGGCACCTACTCACAACATACACCGTATTTCCGCGCCGGGCCAATAGCCGGTCGAAAAAAAGCCGTCCAACCGCTATGATGCCGCCGATGACCAGCACTGCCCTGATCCCAGACTTGGTGTCATACGCCGTCGAACTGGCCTCTGTGGCCGGCGAGATTGCATTGGCCCGCTTCGGGACGGCCCGGTCGCAACGGAAGGCCGACGGTTCCGAGGTCACCGACGCCGACCTCGCCATAGAGGACATGATCGTCCGCCGCATCGCCGCACGGTACGCCGACCACGGTGTGATTGGCGAAGAGGCCGTCCATGACCAGACCCGCTCCGGCGATTTCGTCGAGGCCCGCTACTGGTGGGTGGTCGACCCGCTGGACGGCACCCGGAATTATGTCCGGCAGTTCCCGGTCTTTGCGACCTCCATTGCCGTCCTGGAACAGGGCCGGCCGATCGTCGGCGTCATCCGCTGGCATCACACCGGCCAGGTCTTCGCGGCCGCTCCAGGGATGCCCACGACGCTCGGCGGTGAACCCGTGCGGGTCTCCCAACGTCCGGTGGATAGCAACTTGCTGGTCGGCGCGCAGCTCGGTGCGCATCACCTTACGCAGGAGGTGGTCGCGCCCTGGCTCAGCCGCTGGGCGGTCCGGAACCTCGGCGCCACGGCCGTTCACCTGGCCCTGGTGGCGACCGGCGGGTTGGACGCCGCGTATGCGCAGGATTGCCGGGTTTGGGATCTGGCGGCGGGCGCGCTGCTGATCGAACAAGCTGGCGGGCAATGTACCGGTCTGCGCGGCGAGCCCTTGTTTCCCATCGATCCGGCGACGTGCGCCGGGACGAACTATCCTTTCCTGGCGGGTGGGCCGAACGCCCACCGCACCTTGCTCGAGGACCTCCAGACGCGCGCCTCCGGCGGTGCGAGCAGTTGAGCGCTGGTCCGCTTGGGTATTTAGAGCGTCTAACAAAAAGATGTGGGACCGGCTTTCCAGCCGGTCAGAGACAGGCTAGAAAGCCTGTCCCACAGGTCCATTTTGTTAGAAGCTCTTAGGAGGTTAACGGCGTTGCCGGCCACCCTTAAATATCCTCCCGGATGCGTTTGCGGTAATAGCGCGCGGGCACGTCATTGCGGTAGCCGGATTGCTCGAAGGTGCGGATTGAGGCCTCGTTCCCTTCCTCGATCAGCGCGGCGATGATCTCCATACCCTCCGCCCGCAAGGCCTCCTCGCAGGCGGCAATGAGCCGCGCGGCGATCCCGCGGCGGCGAAAGCGGGGATCAACCGCCAGCCGATTGATCCAGCCCTTGCGCCGGTCGTGGGTCCCCAAGACCACCCCGACGAGCACACCCTGCACCTCCGCGACCAGGTAGCACGGGCGAAAATACTTCAACTGCTCGGTGAAGGCCGCACGACCGTCGCGCCCCTGGGGCCTGGTGGCAAGCCCGGCGGCCGACCACAACGCCATGATGGCTTCGTAGTCCTCGTTATTCGCCGGTCGGATGCAAAGCGGGCACCGGTTCATTCCCCCATCCTACACCTCAAGCTTCCGCACGTCTCGGGCTGGGCCGGGAACGTCCGGGGCGCCCAGTTCCACGCGGTAATCAATTCGGAGTGGTGGCCTCCCGACCGGGACGCACCGTGCACTTTCCCACCACCGCCGGCCCCAATGGTACAGGTGGACGCCCGCCGCCGACCCGGCCGAGTCCCATCACGACCACGCGACGGTTGGCGAATCCTTCGTTCGTCGCTTCACGATCCCTCTTGTCCGTTGACATTGCTTGTCACTTCCGCCGTTGCTCGTGGTAAGGCGGGCGCCGCATCACGGCAAAAGGGTTGATCGCTTGAAATCCTTTAGTCTCCGAGCGCGCGCCATGAGCTATGCATGGGCTTTATTGCCGATGCCGCCGGTGCGCGCCTCCACCCCCAAAGTGTCGGCCCTCGTCGCCATTGCATCTTGGGACCAGAACATGCGTTTTGCCAAACGAAGCCATTTTGCCGGAGGCCGGGCTTCTAGCATGCCCTCACTTGGCGCCTGCCTCCGAGGCGTAAGTCAGCGTTGAGGTTACCGCAAACCAGCTTGCAGAAAAGGAGCCAGGCGCAGAGAAACAGAAATTACCAAACGAACCCATTTGCAAGTGGTACTTTAATCCCGTTCGGACCCCCACTGTGTGAAACCTTCCGGTTGATGGTTATTGCCAAACGCCACATAGTACAAAATAAAGTACGGCTTTTCAAGAGAAACCCGACCGCAAGCCTCGGATTCTTGTACATGTTTTGGGATTGACACGAAATGGATCGTGTCTTATTCCTGGGACAATGTTATAGGATCGAGAGGGAGGTGCGTCCGTCATATAACGGCGCACCGGGGCTGTCCGGAAAACTGACGTTGGGGAGCGAGAGAGACACCTGTGCGGCGTGCTCTCTCTTTGTTTTGAGGGCAATTCGGAGAAAGGTCAGGTTTTCTACTCGATTCAGGGGAGATGAACTCATGAAGCTCACAAAGATGGTTGGAGTGGCGTTGGTGGCTGTGGTAATGGCTCTACCCATGACGGCTGCTGCCAGTACTTATTTACCTTATGGTGCTTCATGGCGTGACGCCAATAAGGACTGGTTGGGTGATGACGACCTGCTGTGTTGGGCAGGGGCTGCGTCGAATATCCTATCATGGGGCAATTGGGGTACAGCTGCCTTTCCTGATGAACATGTTATATTTGATGATTTTGAGGCTCATTGGACTGACCAAGGAAGCTGGCCGTCTGTTGCTTGGCAGTGGTGGCTTAATGGGACCCATCCGGAGACATATCCATACGGGCCTGAGTGGGCGACTGTCAATGTGCCTGGTGGTGGCGGCCACTGGCCAGAACTAAATTTCTCTGGCTATTTCAGTGAGTGTTGGGATGATAATCTGGCTATGTCAGCAATAGATTCGTATCTCCACGCTGGATATGGTGTGACCCTGGGGATTTATGACGGGGGCCATGCTATCACTGTCTGGGGATATGAGTATGATACCAATGATCCTAATTATTACGAGGGGATCTATATTACCGACACAGACGACGGCGCATATCAGTTAGCATACTATCCAGTCTCTTGGGACATTGCAAATACCTGGTGGGACATAGGTGGTGGTTACGGCGGTTGGCATATTCAAGCAGTGCAGGCTCTTCTTCCTGTCCCCGAACCCTCGACTTTGCTTGTGCTTGGCTCCGGGCTTGTAGGGATAATTGTCTTTGGGAGAAAGAGGCGGTCGGAAAGGCGTAAGGAACTCTAAAGGAGAGGCAGGCAGCCAACTCCGCCTAACATTTCGCTCAAGCTGACGGATTACCCGCTGCGCGGCTAAGCCGCAGCTTAGCGCTGGCGATGGGGGGATGGAAGCTATTGCTGTAGACTTTTGTGGGACGGGTTCTCACTTCCCGCTCATCATGCCGCCGTAACCGCCGCGGTGCATGTGACCCATGGGGCCGCCGTTGAGCATGTGCATCTGCGTCCCCTCACTTAGAGGCTACCCCAACAACAGGGGTAAAAGTCTCGTATCCATCGGCGATACAATAGGTTATGACTGATATTGGGATAGGCTCTTAGCAGGATCAGTTCCTCGGTATCCCCATCCCCGTCGAGATCGTCCGCGTCCGGGGTGAGGAGAAGCTCGAGAGTCCGAAAGGTGACGCAGCTCGTTTTCGTCTCGGGTTTCCATCCTGGCCCGTCGCGAAGTCCCAGGGAGACGACATGCGTCCCCTTCTCCAGCCTTTGCGGCCCCGCGTTCCCGGCCCTATACTGGTAATAAAGATTCGTTGACCGGCCCTTGCCGCCGGAGCATCATGATCCCGATCCGAACCGAAACGTCCGTCAAAGCCACGCCGTGGGTAAACTATGCGCTCATCGCGGCTAACATTCTGGTGTACTTCGTCTTCGACTACACCCACAACCAGGCTCTGGCACAGTTCAAGGACGAAAACCTGATCCTGCGGGCTGACTGGCCGCGGCTGTATCAGTTCTTCACCTACCAG
>JAZDKM010000301.1:0-2560 GCA_043803085.1 Planctomycetota bacterium
CCACTTTCGCATGTCGGACGAGGTGCTGGAGAGCTTCATCCGCCAGTACATCCAGTCTCAGCCGACCCCGGAGATCGCCTTTGCCTGGCAGGGCGGCGAACCGACCCTCCTGGGCGTGGATTTCTTCCGCAAGGCGGTGGAGCTCCAGCAGCGATACGCTCCGCCCGGCAAGAAGATCGTGAACGCGCTGCAGACCAACGCCACGCGCCTCACCGACGAGTGGTGCCAGTTCTTCCGGGAGAACAATTTCCTGCTGGGCGTCAGCCTGGACGGGGACGCGACGGTCCACGACCGCTATCGGGTGGACAAGGCCGGCCGGCCGACCCACCGGGCCACCATGGACGGCCTGGGCCTGCTCAAGAAGCACGGGGTGGAGTTCAACCTGCTGACCGTGGTCAGCCGCGCCAACGCCAGCCGGCCGAAGGAGGTGTACCGCTTCCTCAAGGAGCACGGGTCCGGCTTCCTGCAGTTCATTCCCCTGGTGGAACGGGATGCGCCGGCCGGTGCCTTTGCGACGCCGCCCGGCCCGGCGGGAGACGGGGAGGCCACCGGGGTCAGCCGGGCCAGTGTTCCCCCGGAGGCGTGGGGAAACTTCCTCATCGGCGTGTTCGACGAGTGGGTGCGCCAGGACGTCGGCCGGGTGTTCGTGCAATACTTCGATTGCCTGCTGGGGGCGTGGCTGGGCTTGCCCGCATCCCTGTGCGTGTTCTCCGCGACCTGTGGCCGGGCACTGGCCCTGGAGCACAACGGGGACCTGTATGCCTGCGACCACTACGTCTACCCGGAGTACCGGCTGGGCAACATCCGGAATACCCCCCTGGTCGACCTCGTTCGCGCCGAAGCCCAGGAACGCTTCGGCCGGTTCAAGGAAGAGGCGCTGCCGCGGTTATGCCGGGAATGCGACGTGCTCTTCGCCTGCCGCGGCGAATGTCCCAAGCACCGCTTTACCGTCACGCCCGAGGGAGAGCCGGGGCTGAGTTACCTCTGTGCGGGCCTCAAGCGCTTCCTGCGCCACATCGATCCCGCCATGCGCACCATGGCCGCCCTGGTGAAGTCCGGGCGACCGGCCGCGGAGATCATGGCGCTGGCGTCAGCCCCGCCGGCCGAGAAGCGGCCGGGGCGGAACGCGCCGTGTCCCTGCGGGCGCGGATTGAAGTTCAAGCAGTGCCATGGCAGGTGATCAATGCAAAATTGAAAACCGATCCGCCTCCGGCGGAAAAACCGGACAATGGTTGGGCTCGGCCCCTATTCGCCGGTTTTGCATTTTTCATTGTCAGTTTTGCATTCCCGTAGGGAGGATGTCATGAGCGATCCTGCGCGTCGTCCGAACGTCCTGTTCGTGATGGTGGACCAGTGGGCCGGATCCCTGCTCGGCTGCGCCGGCCATCCGGTCATCCAGACCCCGACGCTCGACCACCTGGCGCGGCTCGGGACCCGCTACACGCGGGCCTACTCCGAGTCGCCGGTCTGCATCCCGGCCCGGCGGACCGTCATGACCGGTACGTCGCCCCGCTGCCACGGGGACCGCACCTTCAAGCCGGGCGAGCCGATGCCCAGGCTACCCCTGCTGGCGCAGTGTTTCCGCGACGCCGGCTACCAGGCCTACGCAGTCGGCAAGCTCCACGTCTACCCGCAGCGGGACCGCATCGGCTTCGACGACGTCCTCCTCGCCGAGGAAGGGCGCCCGCAGCTCGGGGCGGTCGACGACTACGACCTGTTCCTCGCCGACCAGGGGTATGCGGGCCAGCAGTTCCTGCACGGGATGTGCAACAACGAGTACCTGCACCGCCCCTGGCACCTCCCCGAGCCCTGCCACGTCACCAACTGGATCACGCGGGAGATGGCCCGCGCCATCAAGCGCCGCGACGTCACGCGGCCGGCCTTCTGGCACCTCTCCTACACGCACCCCCACCCGCCCCTCGTGCCGCTCCAGGTCTACCTCGACCTCTACCGCGACGCCGAGATCGACCCGCCGATGCGGGGCGCCTGGGCCGAGGAGTTCGCCGCCCTGCCGCGGGCCCTGCAGCACATCCGGGCCTACTGGCCGGGCGAGCCCACCGCGGCGATGCACCAGGCCCTCCGGCGCGCCTTCTACGCGCTGTGCACGCACATCGACCATCAGTTGCGGGTGGTGATCGGAACCCTGCGCGAGGAGGGGCTGCTGGACGACACCATCATCCTGGTCACCTCGGATCACGGCGATATGCTGGGCGAGCACGGCCTCTGGTCGAAATGGCTGTACTACGAGCAGTCGGCCAACCTCCCCATGATCCTGATCGGCACCGCCAAGGACGCGCGGGTGCCGGCGGGTCACGTGGACGACCGCCTCGTCGGACTGCAGGACGTCATGCCGACGCTGCTCGACCTCGCCGGCGTCTCGATCCCTTCGACGGTAGAGGGTCTCTCCATGGCCGGCCAGCGCCGGCGAACGACGCTCTACGGCGAGTGCCGCGAGGACAGGAGCGCGACGCGGATGGTCCACGACGGCCGGCACAAGCTGATCTGGTATCCCGCGGGAAACCGCGTCCAGCTCTTCGACCTGGCCGACGATCCCCGCGAG
>JAZDKM010000302.1:0-4745 GCA_043803085.1 Planctomycetota bacterium
CACAACGACTGGCGCAGTTCCATTCCTTACACGGTCATCGATCCCGCACCCGGCCCCTCCGACGCGGACACCTACGCCCGTGCCCAGGGCTTCGCTCACCAGACCGGGCTGCTGCTCATCGAAAAGTCCCCCAAGGCCCCGGAGGCCGTCCCTTTGCAGAAGTCCCTTTCCGGGAGCCTGCTCCAGCACCATGTGCCCGCCTTGACGCTGGAGCTGGGCGAGGCCTACGTGGTCAATGAACCCAACGTGCATTTCGGAGTGCGGGCGGTCTGGAATATCCTGGCCGGTCTGGAGATGGTGGCGCTCGCCGAGGAACCGTTTCAATATCCAAGGCGGCATTGTTCTAGGGCATTCGGACTCGTCCGTCGCTTTTCCTGGCGGGCCGGTGGTGGCCTTCGGCCTTCTCTAACCCGAGAGACCCCAAACGATGCATCGCTTGCCTGGCTTGAAGGTTATGGGCCGGATCCAGGTGTGGAGCGGTTTCCCAAATTTAACCCAATCCGCCCTTGACGTGTGTAGATGGGTATCTTAGGCTAAACAAGTGTGAAACTTCCGTGGCGCGAGACGACGGCCGGCATCCTTGGAGGGGAGCCGGCAGCCAGGTTCTCGCGTGAGTCGTCGCAGGAGGTTCAGGCCAAGACACAAGGCTTGTGTCTGTAGGCAGGGGGGCATCTGGGACGGCGGAGAAGCTAACAGGGTTTTGGAGCGGGTAAAGCGTACGGGGAACGTGAGTGCTCCGATGGGATCCTGTTGGGTAGGGGTCTGGTGCCTTCCGGTTTAGGGGATTGGAGCGAAGGCGGCCGGACTTTCGACCGGGTATGTACGGTCGCGAGTCCGGCTCGCGCGTTTCCGGGTCCAGCCCGAAATTCACTGTGCCCAGGGTAGGAGCACGATCTTGCCGCGAACTTTCCGCTGCTCCATGTAGTCGTGGGCGTCCTTGACGTTTGCGAGCGGGAACGCGCGATCGAGGACCGGCCTGATCCTCCCCTGACGAAGCAGGGTGAGCCCGAACCGCAACTCCTCCATGCTGCCCATCATCGAACCGCGGATGGTCAACTGGCGAAACAACAGCTCGAGAAAGTTGACTTTGCCGTGTATGCCACCGACGGCCCCGAAGTTCACAAACGTGCCCCCTTTACGGAGGCAGCGCAGGTTGTCCGTAAAGACACTGCCACCCACGTTATCGATCACCAGGTCCACGCCTCGGCCGGCCGTCCACTCCAAGATACGGTCGGCGAAGTTCTCCCGCGAGTAATTCACGACCAAGTCGGCCCCCGCGTGCGCGGCGGTCTCGACCTTCTCGGCCGCCCCCACGGTGGCGGCGACCCGGGCGCCCAGGGCCTTGGCCACCTGAATGCACATGTTGCCGCTGCCTGAAGCCCCGGCTTGTACGAGCACGGCGGTGCCGTCCCCAGCCTGCCCGAGCGTGCGTACGGCGTGGACCGCGGTGACCAGCACCAAAGGCAGGCAAGCCATCTCCTCTGCCGGTAGGCCGCCTTCGTCGGCAAGCACGAATCGGGCCGGAGCCCGCACATACTGCGCGTAGCCGCCCCATAGCTTCGTCCCGGTCACCGTGTAGCTGGGCGCGAGATTCTCCGGCTGGACCCCCCAGTCGGCGGAATCCACTGGGAAGCCTGGCGCTACGACCACGCGCCGGCCGGGTTTCCAGCCGGTCACGCCGGTCCCCACCTCGTGGATTTCGCCGGCGATGTCGGCGCCCATCACATGGGGGAAGGCGATGTCCTGGATGATGGCACCCATACGCAGATAGGTGTCATAGCGGTTGATGCCGCAAGCGAGGACCTTAATCACCACTTGCCCTGGCTGCACCCCCGACGCCGGGACCTCTCCGTATTCAAACACGTCCGATCCGCCGAAACGATTGATGACCGCCGCTTTCATGCTCCCATCCTTTCGCGTGTCGCGCCGCGCGGAGACGGACCGTTTTCACTCTGCGGTTTCATCCTGAACCTTGGCTCTGCCGCATGACATCGGTTTGAGTACTACCACCGGAAGGACCCGCTTGCCAGCGCTCCACAGAGGGTTTGGCCGAGCCCCCGAGCGCATCGCGCCGCGGCACGTTTCCGCCGCAAGGTTGGCCGCTCAATTCAGGTCTGACCGGATTATTCGTCATGACACTTTACGAGGACCGTCTGACAGGAAAAAAAAACGTCGCGTCGTGTATAGACGGATTTAGTAAACCGCGCACATCCTGGGCGTTTCCTGGTTACAATGCAGTTTGTATGGATGGGCCGCCCGTGCGGCGTGGAAAGTTTAGGAATCTTTTTCAACTCACGCCCGACCCATCCTTGGACACGAGAGGATTGGTTATGTTTGGAAAGGAAGCGAGCATGAGAGGAGGCACGGCTTGTCTGATGGTCTCGATAGTGCTCCTGGCAAGTTCCGGGGGCATGGCCGCCGATCCGGGGGCGAAGCCGGCAGTACCGGCCCTGGAGCAGTTGCAGGCGGATTTCCCGGCGGTGCGGGTTTATCAGGAGGGTGCGCGCATCTCCCGCCTGTACGGCACGCCTTTCGCGTACGGCGCTACGCCGGAGGAAGCTGTCGACCAGTTCCGCGTGAACCACGCGGACGTCTTCGGCGTCGCCCCCGACGAGTTGGTGCTGCGTAGCACGCTGCGCGGCGGCGCGGATACTCAACCGGTCATGTACGATCCCGAAACCGGCCGGTACAAGTTTACCCTGGTGCGTTACGCGCAGTACAAGGCGGGGATTCCGGTGTTCCAGTCCGAGTTGGGGGTGCTGGTGCGGAACGCAGCGGATTTCCCTGTGGTGCTCGCGGCTTCCAGTCTGAAGGACCTGGGTGATTTCGTGCCCGCGGGGCACGCCGTAGTCTTCGATCCGGCCACCCAGGCGATGACCGGCATGACGCGTTTCACAGAAGCGACTACGGTGGTTTGGGCGGGGGTCAACGACGAAGTGGTCGAGCCGGTTCTGGCCGTCACCTTCATCGGCGAAAATGATCGGACCGACGCTGGCTACGAGAAGTGGCGCTTCGTTTGCGATGCCGCGACCGGCGCGATTCTGTATCAAGAAGCCGTCATTCATTTCACCGACGTGACCGGCAGCGTGCAAGGCATGGCTACCGAGGGGGCCAAGACCGCCGAGTGTAATCCGGAATCGCTCTTCACGTATCCCTGGGCCAAGGTGGGCATCCAGGGCGGGACCACCGTGTACGCGGACGGGAATGGCGACTTCACCATTCCCAACGCCGGCACGACGGCGGTGACCGTCCAATCCTACGTGGACGGGCTGTACTTCACCGTGGACAATCGGGCCGGGGCCGAGGAGACCCTCTCCCAGTCCGTCACCCCACCCGGACCGGCCGACTTCGTGCATAACCAGCCGAACAGCGACGAATTGGTCCGGGCACAAGTGAACGCCTATGTTTCGGCTAATGGCGTACGCGACTGGGTGCTGGACCAGAACCCGTCCTTCCCCGGCATCTCCACGGAAACGTTGTCCCCCATTGTGGTGAACCGTACCGACCTCTACTGCCCCGGAAACGCCTGGTCCGATCCCACCGACGGCTCGATCAACTTCTGCAGCTCGGGTGGCGGCTACCCGAACACGGCGTGGCAGAGCGTCGTCAACCACGAGTATGGGCACCACGTCATCGACCAGACCAGCAGCGGACAAGGCCAGTACGGCGAAGGCATGGCCGACTGCCACAGCATGTTGCCCGTGGACGACCCCGTGCTCGGCTATGGCTTCTACGGGGACTGCGACACCGGTCTGCGCAACGCCGACAACACGTACCAGTATCCGTGCACCGGCGAGATTCACGATTGCGGCCAGCTTCTCTCCGGCTGCATCTGGAGCACCCGTAACGAACTGATCCTCACTGAACCCAGCGACTACCTGGTGATCCTCTCCAGCCTCACCGTCAACTCCATCATGTTGCATACGGGGGATCTCATTGCCCCGCAGATCACCATCGACTTCCTCACCCTCGATGACGACGATGGGAACCTGGACAACGGTACCCCGCACTACGATGAGATCACCACGGGGTTCGGCGCGCACAATATGTGGGCCGGACCGCCGCCGGAGAACGACGATTGCGGCGGCGCGGCGGTGGCCTGCCCCGGCAGCTACAGCGGGACGACCAGCGGCATGACCGTGGACGGATCGGCTAGTTGCGGTTCATCCAACTCTACGCCCGACGTGTGGTACAAGTACAAACCACAGAATAATGGCACGCTCCATCTGGAGACCTGTGATTCCGGTTATGACACCGTGCTGTCAGTGCATACCGGTTGTCCCGGAACCTCCGGCAACCAGGTGGCGTGCAATGATGACACCGGCTGGTTCGGGGCTTGCAGTTGGCTGCCCACGTCGCAGTCGGCCCTGGATGTTTCGGTTACCGCAGGCAACATCTACTACATCCGCGTTTCGGGCAGCGATGGGGCCACGGGCAATTACGTGCTCGATGTCTCCGGCCCGGCGTGCGCCCCCATCGAAACCTGCGACGACGGCATCCTGAATCAGGGCGAGGAGCGGATCGACTGCGGCGGACCGTGCCCGCCGTGCGCCTGCCTCTCGGATGCCGCCTGCAGCGACGGGGCGTACTGCACCGGAACCGAAACCTGCGACGCTTATGGCAACTGTCAGAGTGGCAGTCCGCCGTGTGGGGTGGGCGCCTGGTGCTATGAGGACGGCGATGCCTGCGTGACCTACGGCAACGGCGACTTCGAACCCAATGGTCGTGTGGATCTGGCGGACTTC
>JAZDKM010000303.1:0-2692 GCA_043803085.1 Planctomycetota bacterium
CCACTTCGCCACGGCCCTCGAAAGGGCGGGCGTGCCGTACTACACCCGCAAGTATCTGCTGGGGCACCGGCTCAATGAAAGGGGCGGGCGTGGCTCTGACATCACCGCAATCTACACCCACCTGGAGCCGGATTTCGTCAGGGCGACCTACCAGCGTGTTCTGGACGGCCCCTTCGCCAAGGTGGTGGACGCCTTCGAGAAGCGGCTGGCCCAACTGACCGCGACGACAACAGCGGCCCACGCCGCGCCAAGTTGAGAGAACCGACCCACGGTGGGACGGTCCCACGGCGGGTCAAACAAAAGGCTTATGTGAAGTCGCGGTAGGGACGGCCCTTGCGGGCCGCCCCCCGCACAGATCCCAGCGGGCGGCATTACCGCACTGGGCTCTTGCCTCAGGTGATAACGCCCATGCGACGCAAGGGATAAGGATGACATACGTGGGCAGGAGGCAGCCACAACTCGATGAGTCGCCGCATCCGCTTCCAGGGAACGAAGCCGGTCTGACTGCGTCGCGACAGCGCCCGCTGCCAGAGCCAGCTCACCCGGTAGCGGAACACGGACAGCGCCCGGCTGTTCATGGGCACTCCATAGTATCGGATGTGCCCGCCAACGACCGAACGCAGCCACTGCCCCACCGCAGGAATCGGGTCGTGCCAGCGATGCCGAAGCTCGGCCTTCACCTCGCTCAGTTTCGCCTGCAACCTCTTTCGCATCGTGTGCCGAAGCACCGTGTACCGCCCGTTCCTCTTCTTCCCGCAGATGTGCGTGAAGCCGAGGAAGTTGAACGTCTCGGGCTTGCCCCGATCACTCCGCCGCCGGTTCGCGTCCGCGAACGGACCGAACTCCAGCAGGCGCGTCTTGTCGGGGTGCAGCTCCAGGTGGAACTTGCGGAATCGTTCCCGCAACTCTCCCAGGAACCGCTCGGCCTCCGATGGGTGCTGGAATCCCACGATGAAGTCGTCCGCGTAGCGCACGACGATGACGTCGCCCCGCGCCTGCGTCGTCCTCCACCACTGGACCCACAGGTCGAACGCATAGTGCAGGTAGATGTTCGCCAGCAGCGGCGACGCACTGCCGCCCTGCGGCGTACCCTCCTCGCTCCGCGTTCGCGTCCCGTCCTCCAGCACGCCGGCGTTCAGCCATTTCTGGATGAGTCGCACGACGCGCCGGTCCGCGATGCGGTGCTCGATGAAATTCACCAGCCACCCGTGGTCGATGGCATCGAAGAAGCCACGGATGTCCGCGTCGAGCACCCAGTTCACCTTCCTCGTCAGCAGTCCCGTGTACAGGGCGTCCAGCGCGTTGTGCTGGCTCCGCCCCGGCCGGAACCCGTACGAGAAGCCCAGGAAGTCGGTCTCGTAGATGGCGTTCAGCACCTCGACCGTGGCCCGCTGGACGAGCTTGTCCTCCAGCACGGGCACCCCGAGCGGTCTTTGCCGCCCGTCGGCCTTGGGGATGTACACCCTGCGAACCGGCTTGGCCCGGTACGCTCCCCGCTTGAGCCGTTCGGAGAGGTCCCGGAGGTTCTCCTCCAGGGCTTCCCCGTAGGCTTCCCACGTCTGCCCATCCACGCCCGGTGCGGCCTCCCGCTTGAGGCGGAAGTACGCCTCCCGGAGCATGTCCAGGTTGTAGACGTGGTGCAGGAGCGCGGTGAACCGCATCTCCTTGTCCCTTCTTGCCGCCTGACGTATCCGCTCCAACGCACTGGGCAGGTCGTCGGAGCGGATGTAGGTGCGTCCCCTTGGCTGTATCTGCGGTTTCCCGCTGCGTGCCCGTGTAGGGTTCGCCATGTCCGTCTCCTTCGCCCGGCACGGTGTCCGGACCCTGTTTTGCTGGGGCGGATTCTCCTTGGCCAGGCCCCTTCCCTCCGCCCCCTCCGCGGCCGGTGGTCCGGCGTTGTTCGGGGACTTCGCAGGTACTACGGGCCTGTCCGACTTCCCGTGTCCGTTCATCATCGGCGTGTGTCCTTGGACTTCCCGACACGGCCCGCAACGCCATCCGCTGCGGGCGGACACGGGATCTCCCGGTTCTCGCGCGAGGTGTTTCCGTACATGCACGGGGTCTCTGACCGCGCGGGGTTCCCGGGCATCTCGCGATACCGATGCCCGGGATGTGGCCTTCCGCGTATCTCCACGGCGTCGGCACCCCGGAGGGAATTGCTTTCGCGGCTCAATACCCGGCCTGCACGTTCCCCTGTCAACGCTTCGCCCCTGCCCTCACGGGCAACGACGCATGACTCGGGGCCGCTGTGGGCCGCTAACCCTTCAACGTATGACTCTTTCATTCACTACACCTCGCCGGTTTATCCCGGCGCACGGAGGTTCGACGATGAATGACCAATCGAGTCGGCGTGATCTGTTTCGAAAGTCGGTGCTGGCGGCGGCGGGCGTGGCGGCGGCGGGCCGCGGGGGTGTCCCGGCGTGGGCGGCAGGGCAAGTCGGCTCCGGCGGCGCCGAGAAGAAGGCCGTGTTGAAACTGTCCAGTCAAGAAGGCGCGATCCCCGGCGAGAACCTGGCCGAGCGGCTCGACAACATCGAACGGATGGGCTTCGACGGTCTGGAAGTGGGCGGCGGCGGGCTACCCAAACGTGTGAAGGAACTGAAGGACGCCGTGCAGGGCCGACCGATCAAGCTCACCGCCGTCTGCGCGGGCTTCAAGGGCTGCATCCTCTCCGAGAAGAAGGAAGAGCGGG
>JAZDKM010000304.1:0-10204 GCA_043803085.1 Planctomycetota bacterium
AGTTTTTCGAGAAGGGGCAGGGCGGTCGCGACATCTCCGGCCAGACGCAGGGCCTTCGCATAAGCCAGGGTGTATTCGAGGTTGCCGCCGTCGTGCCCGTACAGAATCTTGAGCCACGGAACGGCGGTCGGCCCGTCGCCGTCCTCCAATGCGGCCAATGCCGCGAAGAAAAGCCCCTTGTGGTCCTGACTCTTGGTCTCCGTGAACGCCGCCACGGCCTCGGTGGGCGCCCCGCAAGCCCACAATGCAATGGCGCGCCGGACGGCGGCGGGGCGTTCCTTCGCATCCCAATCCCGGACATTAACCCGGAATCCGTCGCGAAGCCGCTTCGAGAAAAGGACATCCCGGCGAAACCGGCAAACGTCGGCAATCTCCTGCGCAGCGTCAAATTTCTCCTTGAGCGCATCGAGTTCCTTGTCAGCCATGAGATTCTCCCTTTTCAGTTTTCGCCGTCGCGTGACGACGCCCTTCCCCGCTTGTAACGGAAAAGCGCGACGATTCTATCCGCGGAAAGCGGTTTGTCAACCGCCGCGGATGCCTTATTCGTCGTTACCCGTTTCGAGACTTATGGTTGCGATTCCGTCCGGGACACCGGAATTTCGACCGCCTTGCCGCTTGAAGTGTTGGTCAGCCCCTGATGGTGCGCAAGGTACGGCATGCATCCCGTTTGAGTTCAGCAAAAAACGAACTTTTTTTTCTGTTGCGTTCGGGGGGGGATAATCTACGCTCCAATTTTGGAGGTTCTGCTCGGGCATAGAAAAAAACTGCGAAATGTTGACGGGGTTCAGACAACGTCCGGACACTATATGGCAGAAACAGAAACACAGGCAAACGGTATGGTCAGCGATGCGGAACTCCTGAGACGCTATGCCGGTTCGGCGGACGACGAAGCCTTCAGCGAAGTTGTCCGGCGATATGCGAATCTGGTGTACGTCACGGCCCTGCGAGTGCTGGGTGATGGCAGCGCCGCGGAAGACGCTTCCCAAGCCGTTTTCCTGGTCCTGGCACGGAAGGCCGGGAACTTGGGAGAGGTGGAGCGGCTGGCCGTGTGGCTCTTCCGAACAACCGAAAATGTGGCGCGACCAATGGCGCGCGCTCGCGCGCGCCGCACGAAACATGAAGCGGAGGCGGGCAGCATGCGGAGCGTCACGGACGAAGATCGGGGAAGTTGGGAAACGGTTTGGCCTTTGGTGGACCGCGCGATTGCCTCCTTGCCGACCCGGTATGCGGACGCGATCGTATTTCGGTTCCTGCAAGGGATGACCGTCCGGCAGACGGCGGAGGCTTTGGGTTGTCCGGAGCGTACGGCCGAAACCCGTATTGGTCGCGCCTTGTCCAAGTTGCGGGCCCGGCTTGACTCCAGGGGCGTCGGGTTGAGCGTCGGCGGACTGGGTCTGCTTTTGACGGACCGCGGCAACGTGGTGGCACCGCCGGGGCTGACGGAGACGATCCAGGCCATATGCCAGGGACAGGCGACGGTGTCGGCCGGGGTATCGAACATGGTGGAGGCAACGATGAAAGCGATGATGTGGGCGAAGGTGAAGATGGCGGCGGCGGCGGTCGCGGCTGTGGTTGGCGTGGTGGCGGGCGGGGGCCTTGTGGCCCGGCATCTGGTGGCGGCCGGGGAGATGGCCAAGCCTGTCGCGGTGGAGGCCGGGACGGCCGTGCTCACCGAGCAGAGCTACTGGCGCGCGTTCGTGATGCGCGGCCCGAACGTGGCGCCGTTGGAGTTGCTCAAGGAGAGCAAGTCCGACGCCGCCGGTCCCGCAACCTTCGGAAAAGATGTAGAGACCTCGCCGCCGCCTGACGAGTGGGCGGGGCCGGACTACGACGACTCTTTCTGGGGCCGCTCGCGGGGGCCCTTCGGGAACCGCAAAGCCTATGCAGGTGCCTACTCGGACGACTACTGGGCGATGCTGTGCCTGCGCGGCAAGTTCCGCGTGGACGATCCCGCCGCCGTCGGGAAACTGACCCTGACGTGCGCTTACCACGGCGGGCTGGCGGTCCGCCTCAACGGCAAGGAGGTCCTGCGCCGGCACCTGCCTGCCCTGAGCCTGTCGAATGGGCCCGAAGGACGGCTTGGGCCGGAGGCCATGGGCGCGGCGTATCCCCGCGAGGCCTATGTTGATGCGGCGGGCAAGGTCATTCCATCGCCGTGGGATCTAATCACCCGGTTCAAAAACGATGCGGACCTGGCCGAGCGCGTCAAGAAACGGGACCCCCGCATCCTGGAGCCGGTGGAACTGCCCGTGAATCTGCTCCGCAAGGGCGTGAATATCCTGGCCGTGGAGGTGCGGCGCAGCGCCTACCGTCCGGAGGGGCTGAAATGGAAGAAACATGAAGACTGGTCACACGTGGGGCTGTTGGTCCTGCGCTTGGCCGCGGACGGGGCCGGGGTCAAGCCCAACGTCTCCGCCCCCAACGACTTCCAGGTCTGGAACCAGGACATTTACAGATTGTTTTCGGTTGGGGACTACGGCGACCCCGGCGAGGCTCTCCGCCCCATCCGGCTGGCGGGGGCCAGGAACGGCTGGTACTCGGGACAGGTGGTGATCCGGTCGGCGACGGCCATCGAGAAGATTCAGGCCGTGGTGACCGATCTGGTCCGCGAGGGCGGGGCCGGGAATGTCCCGGCTGCGGAAGCGCGGGTCCGCTACGCGGCGGCGTTCAAGAAGGGCGAAGTGTTCGGCACCGGCCCCAAGATAATGGACTGGGCTGGTGTGCCTTGGCCGTTCGCGGCGCTGGAGGAGGCGCCGCCCAGCCGGGTGGAGCCGGAGTCATTGGGCAAGGCGGACGCGCCGACGGCGGTCCAGCCGGTGTGGGTTACGGTGCATGTACCCAAGGACGCGCCGGCCGGGAAGTACCGGGGCCGGCTGGACATATCCGCCGCAGGGCTGCCGAAGACGGAGGCGCCCATCGAGATGGAGGTGATCGACTGGACGCTTCCCGACATCAGGGAGCACCCGGGCTACATGAACTTCTACCAGTCCCCCGAGACTCTGGCGGCCCACTACGATGTCCCGATGTGGTCGGAGGAGCACTGGAAGCTGATGGAGAAGTCCTGGCAACTTCTGGGCGGCCTGGGGAACAACCTGGTGGTGATCCCTCTGCTCAACCGTACCCAGTACGGCAACGACGAGTGCTGGGTGCCGTGGATCAAGCAGGCAGGCGGCTCGTACAAGTACGACTTCACGGTTCACGATCGGTACCTGGAGTTGGCGCGCAAGTACTGCCGGGTGAATCTGGTTTCCTATCAAGTCTGGTGCCCGCGCGGTTGGGGAGGGGAGCCTCCGTCGGCACACAAGGAGGCTGTCACGGTGATCGATCCCTCTACGGGCAAGCGGGAAGCGATGGATTTGCCGGACTACTGCACGGAGGAGTGCGCCAATCGGTGGAAGCCTCTGATCGCGGCGGTGCGCGAGCACCTCAAGGCGCACGGCGGCGAAGCGCTCCCGGTGCTGGGCGCGAGCCTGGACGCCGGCATCCATAAGGATCTGGTGGCATGGTTCAAGGAACTCTGGCCGGATGCCGGCGGCTGGCACTACGGCGCGCACGGCCGCGGGGCCGGCCTCGGCGGCAAGGGCATGAAACTCATGGAGTACATGTACGTGCCGAGCGAGATCGGCCCGCCCGGCAGTGGGCCGGGTGGCTCCGGCTCCAAGCGCACTTACGACTGGTGGACCCCGCATCCGCAAGGGGCGATCATCCTCATGAGCCAGCGGGTCTATGATTCCGGCCAGCCGCCCCTGATGATGCGGACCATGCCCGAGCGGTCCATGCTGTTGGGCGACAACGGCTGCGGCCGGATGTGCCTGGACTACTGGCCGGCGAAAGGCAAAAAGGAGAAGGGCGGGAGCGCGGGCTCGCTGTTCGGGCGCTGGCCGATGTCGGACACCGCTCAGCGTAATCCGCACTTGCGCATGCTGTCCCTGCCGGGCAGGGACGGCGCGGTGGCGACGATCAAGAGCGAGGCGTTCCGGGAGGGTCTCCAGGAGTTCCAGGCGCGCGCCTTCGTCGAGATGGCCGTGGTGAAGAAGAATGTCGAAGGGGACTTGGCCGCCCGGTGCCGGAAGCTCCTTGACCGGCGGTGGCAGCTTTGCCGGATCTCCCACGAAGGATCCTGTGACGACGTCTACAACGAGGGCTGGCAAAAGCGCTCGGAGGACCTCTACCGCCTGGCCGCGGAGGTGGCCAAGAATCCGGACGGAAAGTAGTCTCTTACGGATGAAATCTTGTGAGAAACGGCAAGGAAATATCATGCGGTTCGCAACGTGATAAAATCGCTCATCCTGAGCCTGTCGAAGGATGAGCCCGTGCTCGGCTCATGGTTCGACAAGCTCACCATGAGCGGCACTGAGGATGTAATCCCTGTTTGGTTCCGGCTATGCCGGGTTGGGAGAAGCAGGCATGGGGTGATATGACACAGGCGAAATGTGAAATCGGGCCAGCCGACAGGAGGCTGCCGAAACGGAGGAAACGTCATGAGAAGAAAATGGTTGATGCTGGCAGTGGCGGTGGTTGGGAGCATGGCGGGGGCGGGGGAGGCGCCGCCAGTCCCGCGGGTTCCCGTTGAGAGCGCGGCCCTGGACCTCATGGACGGATATTGGCGCTACCACCTCACCTTCTCGGCCGCGAGGGTTTCGCCGGCCGAGCTGGCCAATCTCGGTGTGGACACGACGAAACCCCGACTGGACCGCCCATTCTACTACGACCTTGGGTGGTACTCCGGGCACGGCGGCTCCACCGAACTTGCCTACCTCATCGAGTCCGCCCCCCCGCCGCCGGACTGGGTCAAGCCGCAATTCGATGACTCCGTGTGGCCGCGGCGGAAGAAGCCTTTCCTGATCGGCGGCGCGTCCCATATTGGGCTGGCCGTAGGGTTGGCCTGCTTCCGCACGTGCGTATGGGTGGAGGATCCCGAGAGGGTCAAAGGGCTCAATCTGGAGCTGACCTACCGGGGCGGAGTGGTCGTTTACGTCAACGGGCAGGAGATGGTGCGTGGGCACCTGCCTGCCCTGAGCCCGTCGAATGGGCCCAAAGGCGAGATTAAGCCCGATACCTCCGGCGAGGACTACCCGCTCGAGGCCTATGTCCTGGAACCTGAAGAGTTCTGGACTTTGAAGCCGGAGCGACCGCGCGCCATCCCCGATCTGCGGGGCACGTTCCCCGGGCCGGGTGGGTTCGTCAGGGACCGCGCCAAGGAGGGGAAAATAAATCCGCGGTTCTCCCCTGAGGATCTCACCAGTTTTTATCCTGCCCCTGGCGGCGATTACGTGCACCTTAGCCGTCAGGAGTGGTCAGAGGTCCAAGGGCTGCGCGACCGGCAACTCGGCCCGGTCGAGATTCCCAAGGGCTTCCTTCGCAAGGGGCCAAACGTCATCGCGGTGGAGGTCCACCGCAGCGATCTGAACCCGGTGGTTCATGACGGCAAGCGTTTGGGGACCAGCTCCCACGGCTGGGGGTACTTCGGTGGGACCATCTGGATGCATGGGCTGTTGAAGTCGGCGAAGATCACTTCCGACCCGCCCGGGGCCGTTCTCGCGGAGGCGCGTCCCGCGGAAACCCAGGTCTGGATCGAGGATATTCACCGGCGCTGTTTCTCCCCGGAGTTCGGCCCGGCGGGCCAGGCGAGCGCGCCGCTACGGCTGGTGGGTGCGCGTAACGGTTCCTATTCGGGTCAGGTCGTCCTCGGCGTGAGCGCCGCGTCGGGTGACGTGAAGGCCTCAGCGAGCGACCTGACGCGCGCCGGCCTGCCTGACGCGCCCCGGCAGGCAGGCGGCGGCAAGGTCCCGGCCGGGGCGGTGTCCGTTCGATACGGAGTGCCCCTCCCTGTGGTGCAGCTGGCGGCCCTCGGGGCAGACCGCGGCGGCTCGCGTTGGCGCGTTCCGGAGAAGTCGGGGTACGTGATCGACGCCGTCGAGACCTATGGGCCCAAGGGCGCAAGCAAGGACGGCACGCTTTTCAGCCAAGCCATGTCGGAGATAGCCTTCTTTGACCAATTGAGTCCGACGGCGCCGAAGCGCGTGCCGGCCAACTCGTGTCTGCCGGTGTGGGTCACGGTCAAGGTCCCCCAGGATGCGCAGCCCGGCGAGTACCGCGGGGAACTGAGCATCGGCGCCGGCGGCGCGACCGCCAAGGTCCCGCTGAGGCTCTGGGTCATGGATTGGGCGCTGCCCGACCCGGCGGACTTCAAGACGGTCATGGCCCTGGAGCAGTCGCCTTACGGCGTGGCCGCGCACTACAAGGTTCCGCTCTGGAGTGACCAACATTTCAAGCTCATGGAGAACTCGTTTCGGCTGTTGGCCGAGATCGGCAACGACTACCTGGTAATCCCGGTGCTGACCGGCAGCGAGTTCGGGAACCGGGAAGACTCCATGATTCGATGGGTTCGGGGATCCGGGGGCCCGCCTGCCGCGGCGGCGCAGGCAGGCGTCTACGAGTGCGATTTCTCCGTCCTGGACCGCTACCTGAGGCTGGCCTGTAAATACGTGAAGCCGCGGTGCGTATGTTTCGTCGTCGCCCATGCCGCGGACAACAGCCTTTTCGTCAAGCCCCGTGTCCTCCTCAAGGATGGCGATCACGTCTCGCCCGTCGATGTGCCCGAGCCCGGGACCGAGGAAGCCAAGGCATTCTGGCGCCCGCTGGTGGAGGGGGTCCGGAAGCGGTTGGCCGACCGGGGCTTGGATCAAGCCCTGCACTGGGGCTTCTACTGGGACTATATCGACCATGACAAGACCCGGGGCTACGGTAGCGCCATGATAAATCTGCTCGCCGAGCTGGCTCCGGGCGTGGGCTGGGCACGCGGCTGCCATATGTCCAGAAAAGGGGGGAAGGACAAGGACGCCTTCACCTTTGTGTCCACGATTTACGACTTGCCCAGCCCACATCAACACGACAAGGCTACGGGCCGGCTCGGCGTGTTGAGCCACAAGGGCTGGAAGAACCCGATGCTTCACCTAGTCCTTCCCCGCGTTGTCAACAACGTCATCACCGTGGAGGGACCTTCTCCACCCTTCGTCTACCGGATGGCGCCGGAACGGGCCATCGTCTGCGGAGCGCGCGGCGTCGCGCGAGTGGGGGCCGACTACTGGGCCGAAACCTATCAGAGCGGCTGGTGCGGCCCCGGGCAGGTGGGCATGCCCGTCACCGCGGTGTTTTGGCCCGGCGAGAACGGGGCGGAGGCCGGCGCTCGGTTCGAGTGCCTGAGAGAAGGCATCCAGGAGACCGAGGCGCGCATCTTCCTCGAGAACACGCTCGAGGGCCCGGGGGCGGGCGCGCCCCCGTTGAAGGCCGCCCAGGAAATCCTGGACCAGCGCATCCAGGCAACCTTGCATATCCCGCCGGCCTTTTCCGAACCTCGTGTCTCCGAGTACTGCGGCGGGTGGCAGGAGCGGAGCTGGGACTTGTATGCGGCCGCGGCAGCCGGCGGCGGCGGCAGGGCGCCATCGGATGCCGAGAAAAAGGCCTTCTTCGACCGGTGAAAGAGAACGGAACAAACAAGGAGAGACAGGTCTTCCTGTCGCGGATTCAGGAGAGGAGCGATGAACATGTCTGGGAAGATCATCGGTTGGGTGACCGTGGCCGCCTGCCTGCTTGCCGCCGCTTCGCGGGCGGCGCCGGCCGGCGAGTCGGTGAATATCCTGGAGGGCTTCGAGAACTACAAGATCAAAAACGACGAGAAGGGGAGATTCGAGCTCGTCGAGAATCACGCCACCGAGGGCAAGAAATCTCTCCACTACACCCCGAACTGGAGATTCATCGCCAGCTACGCCAAGGGCAACTTCTTGGACCACATGGCCCAGCCGCCCGCGGGCAGCTACCATGACATCCGGGACTGGTTCTACCAGCGCTCCTGCAACATGTTCGACAGCGCGCTGCGCAACAAGGACGGCCGGCAGGACTGGTCGGGCTACGAACTTCTGCGCTTCGACATCTTCAGCGAGAAGTCCCCGGCGGTGATCGTCTGCCGGGTCTTCGACGCCAGCGGCCCCAAGATCCCGGCTCACTACCTGGGCCTGCGCTCAAACCTGAGTTTATTCAAGGTACCCCAAGACAAGCAGGTCACCTGCGAGTTCCCTCTGGCCGAGATGGCCAGGGTTGCGGAGATGGACCTTTCCAAGATGACGGGCCTGGTCCTGCGCGTCAACGGCTACGAGGGCGATGCGGATATCTTCGTGGACAACATCCGCCTTGTGACCAAGGAGGCGGCGGCCGGCGACGCCAAGTTCTCCGTCGTGAAGATGGAGGGCGAGCCCAAGCCCTACGCCCGGCCGGTGATCTACAAACTCGTCAAGCGCGACCCGGAGAAGATGAAGCGCGAGTCGGGCGCGATCGAGAAGCTCGGGCCGGTGACCGTCTACTCGGGGGTTGGCCAGTATTCGAGCGGTGCATACGCCTGCGGCGGCGGACACTTCGGCGGCAGCGGCCACACCTACTTCCAGAGCCTGCGCCGCGGGTGTGTGGCTTACGACAACAAGCGCCTCCTCGTGCTCATGGGGGCCGGGCCCAACGAGGCTAAGGCGATCGGCGAGCGTTGCCAGGGCGGCGGAGTGTGGGCTATGGCCAGCTTCGACGGCGGGGCGACCTGGGGCGGCCTGAAGCCCGGCGAGAATCTCCCTTGGCGCTTCCGCGACTGGTACTGGCGGGCCACCGCTTCCTCGGATGCCAACGGCGACGTTTACCATATCGGCACGGAGAACTGCTCATCCTATCACGAGGGCTACGGAGTGCTCTTCCGACGTCTGGCCATGACCGGCGAGGGCTGGGAGGACGACCGGGTGTCGTTGCTCGACCAGAACCTGCGCAAGTGCCCCGGCGACGCGCGGGCCTGGCGGCTGGCCTCGGGCCGCATCTGGGCCACATGGAAGGACGGTTGGGGCGGCTGCGTGGCCAAGCACAGCGACGACGACGGTTACACTTGGGCGCCGTGCAAGGACGCCTCCAAGCCCCTGCCGCGACCGTTCTACGAGCCCAATCTGGAGGACCTGAAGAAGCCCCCGGAGCAGCGCCCCCAGCCGCCCAAGGAGATCCTCCCCTGGCCGGGCACGCCAGTGGCTGGCTCGGTACTCCTGCCCTGTAAGGGCCAGGTGGCGGTCCTGAAGGAGGGTTGGCAGGTGCACGACGGCAAGGCCTGGGGGCCGGTCCAGAAGCTGCCCATGGCGCCGCCGGGGTCGGCTGAGGCCACCGTGGCGGGCGAGCGTGTCTTCCTGGCCGGGGGCGGCTCCTACGACAACAAGCTCGAAAACGAGAAGCGCGGCGCCCTCAAGGTCGCCGTCCAAGACGGCGACTCTTGGAAGGAAGAGACTCTGGAACCCGGCGACATCGGCGACGTGATCCTGACGGCCAGCGGGGAGGCGGTTTTCTGCTTTTACGTCAAGGCCGTCAAGGAGGGTGACCGGGAGGCGGCCAACGAGGTCCATTGCCGCCGCTGGAAGGACGGCAAGTGGGGCGAGTCGGAGTTGGTGGCCAAGGAGGACTTCCGCATCAACCGCCTAGCCTCCCCGATCATTTCGGCGCCGAACTACGCGGCGATCTGGTGGGACGAGCGGATGACCGACCGCAAGAAGCCTACGGTGGTCCGTTTCGCGCGCGTGCCCAACAAGTAGGCGGCGGGATCAGTCGAGGCGCGCATTTTCATCGAGAAAGCCCTGACTGACCCGGCCGAGAAGGCCAGGCTGGGCGCGGATCTCGCCGGGCGCGCCCAGGACGCGCTCGACAAGCGCACGACGGCCTTGGTCCGGGCCAGGGTGGAGATCCACAACGGGACAAGTGCCATGTGGTTTCCAAAGGAGGGGTTTATGCGACGTTGGATCACGATCCTCGGCGTTGTTTTCGGAATGAATCTGCTTCCGGGTCTTGCACGCGCCGGAGAGGACTCTCCGCCCGTCAAGGTGCTCTATGATTTCGAGCCGGAGGAGGTCAAGAAGGACTGGGGCTGGCCGGGTTACATGCCCAAGGGGAAAATCGAGGAGGGCAACGTCACCAGCGGCAAGCAATCCCTGCATGTCGTGGCGAAAGAGTCCGGTGACGCCTATTGGAAATATCTGGAGAGATACGTGGAAAAAGGCCCCTTGGCCAAACGGAAGGCCGAGCCGGAGCTCATGGCCATTCCGCCGAACAACGATTATCACGACACCATTCAGTGGCTCTTCGAACGGTACATGCCCGTCGTGGACGACGCCTACACCCGCGCGGGGATTCCGCC